>CAYHKQ010000067.1:0-12314 GCA_964357255.1 uncultured Elusimicrobia bacterium
TATTTTTCGCCTTGACGGCTTTTTTTGCCGGCGCCGGCGCGGGTGGTTTTTTAATGTATTTTTTTTGTTCCATTTGAGAATTCTTTATTATTGGGGGCGCGAGATCAGGCGGCGCTGGCGCGGGTTTGGCCGGCTCGTTCCTCAGGAGCGGTTTTGGCTCTTGGACGGCGGCCACGGGCGCTTTGCTCGCCGCAGGCGCTACTGCGGCCGGCGCGGGTTCGGGGTTCGGCGCCTTGCTCGCCGCTAAACGGTTTTCTAGCGTCTCGACGGTTTTTGAGAGGCTGGCCCAATCCGCGCGTAATTTTTCGATTTGAGCCGCGCTCTTGCTTCGTTCGGCGTTGATTAAATCCATCAGCGCGTTTTGAGTGATTTCTTCTTTTTGTTTTTGTCCGTCGTGGGCGAGAGATGCTATTTTCTTCTCTAATTCTTCGAATTTGCAAGCCAATGTTTTGGTTGCGTTGTAGAGGTCCGCGACCTGGCTTGTCTTATCCGCCACGCCGAGCAATCCACGCAGTTCATTGGACGACTCCCGTTGCCCCGCGAGCTGATCTTCAAAGTTTTCGATTTTGTTTCTGACGATCTGCAAAGTCTGGGCAATTTCTTTGATTTGTGCGACCAAATCCGGCGCCGGGGGGGCCCCGGGGGGAGCTTTCTGATTTTGGATTTCCTCTTTTTTCTTAGCCGCTTCGATCAAATCTCCCGGACCGAGGAGATCGCCCCATTCCAGGGCTTTTTTCCAATCCGAGGCATTGAGGCCGGATTTTATTTCCGGGCAAACCAGGGTATTCTCGTCAAACCAGGATTGTTGTTTTAGCTCGGAGGGCTCCATAGGGCCCACGATCTGTCCGTAACAATACGCTTTGTAACGCATTAAGAAAAAATTCCTTTTTGAACCTCATTAACACTTTAACCCAAGAATTTTCATTATTCAAGAGTAAATCTGTAAAATAGAGCCGTGCTGAAGTTTCTGGTTTTTCTGGCGGTTTTAATCGGAGGGTATCAATGGGGCCGTTCGTATGTCCAGCGGCGGATTACGAATGACATCGCGCTTTTGGAACGCCGCGTGGGCGAGTTTGGCGCGGCCATGACCCAGGCTCTTTCTTCCAGCTCTGAAATGTCGGGCGAGGAGGCGCTTGGGATGCTGGGGACCTTCACTCATCCTTCGGGCAAAATCGCGGGTTTTTCGCATTTGGAGTTTTGGCAGATGGTTTCTTCCTCCGGAACAGTGGACTCCATTAAGCCGGGATCCTACCGCCTGACGGCCAGGTTGTTTGAGCTCGGGCCGAGCTATTGGACGGACCGGGAGCATTATGTCTGGAAGTTTTCACCTAATATTTTTAAGAATTTCACAATCGGTTACGTGGACGCGTCGGTCAAATTCCGTGGAGTTGGGATTGCGAGCGAGGAGGTGCTCTCGCAATTAATCGAGCTTATGCGCCAGGAAGGCAAGCTCGACGATTCTGTTTTTTACCACGGTAAACCCACGAGCGTTGATTTTTCCATGCGTTGGGTTTGGGCCAAAAAGAATTGGTATCTCGATCCCGATGGTTCCCGCGCCTTAACGCTCGCCTATCGCCCTCAACAGCGCCTTGCGGGAGTCAAATAAAAAACGAAGAATCCGGGGCCATCGAGCGCTATTTAACGAAAGCGTCAAAAGTTTTCCCCGGGCTCAAAGCCATCGTCTGGCGGGTCTTTCATTATGATGAAATTGGCTCCACCCAGATCGAGGCCAAACGCCTTCGGGACCAGGGCGCGCCGGGGGGAACCCTGGTCGTCGCCCGAATCCAAACAGCGGGCTATGGTCGCCGGGGGGATTTTTGGCATTCGGCATCCGGCGGGCTTTGGTTTTCTCTGATTATAAAACCCAGTTTCGGACTGGATCAATCCGGGGTGTTTTCCCAGGCTTGCGCTCAAATTATAGTCAAGGTCTTAAAAGGGCATTTGCCTGAATTGGAATTTGAGATCAAAGCGCCCAACGACGTCTTAGCCCGCGCCAAAGGCGGCCAATTTAAGAAAGTCTGCGGCCTTCTGCTCGATGGCAGTATTTCCGGCCTCTCTTGCAACCCCCAAACCCTAACTCCAAATTCCGCCTCCTACGATTGGCTCATCGTTGGCGTGGGTCTTAACGTCAACAATCAGTTATCCCCCGAGCTTCGGCCCGCCGCAACCACGCTCCAGGAACTAGCCGGCCGGCCCGTCCCCCGTATGCCGCTGTTGCGCGATCTTGTTTTGGCTCTTTTCCAGTTTAGAGAAAACGCGGCGCTGAGATGAAAACGGGGACGTCTTCGGCGCGGTTGTTTCGTTATTTTGCAAGGATGATTGGGCGGGGGGTTAGTTGACGGGAATGGTGGATTCGATTTTGATGAGCCGCTCTTCGATCGTAACGTGCGTTTTTTGGTGGAGTTTCGTGTATCGCTCAAAAACGTTTAAGAATTCTTGGCGGGTCAGCATTCCATCTATTTTTGTTTCCAGCCTCCGGAGATCTTCTTTCGTAGCCATATCATCTCTGATGGCCTGAATATCCTCTTTTGTAGCCAGATCGTTTTTTAGCCTGCCGGTAACTCTTTGCTCTAAAGCATCGAGGGTTCGCTCCAGGATTTCCTGGAATGCTCTCAGGCCAAATGGCTGAGCGGAGGATTTTTTCTTTGGTGGCATAATGGGATTATACGAATGTATCGGTTTTATTTATAATCCAATCATGGATAAATCATTATATTTTGAGGAATATCTGCCGGGCATGACGATCGGGACCACGGCCCGGACGATCACAGAGACGGACGTGGTTAATTTTTCGTGCTTGTCCGGGGATTTTAATCCCCTTCACGCCGATATCGAGTACGCCAAGAAGACCATCTTTGGCCAACGCATCGCCCATGGGCTTTTGGGACTTTCCGTTTTGACCGGATTGGCGGACAACCTGGGGTTCATTCGCGAAAGCGTGGTGGGATTTGTCGGGCTTACATGGAAATTTATGAAGCCCGTTCTTTTCGGCGACACGATCAGAGGGGAGTTCACCGTGATTAAGACGCGCGGACTTGGGGCCCAGGGTCTGGTCGTGATGGGAGTCAAAATTATCAATCAAAAAGGTGAAACCGTAGGCGCCGGCGAATGGACCATGATGATGAAGAAAAAGCCAAATGCCGGTTAGCGCCAAGACCCTTAGTCTGAGAAAACCTTCCAAGGCCAGGCTCGACATCGGCAAAACTCCTCTCGATTTTAATTCCGTCCGCCTTGTCCCTTTGGCGCGCCGTCCCAGCAAGATTAGGCTCGATCTTTTGGGGCGCGAGCCCAAGCGGGGGGCAAGTTTCAGGAATTTTTGGCAAGGACTGCCGGATATTTTGGCTGTCCGTGATTTGCGGTTGTTGGTTGAAAGGCTCGCGCAAGCCCGCCGGAAAAAGCATCCCGTTCTTTTGATGTTTGGGGCCCATGTCATTAAAACGGGCCTGTCCCGCTATTTGATCAGCCTGATGGAGCGCGAATGGGTTACGGCGCTGGCCTGCAACGGCGCCGGAGTGATTCATGATTTTGAGATCGCCTACGCCGGGCGGACGAGCGAAGACGTGGCCGTGGCTTTGAAAAATGGCACTTTCGGATTCGCCAGGGAAACGGCGGAATATTTGAACGCCTGGGCCAAGGAGGCCGCCAGTAGCGGGGAGGGCTTGGGCCGCGCCATTGGGCGGCGTATTTCCGAGAGTCAATTTCCGAATAAATCATTGAGCCTGTTTGCGCGCGCATGGGAGTTGGGCGTGCCCATTAGCGTTCACGCGGCCATTGGCACGGATATTATTTATCAGCATCCGTCGTGCGACGGCGCGGCCTGGGGCGGGGCGAGCTTTCAGGATTTTCGGCGCTTAGCCGAGATCGTGCGGGATTTGGGGTCCGGCGGCGTGGTGATGAATTTTGGCTCCGCGGTTTTAATGCCTGAGGTGTTCTTGAAGGCGCTGGCCATTAACAAGAATCTTGGAGTCAAGTTTCCAAATTTGACCACCGCGAATTTCGACATGATTCTTCATTATCGGGCGCGGGTCAATATCCTCGAGCGCCCGACGCAAGAAACTTCCCGGCGTTCCGCGTTTAACTTCACGGGTCATCATGAAATTTTACTGCCGCTTTTAGCTCAAGCGCTGGTGGAGAGCGGATAGAATGTCCGCCGCGTTGTCTATGGCAAGCGCTAAAAAGATCGTGGACGGTTTCGCCCGTTGCAATCTTTTGGTGATCGGCGATTTGATGGTGGATCGTTTTATTTGGGGGGAGGTCAGCCGTATTTCGCCTGAGGCCCCCGTGCCCGTGGTGCAGGTTGGGCGCGAGGAAGACTGCCCGGGCGGCGCGGGTAATGTGATTTTTAATCTTGTGGCGCTCGACGCGAAGGTTTATGCCGGCGGCATCGTGGGCATGGACGCGTGCGGCGAAAAGTTGGTCCGGGATTTTGAATACCGAGGAATTAACGTCGAGGGAATTTTGCTCGACCCGTCCCGGCCTACGAGCCTTAAAACTCGCGTGATCGCCGGCCAACAGCACGTGGTCCGTTTTGACAGGGAATCGAGCGCCTCTATTTCTTCGGAATTTGAGACGCGACTGTTGGACGTCTTGGGCCCCATTCTTCCCCGCGTCAACGCCGTCATCTTATCCGATTATGGCAAGGGACTGATTACCCCTAAGCTTGTCTCGTGGCTTGTCGGCAAGTGCCGACGTTCCGGCCTGATGATTTTCGTGGATCCTAAGCCGGAGAACATGAGGCTGTACAAAAATGTCACTTGCGTCACCCCAAATGCCGTCGAGGCTTTTCTTGGCATGGGCCGGCTTCCCCGTTCGGACGACGCAGACGTCGAGGCCGTCGGCGCAAAAATTTTGTCCTTGCTCCGGCTCAAAGAGCTAATTATCACGCGGGGATCCAGGGGAATGACCTTATTTGAGCCTAATTCTCACGGCTCGCGGGCTATTTCGGTCGCGCACATTCCGACGACGGCGAAGGAAGTTTTTGACGTGACCGGCGCTGGAGACACGGCGATTGCCGCGTATGCCTTAAGCCGCGTGGCCGGGGCCAAGCCGGCTCATAGCGCGCGTCTGGCCAACGCCGCGGCCGGCATTGTCGTGGGCAAGGTGGGCACCGCAACTGTCAGCCGCGCCGAACTTCTGGGCGCGCTCGGCGCGCGGCAAGCGAACGAGGGGGGGCCATGAGCGCGAAATATATTTTTGTCACGGGCGGTGTTTCGAGTTCGCTCGGCAAAGGCATTGCCGCGGCGTCCATTGCCTGTTTGCTCAAATCGCGCGGACTTCGCGTTTCACTCTTAAAGCTCGATCCGTATATTAACGTGGACGCCGGCACTATGAATCCTTATCAGCACGGCGAAGTTTACGTTACGGCCGACGGCGCGGAGACTGATTTGGATTTGGGCCATTACGAGCGCTTTACCCATGCCGATATGTTGCGCGAGAACAATGTCACAGCGGGCCAGGTTTATGAGTCCGTAATTAAAGCCGAACGCGAGGGGAAATTTCTGGGCCAAACAGTCCAGATCATTCCCCATGTGACCAACGAGATCAAACGCCGCATGGCGCTTATTGGGCAGAAGGCGGACGTGGTCATTATCGAGGTTGGCGGCACGGTGGGCGACATCGAGGGCCTGCCGTTTTTGGAGGCGGCCCGCCAATGGCGGCTTGACTATGGCCGTGATAACGTGGTCTATGTTCATGTGACCCTTCTGCCGTACGTGGCGGCAAGCGAAGAGTTGAAAACTAAGCCTACTCAGCACTCCGTCAACAAACTCCGCGAGATCGGCATTGACCCGGATATCATTATTGCCCGGGCCGACCGCAGAATTTCAGAGGAGCTCAAGGCCAAAATATCGCTTTTCACCAGCGTGCCCAAGGAAGCGGTGATTGACGCCTCGGACGTCTCGTGTATTTATGAGGTGCCGCTGATGTTTGCCCGCCAGGGCGTGGACGAGCAGATTTTGATGCTTTTGAGATCCCGCGCCCGCCATCGCGACTTGGATCACTGGTCGCGAATGGTGGAAATTTACAAGAATCCCGATCATGAAATTACGATTCATGTGGCTGGAAAGTATACCGAGCTTAAGGACGCCTATAAATCTATATGGGAGGCCTTAGCCCACGGCGGCGTGGCCAATCGGGCCAAGGTCCGCGTGCAATACGTGGACACGGAGTCGGCCGGCCTTGAAGCCGACCTTTCCTCGGCGCGCGGAATTTTAGTGCCCGGGGGTTTCGGGGACCGCGGCATCGAGGGTAAAATCGAGGCCTGCCGCATCGCCCGCGAGAAGAAGATTCCTTTTTTTGGCATATGCCTGGGCCTTCAGGTGGCAACCGTGGAATTCGCGCGCCATGTCTTAGGCTGGAAGGGCGCTCATTCCACCGAGTTTGACGCGAAGACCCGTCATCCCGTCATTGATTTGCTCAAAGAGCAAAAGGCCGTTCGCCAAATGGGCGCCACGATGCGCCTGGGTAATTACCCCTGCCGCCTCAAACGCCACTCCCTGGCCGCTAAGGCCTATAACGCCGGCGAAATTTTGGAGCGCCACCGCCACCGCTACGAGCTTAATAATCGCTACCGGGAAGATTTGGAGAAAGGGGGTCTGGTTGTTTCCGGGGTTTATCCCAAGAAAAAACTTGCCGAAATCATCGAAATCAAAAATCACCCGTGGTTTGTCGGCGTGCAATTTCATCCCGAACTGCGCTCGCGCCCCTTAGATCCCCACCCGCTTTTTCGCGATTTCATCTCCGCCGCGCTGAAGAATTAATGAAAAGGGATCTTTCTAGCGAAAGGAAAATTGAGAAATTTGCATGAGTAAGGTCTTGTCTGAGATCGCCATTGGGCCGGTTAAAATCAGCAATAGCCGGCCGTTGATCGCAATCGGCGGATGTTGTTCCATTGAGTCGGAAGAGCTGACCTTTAAAGTCGCCTCGGAGCTTCGGGAAATTTTTCAGGGGCTTGGCGTGGGATTTATTTTTAAGGCTTCGTTCGACAAGGCGAATCGAAGCTCGGCGCGCTCTTGGCGGGGATTGGGCGCGCGAAGAGGTTTGGAAATTTTGGGAAAAATTCGGCGCCGGCTTGGCGTGCCGGTGTTGACCGACATTCACGAACCGGCGCAGGCATCCTTAGCGGCCAAAGTGGCGGACATTTTGCAAATACCGGCCTTCCTTAGCCGGCAGACGGATTTGATCGCGGCCGCGGCCAAAACCGGGCGAGTTATCAATGTTAAGAAGGGCCAGTTCATGTCCCCCTGGGAATGTTCCAATGTTATTGATAAGGTGGCGTCGGCCGGCAACAGCCGGGTCATGCTGACCGAGCGCGGTTTTATGTTCGGCTATAACAATCTTGTGGTGGACATGCGCTCCTTGGCTATTATGAGGGGATTGGGCGCGCCCGTGATTTATGACGCGACGCACTCTTTGCAACTTCCGGGCGGGAAGGGAACTTCAACCGGTGGTTTGGCGCGCTATATCGCGCCCTTGGCCCGGGCCGCTGCGGGCGTGGGTATCGCCGGGATTTTTTTTGAGACGCACCCTCATCCGTCCCGGGCCAAATGCGACGGCCCCAATACTCTTGGGCTCGGCGACGTTGGGCCCCTGTGGAGGCAATTGATGGGGATTGATGCTATAGTTAAAAATGGCCGATAAACAAATTCAAATGCAATCGCAAATCCAACCGCCCGGGAGAGGAAAACCTGAGGCTCCATTCGTCCCTTGTCCCGTCTGTAAAGGGGAAAATAAGCCGAAAGCGAAAACGTGCAAGAAATGCGGTTATGATTTGTCTTCTCCGCCTCTGTGGTTGCCGACGTGGAAATGGCATCTCAAGACCCTGGGCGTAATTTATGCGGTTTTGATCGTCGCCTATTTTGCGATTGACGCGATTTTAAGGCAGATGCCGCCCCCTATGCATCTTCGTGAACTGCCGCCGGAAATGACGCCGTGGCTCAAGAAGTGAGCGAGACGTGAGGCGTGAGACGAAAACGGCCCATCTACTTGCTCTAGCTAGGAAAGTTTTTAAGATCGAGGAGGCCGGATTACGGGTAACCCGGCGGGCGTTGGGGCAAGATTTTCTTCGCGCTGTTGATCGCTTAAAAAACATTCGTGGCCGCGTTATCGTCATCGGGGTCGGCAAGTCCGGTCTGATCGGCAGGAAATTGGCCGCGACGCTTACTTCCACCGGCACTTCCGCGATTTTTATGCATCCGTCGGAAGCCCTTCATGGCGACTTGGGTTTGGTTGACGGGAATGACGCTGTTTTGGCCTTGTCTTTTTCCGGTGAAACCGAAGAGCTTAAGAAACTTTTGCCTTTTCTGCGGCGCTTGAAAATCCCCATTGTCGCGATTACGGGGTATCGCAGTTCGCGCCTGGCCAAGGAGTCGGACGTGACGCTCGATGCCCCTGTGCGCAGGGAAGCCTGCCCTTACAATATAACGCCCACGGCCAGCGCTACGGCCATGTTGGCCTTGGGCGATGCTTTGGCCATGGCTTTAATGAAAGCCAAGGGGTTCGGCAGGGAGGATTTTGCCCGTTTTCATCCGGGCGGCGCGCTGGGGCGGCGGCTGAATTTATTGGTTGAAGATGTCATGCGCCGAGGAGCGGCCAATCCCATTGTGCGCGAAGCGGCCGACGTGCGCGAGGCGCTTTTTGTGATGACGAAGACGCGATCGGGCGCGGCCAGCGTGGTGGACCACAGGGGCCGGCTTGCGGGATTTTTTACGGACGGGGATTTGCGCCGCTATCTCCATCGAAAGGGAAAAGAGCGAGAAAACGGCGTTTTTCTTTTGGACCGCCCGGTTCGGGACGTCATGACGAAAAAACCGATGGCCCTGTCCCCGAAAGCGACCCTAGAGGACGCGGCGCGACTTTTTAAAAATAAAAATTTTGATAACGCTCCCGTCGTCGACGGCCGGGGATTTCCCATCGGCCTGATTGACGAGCGGGACCTATTGATTTAGCGGTCGAGAGAATCAAGGAACTTTTTTGTGAGAGTGAACCGCTTGGCCGTTTAGCCGCTGTTATGCACTCGATCCGCAACTCGTTTCATCCCTACATCGTCTTAAATTACATTATTAGCCAGACGCCGAAATCCCGATGGGTTTTTGTTTTTTCCCATGAGTTGGAGGCCAGGGATTTTTTGCGCGAACTCGATTCCCTGGGCGATCTGCTGGGCTTGCCCCGTCCCAGGCTGGCCTTTTTTCCGGACCGCGACGAGGGCGAGCGGATTTACGCGCAAGACCGGCTGGCCCGGGGAGAGTTGGACGGATTGGCCGGTTCTTTTTTTGCCCTCACGCGCGAGTGTCAGAGCCCCGACGGCCTTGCCGCTAGGCGCCTTGTGCTCGTCCCGGACGCCGTCATAACCCGGCGGGAGATCTCGGAGCGGTTTGCGGAATTTGGATTTAAGAGAGTGGACATGGTGGAGAACGTGGGCGAGTTTGCCCTGCGCGGCCAAGTGGTGGACTGTTTCGGCGCCGCGCACGCGGCGCCTATACGGGTTCTTTTTCGCGGCGACACAGTGGAAACCCTGCGCCTTTTTGACCCGATCAGCCAGGAATCCGAGGGATTTCTCAGTGAAGCCCTGATTTTACCCGTGAACGGGGGCCAGGGGGGAGATTTGGGCGCTTATCTTGGCCAGTGTTCCGTGGTGTACGAGAAGCCGGAATTGGCCGCGCACGTGGGGCCCTGGCTTGCCGCTCAAGAGGGCGCTGTTTTTGGCGCTTTCAAAGAAGGCGCTTTGAGCTTCCCTGTCGTCGCGAACGTCCCGTTTGCCGGTAGCGTCAAAGTTTTTTTTCAAGAGGCGGTTTCTTTGGCCGAGCGGGGGTATTCCCTGCGTTTAGCGGCCCCCACTCTTGGCGACGAAGAGAGGGCGCGTGAGCTCATCGGTGAAACCGCGCGGGAGGCAGGCGTTGCCAATATTCCCATCCGATGGTCGGTGAGCGCTTTGGGCGGGGGATGCCGGGATGACGGCAAGAAATTTTGGCTCGTCAACACGGCCGAGATTTTTAGCAGAATTCCCGTGCGGGTGGCCGGCCCTATTAGCTCGCGCCGAGGCGCGGGAGGCCCCAAGCGGACGAAGTCGTTTCAAGAAAGCCTGTTGGAGCTCAAACTCGGCGACTATGTCGTTCATGAGATTTATGGAATTTGTCGTTACAGGGGTTTAGAACGCGTCAAGGACATGGAAGGCCGTCCCCACGGGGAGTTTTTACGTCTGGAATTCGCCAGGAGCGACCGCCTTTTCGTCAACCCCGAGGATTTGGCCTGGATTCATAAATATGTCACGGTTGGCGCGCGCCAAACCCCGCGTCTGTCGAGCCTGGATGCGCGAAGCTTCGAGGCCGTCAAAGGCCGCGTGCGCGAGGATGTCAGAAAATTTTGCCAGGACCTCTTAAAACTCATGGCCAAGCGCTCTACCCTTGGCGCGGCCCGGATGTCGGCCACGAGCCATTGGGAAAAAGAATTTGCTGAAAGTTTTCCCTATGAAGAAACGCCGGATCAGATCAAAGCCATCGGCGAGGTGACGCGCGGCATGGAGGGCCTGCGGCCCATGGAGCGCCTGGTGGTGGGCGACGTGGGTTTTGGCAAAACCGAGGTGGCCATCCGCGCCGCTTTCCGCGCCGTGACCAATGGCGCGCAAGTGTGCCTGCTGGCTCCCACCACGATTCTGGCTGACCAGCATTACAGGAGTTTCCTTTCCCGTTTTGTGTCCTATCCGGTCAGTATCGGTCTTTTTTCGCGGTTTACCTCGTCTAAAGATATCAAGAGCTCCATCGGGTTTTTGAAAAAAGGCCGGATTGATATCGCTATCGGAACTCATCGTCTTTTAAGCGCGGATGTGCGTTTTAAAAATCTCGGCCTTTTGATCGTTGACGAGGAACATCGCTTCGGCGTCAAGGCCAAAGAGCGTTTGAAGTTTTTGAGCGCGACGGCGCACACCTTGAGCCTTTCGGCCACGCCGATTCCAAGAACGCTTTCCTCGGCCCTTTCCGGTATTAAAGATATCTCCGTGATCGAGAGCCCTCCTGTGGGCCGTTTGCCCATCGAGACCTGGCTGGGACCCTGGGAGCAGGAATTGGCCGCGCGCGCTATTCGCTATGAGTTGGGCCGCGCCGGGCAGGTGTTTTATGTTTTAAACGACATCGCCAAACTCCCCGGTCTTGCCCGTGAGCTCGAGATTTTGATTCCCGGCCTTCGCACCGCGATCTGCCACGGCCAAATGAGCGCGGCCCAGGTCGAGCGCGCCATGCAACGTTTTTTGGAGCGCGAGATTGATGTTCTGGTCGCTTCTTCGATTATTGAGTCGGGCCTTGATATTCCGACGGTCAATACGCTCATTATCGAGGAAGCGCAGAACTTTGGTCTGGCCCAGCTCTATCAGTTGCGAGGGCGCATCGGCAGAAAGGACGTCAAGGCTTACGCGTATTTTTTCTATCCGCGCGCTAAAGAGTGGGGGGATTTGAGCGCCACGGCCAAGGAGCGCTTGAACGCCATTCGGGAATTCGGCGAGCTCGGTTGCGGCATGCGTCTGGCTTTGAGGGATTTGGAAATCCGAGGCGCCGGAGATATGCTGGGGGTTCGCCAGCATGGTTTTGTTTCTAAGGTGGGGCTTGAGCTGTATTCAAAGTTGATTCAGGAAGAAATGAATAACCTTCGCGACGACCGACGGCAGTCGGCCGGCGATCAGCGAATCCAAGCCCATGATTGGCCCAAGGTGGTTTTAGATATCGCGGCCTTCTTGCCTGAGGATTATCTTCCCAGCGAAATGGAGCGCGTATCGTATTACCGGCGCTTCTCGCAATGCCGTGGCGAGGGGGAGATTGAAAAGATTTTCAAGGAACTCAAAGACCGTTGCGGCTTCGTGCCGCCTGAGGCCCGGGAGCTTCGCGCGCTTTTGAGATTGCGCCTGGCTGGGCGGCGTTTGGGCCTGGGGGCGATCGAAGGGCTTGGGGAGGGCCGCGTCCGGTTTGAATTTTCGCCGCAATCCGAGTCCAAGGCCAAATTGGCAAGTTGGCTCTTGGCCGAATTTCCCAGCCGCCTTCGTTTCGAGACCGAGCGCGAAGGATTTGTGATCGAGGGCTTAGCCGCCCCCGCCCAGGTCCTCGACTTCCTAACCCGCGCCGCAACTCAAACCGGGGCCGGCCGCCGGCTTGTTCCCGGGCCGTGATTATTTTATCGTCCGTTGCTGGGGGATTTGTCGGAGCCCAGCCCGGCCCTTAAGGCTCGGACTTCGGATTTAAGGAGATCCATTTCGGCCCGGAGATCCTGGTGGTCCTGCGGATTGACCCAATAATGCGGGTTGACGAAACAAAGAATTTTTCCATCTCGAGCCT
>CAYHKQ010000068.1:0-12223 GCA_964357255.1 uncultured Elusimicrobia bacterium
AACGCCCATCCTTCGACAGGCTCAGGATGAGCGGGAAACTTCAGACCGCTAAAGTATTACAACTTTTTTAAGAGAACCAGCTTTTGACTTTGGACAGGAAGCCTTGTTCTTTCCTTATGGCCATGCGCTCTTGGCCCTGATGGCCTTCTTCGCGCATGGGGGGGGCCGGTTTTTCGGCATAGGTTTCTTTGTCAGGGTCGGCATTTTCTGTTGGTGAAAGTTGTTCCCCCGGAAGCGACCAGTTGTTTTTCAGGGCGGAGAGTTCCTGAAGCACGCCCTGAATTTCCTTTTCCAGCTTTTGATGTTCTCTGGCGATCGAATCTTTAATCATCACTAAGCCCGGCGTGGGCGGTCCCAAAGACAGGCCTTTTTCCTTGACCCTATTTTGGTATTCCTCAAGAATTAATTCAAGACGATTCGGAACATTCTTTTTATCCATTTTTCTCCGGCCTCATTGGCGTCCTTGGCCTTCTTGGCCTTCTTGGCCTTTTTTTATTGGCCTTGCCCTGATTCCTGTTTGATTCGGTAATCGCGCACGATTTTGGACACCTCGGCTTTGAGGGTTTCCTTAAGAGTAGCCAACTCCGCCTGTTTTTTGCGGTAGTCCTCCTCAAGGCGTCGTGAGCGCTCGGCGAATTCAGTCTCGCGTTGGCGCAGAGCTTCCTCCGATTTGTTTTGCCGATCATCCTTTAAGTCCAGGTCTTTTTTGAGCTGGTTATAGGCGTTGATGAGGTCCATCTCCTTCTGGTTCGATTCGTGTTCCAGGGTCGTGGTCCGCGCCTTGAGATTTTCAAGAAGGCTTTCGTATTTTTTTTGAATCTCGGCGATTTTTCCTTGGTAATCTTTTTCCAGGGCCCTGGACCGCTCGGCCATTGTTTTTTCTTTTTGATCGAGGGTCACGACTTTTTCCTGGTGCTCAGCCTCCCACTGCTTTCTTTGTTTTGTCCAGAGGGATTCGGACGTCGCTTCTTTTTTCTCCAGTTCGTCGTAGAGTTCGCGCATTTTGGCCGCGTGCTTCGCGTCCATTTCAGTCTCGCGCTTCAAGGAGGCGTCTTTGGTCGCGTCGAGATCCTGCTCCTTCGCGTCAAGGGCCTGTCGGAGTTCCGTGTTTTTGGCCTGTTCCTGCTTGAGCGTTTCGTTCAAGGAAACGATTTCCTCGCGGCCCAAACGCAGTTGGTCTTGAAATTTGGAGATTTCCTGCTGATGGCGCGCCGTCATGACGGTTTCTAATGTCTGGCGTTGTTCCTGGATCGCTTTTTTATAGGAGGTCATCATTTGCTCGGCGCGGTTGATTTCGCCGCGGAACTCTTCAATTAAAGCCTGCAGGCTTACCGCGGCCACGCGGTCTTCGTCCCAGAGTTTGCGGCAGATCCCGTCTAATCGGCTCCAAACATCCGTCAAATGGATTTCGCCGTTCCCTTTTAATCTTTCGGGTTGTGTCTCAGGCATAATTCCTCCACCTCCACGCTAGGTAACTACTCAGGTCCTCCCTCCTCGTCATTCCGGCGTAGGCCGGAATCCAGACCCTCTTAATCTCGATACCGGCGCAGGCCGGTATGACAAACGCAGAGGGACCTGAGTAGTTACTTTATTTTGGCATTTTTATAAGTGTCAATCTCTTTTAAGAGCTCGTGTTTCATTTCCTCGAGCGTAGCGGCTTTCTCATGGTAAATTCTTTCCAGGCGCGAACGATGCTGGCTCCATTGCTGGTCCCTGCGGCGCAGTTCCTCCTCGCGTTCGTGCCACTCGCGCTCTTTGGACTGCTTGGAGGCTTCTAAATCTTCAAGGCGTTTGATGAGCACGTGCTCTAATTCATCGAGCTCTAGGCGGCGTTTTTCAATGTCTTGATACAGGCGTTCGTGCTCAGCCGCGAGCGCCTTGTCGCGCTGGGCAAACTCGCCTTCGCGACGCGCGCTCTCGCGGTCAATCTGTTCAATCCTGGCTCGGTGCTCGGTTTCCAGCCCTCCCGATTTTTTCATCACTTCCTGATCCTGCTCCGCTTTCCATTGAGCCATTTTGGATTCAAGCTCCTTGTGAGAGCTTTCGAGCCGTTGGTAAGCCATTTTGGCCGCGGCGAGCTCCTGCGTGGCCGCTTCCACGCGCGTTTGATAATTTTGCCTTATCGCTTCCCTGTCGCGGCGCACTGTTTCGGCGGTCTCTTTTTCGCGCCGCAGTTCCTCAGCCAAGTTGTCGCGCTCGGCCTCCAGACGCATGGCTTCTTGAAGCCTGGCCTCCTCAAGCTCATGAATCTGGCGTGTCAAGCCCTGGGAGGTTTCCAGGGCCGCGCGAAGCTCTTCGTCCAACAGGGCTTTTTCCCTGTCGAAATTCGCCCGCAGTTCCTGCTCGTTTTCATGAGTCCTCGATTTGAGCGTTGTCGCTTGTTCATCGAGGGTGCGCTGTCTTAAATTCAGGGCGGTCTCAAGTTCCTGTTGGCGGGCCAGGTATCGCGTGGCCATGTCGCGCTCCCTGGCTTCGATCTCCTCGAGACGCCGGCGGTAGGTCTCTTCGTAGGCCGCGATTTTAGACACCACTTCATCGTGGTAGCTGGATTGTAATTTGGCCGTCGTTTCTTCGCTGGCCCTTAATTGTTCCTGCCGTTGCGCCGCTAATGCTTGATGCCGGCGCAGGTCTTCCTCCAGTCGGGTCTTTTCCTGGGTCCACGTTGCCGCCATGATTTTTTGCCGTTCGTCTGATTGTTTGGCCATGGCCGCGCGTTCCGCTTCGACGTCGTGGCAAAGCCGGGTTTTTAGAGTTTCAAATTCCTGCTCATTGGCGGATTCTTTTTGCGCGAGCGCCGCCTCCATCTCCAATTTTTTTTGGGACGACTCTTGTGTCAGGCGTTCTTTTTCTTGGGCCAGCCGGGCCTCATTGTCCTTAAAATGCTCCTCCATTTTTTTGATTTGCTCTTGGCCGGCGCCGTCCTGGGCGCGGCGCAGGGACTCGAATTGCCGGCGCGCGCCGTTGAGCCTTTCGGCGTATTGGGATTCCAGTTCCAACAATCGCTCGTGCCAGCGCTCTTGGATTTGCTGTTGGGAGCGTTCCAGGTCCACGAGGCGGTGCTGGTGTTCTTCGATGAGCCGTTTTTGCAGGGTGTCGAGCTCAAGTTGTTTTTGCACGATCAGACTGATGTCAAGTTTTCCTTCGGAAAGGATTTGATAGGTGGCGCCGAGCTTCTTAAAAAAGACCTCCTGCTCCTGGAGTCTCGATCCCCGCTCTTGCAACGCGTGGCTTAAGACCTCGAGCTGTTTTTGCTTTTCTTCTTGGACCGCGGTGACGGCTTCGAATTTGGAGCGAAGCTCCCTATTTTCTCCATCGAGAGAGCTTTGTTTTTCGCTTAACCAACGCAACGCCACCTGCGCCGCTTCCAGGCTCGTAATCTGGCCGATATCGGCCCCGGAAAAAGAAGACGACGATTCTTCAGCCATCACTTAAATAAATAACCCACAAACGATTGGATGTCAAGGGGGAAAGACGGAAAAGAGCGGAGCGAAGTTTGTCCTCCTGGGCGCTCACCCTTCGACAAGCTCAGGATGAGCGGGGTTTGTCCGTGGCGCAGCATAAGCCACTCATTGTAAGCCACTCATTGTAAGCCACTCATTGTAAGCCACTCATTGTAAGCCGCTCATGGTGAGCCGCTCATGGTGAGCTTGTCGAACCATGAGCACAAGGAGAAAACTTCATACGGCTAAAGTGTTACGGAATTTCCTTATTGAATTGCGTTGATTTTGGAGTTACAAGGTTAGAGGGGATGGATATGCCAAACGAGGAATGGGGGGAAGGTTTATCCGAAAAAAAAGCGCCGGCTTCTGAGGGGCGGCTTTTTGACGCTGAGCTATGCATTGAACGCATCGAGGAATTGTTCGAGGAAGACCCGTTCGAGACCGCGCGCTCGCGGTCACAGGCCGGCGTTGCCGATGATTGGCGTTCGCGGATTGCCTGGAAACTGCGCCAAAGAATCGCGCTTTGGAAATCAGCGTTGGCCGCGGCGGTTTGCTTGGGCGTTGGCTGTTTTGCCGGAGTGATGCTGGGGTCTGGTTTTAAGGGCCTGGGGTCAGGGCGGAGAGCGAAGATTTCGACAGGCGTTTTTTACCCTGCCGCGGTGCGTTCCTCGGCGTGGCCTAAACCGGTCGAGCCCGTATCGGTCAAGACGGATTTTTTGCCATCCTTGTCCGATATAAAGGCGAAAGAGATCGCTAACGTCAAAGAGGGAGACGAACCGTTCGCCTTGCCTTACCCGGTTCTTTCGGATTCGTCACACCGGCGAAAGCCGGTGTCCAGTGAAGGGGAATCACAAGAGGGTCTGGATTCCCAATCAGCGCCTCCGGCGCACGAGGTGCCGCGAGCTCTGCGAACGGCCGGCTTCCGCCGGAATGACAAGCAAGGAGAACCTGGGCAGTTACAAGAAAAGGAGAAAAAGGCGGCTCAAGACGGGAAGCTGGAAAGCCCGGCGGTGAAGCTGGAGAAAAAAGAGGAGGTTAAGCCGCCCGCTGTCGCGCCGGCCGTCGCGGCGCCGGTTAAGGCGCCTGGGGTAGATTTGTCGGCGGCCAATGAAGAAAAGGCCAAGGAGGAGACAGCGAAAGAAATCGCTTTCGCCCAGGAGGTTTTGCAGACTATGCAGGGCGCCAAAGCCCAAAGCCCGGTTGCTGTTAAGGCCGCCAAGGCGATTGAGAAGGCCCAGGCCCTGGCCCAAGGCAGGCAATATAAGGAGGCCGCTAGTTTGGCCCGCGAAACCGCGGAACAACTGTTATTGGAAGGCGGACCATAAAAACAAGGCCAAAGACGCCAATGAGGCCAATGACGCAAGAAAATAAAAATTTCCCTTTTAGCCTCAGTGGCCTTATTGGCGTTTTTGGCCTCTTTGGCCTTTCTCTTTAATATGACCATTCGCTCTAAGCTTGCCTGGACCGCATTTTTGATGGTGACGGTGGTGGCTTCCATTGGCGGCCTTTTTTTGTGGACGCATGACATGGAGCGCCGCTATCGCGACCGAATGGTGCAGGCGGTCGAGGTTCTGACCGAGTTGAGGGAGCTTTCTTCGGATGTGGAGCGTCAGGTGGCGCGGGTGGATTTTTATTTGATTTCCAATGATCCTCAAGAGAAAGATATTTTTGAGACGCTCGCCAAAACCAATTCCAAGCGAATCGGCAAAACGCAGGGGATTCCGTGGGGCCGGCAGTACGAGGACATGCTAAAGAGCGCCGCGAGCGTTTTGAGCGGGGGCCGGATTTCCCGCTCATCGGCGAGAGGCCCTGCCGAGCGATTCGGCGTTGTGGCCGGAGCCTTGCGTCAGAGCATTGCAGCTTATCTTCAGAGCCAATCTCAATTGGTTCAAGAACAGCGGCAAAAAACCGAGAATGTTTTTGAAACCCTTAAGTTTTCCTCCGTGTTGATCGTTGTGGCGGGCGTAATTTTGGCGGTTGTGATGAACGCTTTTATTTATCGTTCGATAGTCTATCCATTGCAGTATTTAAAAGAGCAGGTTGAAGCCTTGGGCCGTGGCGATTCCCGCGCTCATGTGACAATTCGCGGCCGCGATGAATTGGCCACGGTCGGGCGGGCGTTTAACGATATGGTGGCCCGTCTCAAGGAGCTAGATCAAATGAAGCGGGATTTTACGGCTTCCGTAACTCACGAACTCCGTTCCCCGCTGTCTGCAAGCCAGTCGTTCTTAGACGTATTGGTGAGTGACTTGGAGAAAGTCGCCTGCGGCCAAGTTGCGCCGGCTACGGCTGATCTTGAACGCTGGAAAACGTTCATCATCCGCGTGAAAACAAATATGGAGCGCTTAAACCGTTTTGTCAGCGATCTTTTGGACGTGGCAAAAATTGAACGCGGCAAGCTTGAATGCCGGCTTGAGAGGGTTTTTCTTAAGCCTCTAATAGAGGAAACAGTTGAGTTTTTCCGTGAGAGGGCAAAGCAGAAGGAAATCGTGTTTGCGGCGGAAATTATCGCGGATTTGCCGCCTTGCCGGGCGGACCTTGACCGCTTGCGACAGGTTTTGGTTAATTTGCTTGACAACGCCTTTAAGTTTTCTCCCAAGGGGGGAAGTGTCGCGGTGTCGGCCCATATGGCTGATTCGCGTTTCATCAAGATTTCGGTGCGCGATTCGGGCCCCGGTATACCGCCCGAGCATCACGGACGCCTTTTTGGAAAATTTGAGCAGTTCAAGGAGTCCTACCGCTACGCCGAGGGAGCGCGCGGCACGGGCCTGGGGCTGGCGATCTCCAAGGCGATCATTGATTTGCACGGCGGAAAGATATGGGCCGGCGCCAACGCCGCGGGCCGAGGCACGGTTTTTTATTTTACGGTGCCGATCGTTTAGGGGTATCAGTTTCAAATACTGCTAAACTTTATTTTTATGTAACTACTCAGGTCCTTCGTCATACCGGCGTAAGCCGGTATCCAGATAAAAGGGCCTGGATTCCGGCCTTCGCCGGAATGACGACCAGGGGAGGTGAGTAGTTACATTTTTATGGCTAAAATTCTTATCGTTGACGACGAGCCGGATTTCCGGATGATTTTAAGCTATGTTCTCGGCCAGGCAGGGCATACCATCGTTGAGGCTACGGACGGCGAAGAGGCTTTAAAGTTAATTAAAGGAAGCCCGCCGGATCTTTTTATCATTGATTGGAACATGCCTCGCATGAATGGCCCGGAACTTTGTCAAGCCATCCGCCAAGACCAGGAACTTTGCACCCTGCCGGTCGTGATGCTCACGGTGCGCGGGCAGGACATTGACCATGTCGAGGGCCTGCATGCCGGCGCCGACCTTTACCTCATCAAGCCGGTTGATCCCATAGAGATTGTGTCACGGATTAAGTCCCTGCTGAAAAAAGTCAACTAACCGAAAAAATTCAAACTGAAAAATTCAGGCCAAGGAGCCGGAGCGCTTCGTTTTATCGCCATATCCCCCCCGTTTCCATTTTTTGAAATTCGTGAAATCTTCAAGCAAAAACACCCTAATCTCTGTTAGATATTAAGTAGCCCTTTAGGGAAGGGGCGTCTTATGTATAAGCACAAAACTGCCCTCCCAGCAAGGGAGGGGGATGAATTTTGCTTCGGGAATTTTTTTGTCAAACCCAATGAGGGGAAAGCCAAGGAGGCCAAAGGGGCCACGAAGACCAAAAAGGCTGGGAGGAAAATCCTTATTGCGTCTTTGGCGTCTTTGGCCGTCATGGCCTCTTTGGCCTTTTCCGCCGAGCGGAACAGCTCGAGTTTCATGGACACCCGAAACGGACTTGGCATCGGCGGCGGCCGCAAGACGTCGTCTTCCTTCCAGGAGGATTCCATCATCGGCCCTGTGGCCGTGACGACAGCCACCTCTTCTTCCTTTCATCATCGCTCCGGCCTTTTGAGCGTCTATTATTATCCTGGAACCATCGCCAATCTCTCGGCCTCGACAGGGCCTTATGCCGGCAGTGTGCGGATCGCTTGGTCTGCGCCCGGAGCGGACGGCAATGTTTCGACCCCATCGGCCTATGTCGTCAAGTGGGACACCAACCCATTTACCACTCAATCCGCTTTCAACTCAGCCACCACGTACGTCCAGACCTGGGGCCCTCTTGCTCCGGGCGGTTCCGAGTCCCGCACGCTGACCGGGCTCCCCAGAAATTCAACCGCTTATATCAGGATCGAGGCCCAGGATGCGGACAAGAATCAGGGCTATTTATCGGTGCAGGCCAGTTCAACCACCCCGGCCACTGTCGTCTCTGTGACGGTTTCGCCCGGCGCCTATAATTTTGGCTCTATGTTCACCAATACTTCCTCGGTCACGGCCAACTCCATCGTCGTTACTAATGACGGCAATGTTTACGAAACCTACAGCATGAAAGCCACGACCGCTACAGCCGGCACGCTATGGAAACTTGGATCCAATGTGAGCACGAACGCTGATGAAGCCAATCTCCGGGCCGCGTTTCACGGCTCGCGTCCAGCGGCCGGCAATTTTGACGCGAACGATGACCTGGCTTACGCGAACAAGACGTCCAATGCCGCCGAAACTTTCACCATCGGCGCTTCAAGCACCGGATACAACGCGAACGTCAATGAAGGCCGCGACCTTTGGATCAATTTGAACATGCCCCTGATGACGAGCACCACGGACCAGCAGGATTTCACCCTAACCATCACCGCCGCGGAGGAGCCGCAGTGACGACATTGGTCAAAACCAGGGAACTGATTTTATTGTTTCGTAAAAAATCGGGAGTCTTTTTGGAACGGGAGGACAAAATCATGAGACGAAGAACCGTAACACGGGGAATTCTTCTGCCCTTGTTAATCGGGGGCAGAATGATCGTGGCGCTGGTGGGCGTCGTCTTTACGCTATGGAACATTTGCGGCCCGCCATTGGGCAAGGCCAAAGAGGCCAAAGAGGCCAAAGAGGCTCAAGGAGAGGCGAAAGCCGGGGGGGAGCTATTTGAGTTTTTCTCGAAAGCGGTTCAGAAGATAGCTAAGGCGTTTTATTTGGTCTTCAAGGCTATGCTTGGAAGAATTTTTGATATAGCCAAGATCGGAGCATATTTCGATATAGCAATCTATTTCCGCCAAGCTACCCGTGGCGATGTTCAAGTATTGAAGAAATTGCCTGTCGGACGAATGGCTTGCCCAACCTTCGGCAATGTTGGCGGCAATAGAGACAGCGGCCCGGCGCATCTGACTAATAAGGCCAAATTCTTCTTGGGCAGGAAAGAGAGCTGTTTGGCAATAGACGGTTTTGATCAATTCTCTGGCCTCTTTCCAAATCACGAGATCCTTGAAAGTCTGCGCCATAAATTTATTTTAGCCTCTTTTCAGGTAACTGCTCAGGTAGCAAGCCCCATTTTTGCCTCTCCCCTTCCCTTCGACTCGCTTCGCTCGCTCAGGGTGGTGAGCGAAGTCGAACCAGAGGGAGGCCGTTCGCAGAGCTCTCGGCACTTGCGGCGCCTGAGGCGCTGGTCCGAGGCCGCGCTCGGCGCGGGTGAGGGGTCAATTCTCGAGAGACCTAAGCAGTTACCTTTTCAGTCAATTAGGAAAATCCTTATTGCCTCTTTGGCGTTTTTGGCCTCTTTGGCGTTTTTGGCCTTCCCCCTGTGCGCCGACATTCCCCAATCCTTTCACTATCAAGGCCGGCTCGCCCTGACTGATGGTAATCCGTTGACTGGCTCGTATGACTTCAAGTTCCGCATCATGGACGCGGCCACAGGCGGCAATGAGCTTTGGTATGAGGATCGAGATGGCGTGCAGGTAACCAACGGCGTATTCTCCGTAGAGGTGGGGACTGTCGCCGCCACGCAAATTCCACCGGGCCTATTCCAGGGCGCCTCCTATTACTTTGAAGTGCAGGTGGCCACGGCAGGCCCGGACGCACTCCAGGCCCTCTCCCCAAGGGAGCGGCTGTTGTCCGCGGCTTACGCCTTCCATTCCTATGAAACCGAACGCGCCTCAGCTCCCGTGGCCTTTATTATGTACACCAACGGCGCGGAGCGCGCCCGGATTGGTTCCACCGGCAACTTCGGCATAGGGACATCGGGCCCCTCCTCCCTGCTGGACGTCAACGCAGGCTCTGTTACCATCCGTGGCGCTAACGCGGCATTAACCATCCTTCCCAACAGCGCGATTGCCCCGCTCTATATCTCCACCTCCAACACAGCCAATATCGTGGGCCTTATTGTTGGCTCCGGCAATAATGTTGGCATCGGGTCGGCGAGTCCGCAAAAGCTTCTCGCACTTAATGCCACAGAATCAACGATTCAAATGACGAGCGCTTTTGCGGGTTCACAGTACGAACTGACGGCCGGCGCTGGCGTAGGGGCTACAGGCGGTGATTTTGTCATTGTGAACTCAGATTATGGCGGAACAGCATTTAGAATTAAGGCCGGCGCGTTAAACGATGGCGCGATTGTGATAGATAAAGGCAATGTCGGCATCAAAACTTTGCCCAGTTCCACCATGACGGTCTCCGGCTCCTTCCAACTTATCGGCATGAGCACCATGGGTCTCTCCGCCGCGGACAATGCTATTTTCCTTTATGACACGGACACGGATAATATTCAAGTCTCGCTCAATGCCCTGCCCTATACTCAACTCGACACCGACGCGTCGAACGATGTGGCCAACCCCATGACCTCCAAGCTCAATTTGAACGTCGCCGCCGACGCCGCTGATCTGGGCACCACCGTAGGCCAAGGAATTCATATTGACACCAACGTGATGGTGACGGCGGGCAACGTCGGCATCGGCACGTCGGGGCCTGCGGCTAAACTGCATGTGGAAGGATTGTGCGTTACTGGAGACACGTTAATTATGAGAAAGACTGACAAAGCCTCCCTTTTTTTACCCTCGCCCCGCGAAGCGGGGAGAGGGGCAGGGGCGAGGGGTCCATCCGGCGCCCAGCATTATGAGGAAGTCCCCATAGTTCAGTTAAAACCAGGAGACGAAGTCCTTTCCTTGAATGAAAAAACTAAAAAGATAGAACCTCACAAGGTCAACGGCTTGCTCTACATGGGCGTCAAGCCCGTGTTTACGCTTAAAACCGCTTCAGGAAAGCAAATCCGGACCACAGGAAATCATCCCTACCTGACACGTTCAGGCTGGAAGAAGGTGGTGGATATCAGGGTGGGTCAAGAAATTGCGGCGCCAAATTTAACGGCGGTAGGCATTGTTTCGCAACTCCACTCGTTCTACGAAGATAATTCTTCCTTGGATAAAGAAGGATACCCGGTATTTTCCTACTCTGAAACGATGGGTAGCGGGAGGAAGGTTGATAAGGGGTTCCGCGCGGACCAAAGGATCCGTCAAGGTAGCGTTACTGCGAAGCTTTCTGATAATGCGCTCTTGCGCCTCACGCGAAAGTTTCTTAAGGTCCCTTTCTCCTCGGGGAGTGAACTCAATGGCATGCACACGAATTATGCCAGGCCCAAATCAGCGCAGAGCTTGGATAAAGGAATCCAGCCCTTGCGCCCAGCTTCCCTGACGGCGTTTTTCAAAGATTGGGCAAATTTCGGATGGACGGGCATTTTGGATTCTATCTTGTCAATCATCCAACCCGCAGGGTTGGTCTTTGGAGAATGGTATTCCTCGTCTGAGAGCTTGTCCAGAAGCGGCTCATCAATGGCGGAGAGGATGTCCAATAGCGCAAAAGTGTCGAATGCAAATACCTTTGGTGTCTTATTCTTATCCAGGTACACCACTGCTTTAGAACCCCTGCTCAGTTTTATCTTAGAAAACCGGGTGATTTGGTTCCAATCCTCTAACCTCCGGCCTGTCCAACTTTTAATGGCTAGGCCACGAATAGCCAACTCTTTCTTAGGCATAGATTTTTCTTATTTTGGTCGGCATTTCATCGGTAGTGTAACAGAGCCGGCCAATGTTGTCAAGGAGAGCGTCCCCTCCAACATAGCGCCGCTTAATCCGTCCTCTCAAAATGCCATTCTCTGGGACAGGGTCGTCTCCATCGAATACTCCGGCCGCGAGCCAGTCTGGGACATCGAGGTTGAAGAAACCCACAACTTCATCGGCAACAGAATATTCGCCCATAATACCTATCTATCAGGCTCCGTCGGCATCGGCACCGCAAGTCCTGCCTACGGTCTTGACGTGGCAACCGGAGCCATTGTGCGTTCCTCCATGACGGTGCTTAATACCCAGGGCACTCCTGCCCTTTACGTGTCCACTTCCAACACAGCTGGTATCGTTGGCCTGACGGTAAATTCCAACAATAACGTCGGCATCGGGACAACGGGACCGGGTCAAAAACTTGATGTAGACGGCATTATTCAATCTCGTGGAACCAGCGCTGAATTTCGTTTGGGCGCCAGCTTCGAGAGAGTTGCGAGCGTGGACGGCGGGGGTGGTTTTGGAGGCGGCTATAATTTTGATTGGAATCAGGCTAATCCGCGGCACGATTCTGATGGGGCGCTCTCAGGATACGCCTATTCAAATCAGGGTGCTATTATGCTTTACACAAGCGTTTCGCAAACCGCCGGAACTACCGCATCCGAACGGATGAGGATTAAAACTTCAGGCTCCGTCGGCATTGGCACAAGCGATCCCTTCTATCGCCTCCAAGTCTCCAGCGGGGCCGGAGGCACGGGCGTGATCATGGCTGTGTCCACAGGAACCACCAATCTTCTTGAAGTGGCTGGAGCCTCCATCACCATTAACGCCGCAACTCTCTACGTCAAAGGAACCGTGGACACGACCGGAGGCTTCTCTGGATGGGACACGAATTCCTCCAATGACGTAG
>CAYHKQ010000069.1:0-12105 GCA_964357255.1 uncultured Elusimicrobia bacterium
TTTTTCTGAGCGCGGCTCTTTTTGATTCGTTGACGGGGGTAGACAACGTGGCTTTTGGCTAAAGGAATTTAAGGCACGACCTTACGGAAAGTCAAATTCAAAAAATCGTGCGCGAAAAGCTTGGCCTGGTCGGCCTCTACGACGTCGAGAGCATGAACCCCTCCGATCTTTCGGGGGGGATGAGAAAGCGGGTCGGTCTGGCGCGGGCCATCGCTCATAGTCCAAAATACATCGTCTACGACGAACCGACGACGGGTCTCGATCCTATTACGGCCGACGTCATTAACGAACTCATTATTGACACGCAGAAGAAGCTCGGCGTGACCTCGGTCGTGGTGACCCATGACATGGTATCGGCGTATAAAATTTCAACGCGCATCGCGATGCTTTATGAGGGTGTGATTATTGATTCTGGAACTCCGCAGGGCGTTAGAAATACGAGCAATCCTCACATGCTCCAGTTCGTGACGGGTTCCAGTCATGGTCCGATTAAGGTTAAATTGAGGGATTGGGAGTAATATGCAATCCAATAAAAAGCTAAAGGTAGGATTCTTTGTTCTGATCGCCGTCGGGCTGGCGGCTTTCGGTATTTTAAAGCTTGGAGACATCAACTTTTCCCCGACCTATTCTATTTTCGTCTATTTTGATGATGTTTCGGGTCTTACTAAAAAGTCCCCGGTCAAGACTTCCGGCGTTGAGATCGGCAAGGTGCGCGCCGTGGCCTTGGAGGGGGGGAAGGCCCGTATCGAGGTGGCGATTCGCCAGGGGGTGACGCTGTATCGGGACGCGAAGGCGCGGGTGGGCTCGACCGGGATTATCGGCACTAAATATTTGGACTTGACCCAGGGCACTCCTTCCCATGAGCGTTTGAAGGCCGGGGACGCCATTTCCGGAGTGACGTTGTTGGCCATGGAAGAATCGGTGTCCCGAACTTTGGAAAGCGTCAGGGGCTTGACGGAGTCTATCCGCGGTCCGCATGGGGACGATCTGGGCCGAAACGTAAACATTATGATCGCCAATTTGGGGGCCATGACCGCCTCCCTGCGCGAACTGTTCGAAGATCGCAAGAAAGATGTTTCCGTGGCCTTGATTTCATTGCGGCGTATTGCGGGAGGATTAAGCGAGATCGTGGATAAGACGGACCGGATTTTAGCCAAGGTGGAACACGGCGACGGCGCCGTGGGCGCGCTCTTGGTGGACAAAAAAGTCAGCGAGGATGTGCGCGAATCCACGGCGCATCTTAGAGAAGCCTCGGCCGGGGCCGCTGAAATGTTCGGGCGTTTTACCAGGATTCGGTCCTTTTGGGATTATCGTTTCCGCTACGACACCAAGGCGGCCATCGGTCGCAGTGATTTCGGCATCCGGCTTTCCCCTCGGCCGAGCAAGTATTACTACCTAGGGGTGTCTAATATCGCGGACTCTAAATCCCCGGTCAAAACCAATGATTTTGAAAAGCGCACGACGTTTGACGTCGGCATGGGCAAGGAGGTGACCCCGTGGTTTGATGTGCGCGCAGGGCTTATTCGCTCAGAGGGCGGCGTGGGCGCGCGCGTTACCCCCTTCTATAGCGTTCCCCTGGCCGAGCGTCTCTCGCTTCAAGCCGAGGCTTACAGTTTTGGTCGGCAAACTACGTTGAACAGCCGCGATCTTCGAGGCCCTGTTTACAATGTGGGCTTGGCGGCCCAGGTGTTTCCCTGGTTGATGCTTGAGGCCAGAGGCGAAGACATGGCGCAAACCAAGCATTTCTATGGAGGCGCCAGATTTACTCTGGAGGACAAGGACCTGGCCTATTTGCTGGGGCTCTTGACCGTCACTAAATGAGCGGCGTATAACGGGAAATGGAAGAAGCGGTCATTTCGTGAAAACAAAGAGCCTGTATCGTTGCGGTCCTTGCGGCCGGGAGTTTTCAAAGTGGCTGGGTCAATGTCCAAGTTGTGAAGCTTGGAATAGTTTGACCGAGGTGTCCCTGGCCGAATGGGAGCGATCGGGCGGCGCCACCCTTGTGCGTCCCCGAAACGAATCGGCGCTTAGAATAGCGGCTTTTGTGGCGGACGAAAAGGGCCTCTCGGAACTTGTGCGATTCGGCACAGGATTTTTGCTTTTGGATCGCGCGCTGGGGGGCGGGCTTTTGGAGGGTTCCTTGGTTCTTCTGGGCGGGCCTCCGGGCGTGGGCAAGTCCACCCTGATGGCGCAACTGGCGGGTCAGGTGAGCCAAGCCGGGGCCGGCGTTTTTTACGCGAGCGGCGAGGAGGAGGTGGGCCAAATCGCGGCGCGTCTTAAAAGGCTTGGAGTATCCCCGTCTGAGCGATTGATTCTGGGAAGCTCTTTGACGCTCGAGGATATTTTATGGAAAACCGGCGAGATCAAACCCCGGCTTTTGATCGTGGATTCTGTCCAGACGATTTCTTGCGAAACCTCGGCTTATCCCTCGGGCAGTCCGGCTTTAATCCGGTTCATCGCCTCTCGGCTTTTGAATTTGGCCAAGCAGGAGAAGATGGCCGTGATGCTTTTGGGCCATGTGACCAAGGAGGGGACGCTTGCCGGTCCCAAGCATTTAGAGCACATCGTAGACGTTGTGCTGGAGATGGACAAGCCCAGGACTGAGGAATTTCGGACATTGAGAGTCGTTAAAAATCGTTTTGGTCCGGCCAACGCCTTGAGCGTGTTTCGTATGGAGGAGTCCGGTCTGGCCGAGGTGAATGATCCGTCGGCGAGTTTTATTTCCGAGTCTTGGCGCGGGCGTTTGGCCGAGGAGGGCGGCCGTTCCGGACTCGCCTCCTCTATCGCGCTGGACGCGGGCCAGCCTTTTTTGATTCAGGCCGAGGCATTGGTGGGCCGAAAAAAACCGGTGCCTGGCCGGCGCGGCGCGCTCGGTGTTGAGCGGGGGCGCCTTGAGGTGCTGATTGCTGTTTTGGAAAAAGCCCTTGGACTCAATTTAGAATTCGTTGACGTCTATTTATCCTTAATCGGGGGTATCCGCGTGCGCGATCCCGGCGTTGACTTGGCTTTGGCTGTGGCGCTGGCCTCGGCCGCTCTTGAGACGACGGTTCCCACGGGGGCTGTATTTTTGGGAGAGGTTTCTCTCTCAGGCGATGTGATGGCGCCTCGGGACTTGGCGATTCGTAGGGATCAGGCCAAGGCTTTAGGATTTAAGAAAATTTGGTATCCGGCGGAAAAACTCTGGCGAATCGCCGATTTTCTGGGTACACTAAAGAAAGGCGTTCACGCAGATGACAGTTAAGCGGTTAAGTGATTTGAGAGTTTTATTGAAAATTTTCTTCGTCCGGCAAGCGGCCAAGGAGTTTGTCCTTAGCCGTTAAGCGCTCAGCCGTTTAATCGCTTTTTAAGAAAAAGGAGGTCACATGATTCTCGTTTGGACTTTTCGCGCCTTGGTGTTGATTTTAGCGCCGGCCATCGGAATGCTTCAGATCGCGCCCCATTGGAAAGGCGGTCTATTTGGACTGCTGATTGCTCTGATTATAGTGGGTATCGAGGTATCGTTATCGCAGGTTCCTTTAGCGCAAATCGTGCTAGGGCTACTAGGGTCGGTGTTGGGGATTATTGCCGGCGGCTTGGCCGATTTTGTGGTCGGTCAGTTGGGTGTCGCCGGCATTGGGGATTTCTGGGCCAACTTTTCACTGTTGGTTAAAATCCTTTTGGCTTATTTGGGATTGGTGCTGGTTGTCAAAAAGTTTCCCGAACTTGACACGGTGGACGAGAAGCTTTTGTCCAGTTGGGCTAAGCATCGCGGCGAACGTCTCTATGTGCTCGATAGCTCGGCGTTGATTGACGGGCGCATTCTTGACGTTATTAAGACGAAATTTATTTCAGACGGCACCCTAGTCGCCTCGCGTTTTATTCTTGATGAGCTTCAGCGCTTAAGCGATGACGCCGACAATCAAAAGCGCACCCGTGGCCGCAGGGGTCTCGATATTCTTTCGAAAATTCAGGAGGACGGTTATCTGCCGTTGCGGATTGTGGATACGGATTATGCCGACATTAAGGAGACGGATCAGAAATTGGTCAAGCTGGCCAAGGATTTGAAAGCCAAGCTGGTCACCACGGACTTTAATCTCTATAAGGTTTCCAACATTCAAGGCATTGAGGTGTTAAATGTCAATGATCTGGCTCAAGCCTTAAAGCCGGTGGTTTTGCCGGGCGAGGCGCTCCATGTTTATCTTCTTAAAGAGGGCAGGGAGAAGGATCAGGCGGTGGGCTATCTTGATGATGGGACCATGGTCGTGGTTGAAGGCGGCCGATCCGCGCTCGGTAAGCGGGTAGAGGCGCATGTCAGTTCCATCCTTCAAACCTCAGCCGGCAAGATGGTGTTCAGCAGAATACGCGATCATTATCGAGAAGCCAATTGAAAATTTTGCGGAGCAAAATTTTGGTTCCGGGTTCAGGGCGCTCGGTTCCGGCCGGCGTTGAGCATCCGGCGCCCGGCGACTAGCGCTGGTTTGTTCGATATGCGTTGCGCTTTTGTAATTTTAGCTGGCGGTTCCGGGGAGCGCTTTGGCGCTTACAAGCCCACGGTGCGTATGGCCGGACGCCCTCTTCTTTATTGGACGCTTAAGAATCTTAAGGAACAATCCCGCCTGATCCGCCATGTGGCGCTGGCCGCGCCGGCGCCCTGGACCTGGGCGAGATTTCAAAAAATCGGGGCGGTTCCATCCGGTTTTTCTTGGAAACCCTTGATGGTCAAAGGGGGGGCTACGCGATTTGAGTCCTTGACTAATGCCATCGCGGCCATGGGCGGCGTTCTTGCGTCTGGCGGGGAGAAATTGGACGCGCTGTTTGTTCATGACGCGGCCCGGCCTCTTTGGCCTGGCGAGTGGATTGGTCAAATGCTGGGAGTTTTAAGGCGCGAGCCTCGCGTCAGCGGCGTCATTCCCATGATCCCGGTGCGCGAGACAGTGAAATCCGTTAATGGTTCCGTGGGAACCTTAAAGAACCGGCAGTTTCTTCGATTTTCTCAAACGCCGCAACTCGTTCGTTGGGATGATTTTGGGGCGGCTTGTCGGCGCCTGGCGCCTGGCCGGGAGGTGTTGGACGAGGCGCAGGTTTTGGAACTGGCCCGGCGTCGCGTATTCCCTTTTACCGGAAGCCCGGACAATATAAAAATGACTTATCCGCGGGACCTTCGGCTTTTAGAAGCCTTGCGCGGCTCTTAAAACTATGCGAATTGGCCTTGGGTTTGACCTTCACCGCATCCGTCGCGCCTCCGGGGGCCGGGTTCTTTTGGCTGGAATTCGTATCAGCGCTCCCTATCGCGTTGAAGCGCATTCTGACGGAGATTTTGTTTTTCACGCCGTGGCTGATTCTATTGCCTCGGCTCTCGCCCTCGGCGACATCGGCGAGAGCTTTCCTCCGGGAGATTCAAAAACAAAAGGCATGGATTCGTTTCGGATTATTGAGTGGGTTTTACGCAAAATGAAAAAAAAGAGGCGACGGCTTCTTAGCGTTTCTTTGGTAGTGGTCGCCGAGGATCCGAGGCTTGGACCTTGGAGGGATCGGATTCGCTCTTCACTCGCGCAAGCCTTGGGAATCAAGCGGGACAAAGTGGGCTTGACGTTTAAGACTTTCGAAGGGATTGGGCCGTTCGCCCGGCAATCCGTGGCCTGCTGGGCGAATTGCCTGATTAAATAAGATGGTGAAGGTGGATATTTTTTTAACCAACACATTTTCACGTAAATTGGAAAAATTTGAGCCTCTTGGGACCGGCCGCGCCGGACTTTATGTCTGCGGGCTGACTCCGTATGACTCGGCCCATCTTGGCCATGCCCGATGTTACGTCATCTTTGACATTGTGCGCCGGACATTGGAGCAAGCCGGTTATGAGGTCTGCCATGCGCAGAATTTTACCGATATGGACGACAAAATTCTTGAGCGTTCCAAGGAGCGCGGCGTCTCGCCTTTTCATTTGGCCGGAGTCTATATGGAGGAATATTTTGAAGTGATGGACGCTTTGGGAGTGCGCCGGGCGCATCACTACCCGCGCGTGACGCAACATATTGGTCAGATTATCGAGGCGGTTAAAGAGCTTATTGGGCGCGGCTTCGCATACGCCGCGGAAAGCGGGGATGTTTATTTTTCCGTTTCGCGTTTTGCGGGGTACGGCAAGCTCTCCGGAAGGAAAACCCAGGAGCTTATAGCCGGAGCCAGGGTCGAGGTGTCGAGCGCGAAGCGCGACCCTCTTGATTTTGCCCTTTGGAAAGCCACGCCCGCAGACGCCGTGCAATGGGATTCTCCCTGGGGCCGGGGCCGGCCCGGCTGGCATATCGAGTGCTCGGTAATGAGCCGTGAAAAATTAGGCCAGCCTTTCGATATTCACGGCGGCGGCCAGGACCTGATTTTTCCTCATCACGAAAATGAAATCGCGCAGAGCGAGGCTTGGCAGGGCGGGCTTTTTGCCCGCTATTTTCTTCATAACGGTTTTGTGACGATTAACAAGGAAAAAATGTCCAAGTCGCTCGGCAATTTTTTTGCGCTCAAGGACATTTTCCTTAAGTTCACGCCTCGCTCGGTGCGTTACTATATCCTAAGCGAGCATTACCGAAGCCCGCTTGATTTTTCCGACGAGGCCCTGCGTGAAGCCGGTCGCGCTTTAGACCGGATCGATGAGGCAGGGAATCTGTTGGTGTTTTTTTTGAAGGGCGAATCATTGCAAGCGCTCAACATTGAAGCGCGCGGGGGGCCGCTGAGCCGTAAAGTTTTTGAGTGTTTGAGTCAGGATTTTCATACGCCTTCGGCCTTAGCCGGGCTTCAAACATGGGCCGCTTCGGTTTTTGAGACATTCAAAAGTCGTTCCTTGATTCCCGAACGGGCCAAGGAGGATTTGGCGGACACGGCTTTTGCGATGGAAACGCTGTTGGGTTTAACATTCAGGCAGGCGCGGGCTTATCCCCGAGAGGCCTGGGCCTTGGTGGAACAGCGAGAAGCTTCTCGAGGGGCCAAGAATTTTGCCCAGGCGGATCAACTCCGGCGTCGTCTTCAGGAAGAATTTGGTTTGGCCGTCGAGGACACGCCGTACGGACCGAAGCCCAAATGACCGTCTTTTCCATTTACGGTAAGAAGCCAATTTTAGAGGCGTTGTCCGTCAATCGCCGGCTTTATCGTTTTAAGGAATTGCGCCTGGCTCACGGACGCGAAAGAGACGGGGACGTTAATCGTATTCTCAGGCTGGCCTCTTCCAAAGGAATTCCTACCAGGTTTGTAGAGATTCGAGAGTTAGACCGATGGGCGCCCGGGTATCTGGGCCATCAGGGTTTGGTTTTAATGCTGAATGAGCCGCCTGTTGCGGATGAATGGGACGATGTTTTGACTGAGTGCCGCAAGCGCCGTAGCGCCTTGTTGGTCGCTTTGGATTCGGTGAGCGATCATCAAAATGTCGGCGCTATCGCCAGGTGCGCCGCGGCCTTTGGCGCGATGGGCCTGGTGGCTCCCAGGGATCGCGCCGCCCCTTTGATTCATCCTGCCGTTTGGAGAGTGGCTCAGGGCGCGGCCGAGCACATTAGGCTGGTCAGCGTGGTTAATTTATCCCGCGCATTGGCTCATCTCAAGGAGGAGGGATTTTGGATTGTGGGCGCTTCCATGGAAGCTAAAGACGAGGATTTAGCCATGGTTAGGGAGTGGCCTGCCAAAATTTGTCTTGTGTTTGGGGGGGAGGCCTCGGGCCTGCGGCGTTTGACCCTGGAGTCTTGCGACATCCGGGCAACGATTCGCCAAAAGCGTCCCGGAGGCCTCGATTCGCTCAATTTGGCCGGCGCGGCCGCGATTTTTCTTTGGGAAATAGCAAAACGAAAGGGTCCCCATGGCTCAATGGATAGAGTGTTGCCCTCCGAAGGCAAAGATGGTGGTTCGATTCCACCTGGGGACAAATTTTAAAGAGTCGAGGCTGTGTTTTTAAGTGTTAAATGTGGGTTTTCCCTCGAAGTTGCGCAGTTCTGGCTTCACGACCACTGGAGTGGTAAGATGGCGTGTTCGTGATTGGGTTAACTATCCAAACTGGTCTTGTGATCCTTGAGAGCTTCTGTCGGAACCATCCTGATTTCAGGCGTGATCCCTTCATTTTCCAGCAAAATTTTTATGTCAAAAAAATCTCTCGGATGCTGCCGGTCCAGCGCGGCGCAAATCTTGCCTCCAAATAAATCCGCGTTGGCCAAAGTCTTAATCCCAACGGACATCCCAAACTCTTCCTTGGCCTTTGGGCACAAATCGCGTCCCACGGGAACCTGCACCGCTCCTCTGATCACAAAATTGGGTTCGATTTTGATGAGCCCTTCCGCTCCCCGCACCAGCAACTTAGCAACCCTCCCATCTACCCGGCCTTCCTGAGCGACAACTCCAGGCAATGCTTTGATGATTTTGGCCTTGATGCGAATCAAAGCTTCACTGATTCCGATCAACGATTCTTCCCGAGGTTGTAAGGGCAGGTAGGTCAAATCAATATCCACCGAGAGTCTCGGCATATCCCAAACAAAAAAGTTAATAGCGGTTCCGCCGCCACATAAGGCACAAGCCTCATTTCACTCACCATATTCGGGGGGCACAATACTCATTTCAAAGGCCTTGCTCAGGAATTAAGTATTGTGTCCCCTGAATCCTCCATGGCGGCAATGATTTCATCAATGGAAACCAGGGCGAAGCCGGTCACGCGATCCGATATGCCGTAGGGCAGGATCAACTGGTCGCCGTGCAGAAGCGCCCCGCAGGTGTAGAGGACGTTGGGCACGTAACCCTCCCGCTCAATGCCTTCGGGGCGCATCAGAGGTTCTCGCAGGCGGCCGATCACCTTGGAAGGATCATCCCGGTCCAAAAGAAAAGCGCCGAAGCAATATTTCCGCATGGGTCCGACGCCGTGGCTCAAGACCAGCCATCCCGCCTCCGTTTCAATCGGGGAACCGCAGTTGCCGATTTTTATGAACTCCCAGGGATAGGCGGACGAGAGAAGAAGACTGGCTTCGTTCCATAAATACACATTATCGGAATACATTAGAAAGATATTTTCTTTGTCCTGCCGCGAAAGCATGGCGTAGCGCCCGTTGATCCTGCGGGGAAAAAGGGCCATCCCCTTATTTTGCACACCGGAGCCATTTAAGGTAGCGAATTTAAAATGCCGGAAATCCTCGGTTTCAAAAAGCTGCGGAAGGACATTGCGGCCGTCGTAGGCGGTATAAGTGCCGTAATAGAGCGTACTTCCCCTTTCGTCTCGATAAGCCGTTAAACGCACATCTTCTAAGCCGTTACTCTGAATGGAAGTGACGGGAAAAATAATTCTTTCGGAGAGCTCCTGGTCCGGCCCAAACTCAATGTCGTAGTTGGACTGCGCCAAAAACCACAGGCCCTTGGCGGTATTGTCGTCTTCGATTTTTTGGCCGGGGGCTGTTTCTTGAAGGACCTCTTTAAGGCCGTTCTTTAGTTCTTTGAGTGTAAAAACATCTCCCAGGCGGCTCATCACGCGCTGTACCCATTCACCGGCTAAACCCATTTCCGTGACTTGCCGTCCGAATAGAGCTTTGTCGTAAGTCGAATTTTCAATAAGCTCGGGCTCAGTCAAAAAACGCGATACCGGGTCCACGGAAATACCGCTGTGCGCGTCAATGGCTCCGCTGCGGAAAGAGATGGTAGATATGTGACCCTCTCCTGTTGATCGAAGGCTCAGAAGGAAACGCAGGCTGCCCTTAGACAATCCTGATTGGTCAGGATGGGCAACGATGGATGGGTTAAATAGCGCCGTGGATTCGGCTGAATATTCGAACATGAAGTAAGAGCCAATCAACAGTTTTCGCGCCTCAGAGATATTGCCGCCCGGAGGCAGCAAATGCTCCAGGTAGTGAAACCTCGCCAAAAGGCGCTTGTTTAACCATCGATGGCGGGAAGAAAACTCCTCAAGAACCTGATCCAGAACGCGCTGGACATCACTCTCCGCAAGCGCCAGTGCCCGGCGAATAATTTTGACGTATTCCTCGCTGTAAGCGAATCCCAAAGGCCGCAAAACTACGCGGCCTTGGTCCGGAGACAACCGGATATCCATCCGACGGATGTTGATGGTTTTTTGCTCGAGAGAAAATCGTTTCATTTAAGAGGGCTTGGGCTTCTAAAGGCAGCCAGTTCGTTTTGCACTTGCTGCATCTGCGCCAGGGAGACGAGAAACGCCAGGGTGGATTCGGCCCCTTGGTTCTGGTTGACGCGGTCCACGTGAAGCCCGTCCCGGCATCCGCCGGTATTAGGGTCGTAGAGGAAAAGACCCAGGTCGTTTCGTCCCAAAAACCAGTCGAAGGCGTGGCGCGCCTGGCTGAACCAATAATCATCCGATGTGCACCTGTAAGCCTCCAAACAGGCAGACACCATAACCTGAGCTTCGATGGGTTGTTGATCGAAATTCGCCCGCTCGCCGCCGCGCTTATAAAAACCATTGGAGCCGATGGGACGCAGATACCCTCCTTCCGCAGTTTGAATTTTGGTGAGCCAGCGCAAGGTTTTTAAACCTACTTCAAACACGTCGGCACGGGAAGTCCCACTGCCGCTTAGAATCAGCGCATGGGAAAGCCCGGCGTTCATATAGGTCATTGAGTCCTCAAACCAAGGCCATTCGGGAGTGGCTGTGCGATTGTAAAGACCCACCAAAAGATCGGTAAGCGTGTCCCGAGCTTGGCTCACCTGCCGATCTCCGTTGAATCGCCGCAGATATTCGTGAGCGCCGATTAAAGCCAGCGCCCAAGCCCGGGGCGAGCTAAATTCCGTCACAGGAGAGAGCGCCTGCGCGAAAATCTGTCCTGCCAGAGCTTGAAAGCCGGGGTTTTTCGATCGGCCCACGCAGGTTCCCAGAGCCACCAGCGCGCGGCCGCAACAATCCTCGGATATGGCTTCGTCTTTCCAAGACCGGTTAAATTCCATGAAATTCCGAAAACGTTTTAGCTTCGGGTCAAAGGCGTATTGAAGGAACGCGGCGTAAGTGGTGGCGGCGTTTAAAAGACGGGGCGAATCTTCCCCTAACTCCTCAAGGAGAACCGTCAAAATCAGAGCGCGGGCATTGTCGTCAGTGCAGTATCCGGTATAAAAGTTCGGCACAGCCACGATAGCGTGCTGGAATATGCCCGTGGAGTCAGTCATCCGGTAGAGATGATCAAGCTTCATTTCGGGCAGTCCCGTGAGCTGTTTATCCAGCGTCTTCACAGTAAAAAGTTTCCGGGTTAAGCCGGCCCGTTCATTGCGGGCCTTTTTAAAAGTCTGCATGTAAGAATAGGCTACGTTACCCCATACCATTTCCCGGCCTATTTTATAAGCATTCTTTCTGAGGGTATTGCGCCGGATATCGTCCGTCAAAAGTCTCACTACCTCCCGGGCAATGGCATCCGGGTCGTTAAAGGGAACCAGCACTCCGCGGTTATCAGCTAACATCTCTTGAGCGTACCAATAGGGAGTAGACACCACGGCCTTACCCGCGCCAAAACAATAGGCGAGCGTCCCGGACACAATCTGAGCCTCATTAAGATAGGGCGTAATGTAGATATCCGCGGCGCCGATGAATTCCTTTAGTTCAGCCAACTCTACAAAACGGTTGTAAAAAATCACGTTCTTTTTAACGCCGTTTTTTTCGGCCAGCAGTTCCAAACCCAGACGGTAGGACTCACCCGCCTCACGCAGAAGATGCGGATGAGTGGCTCCCAAAATGATGTAAACCGCGTCAGGGCACTCAGCCACGATTTTAGGAAGAGCGTTAAGCACGTTCTCAATGCCCTTGCTGGGAGAAAGCAGTCCAAACGTCAAGAGCACCTGTTTGCCCTCCACACCGAAGAGATCTTTATAAAAACTGGGATCCACAAAAGAGGTCTTTGGAATGCCGTGGGCAATCATGTCAATTTTGGCGGCGGGGGTCTTATGAACACTTTTCAGAAATTCCTCCGCCTTATGGGACATCACCGCCACGCGTGTGGAGAGTTGAATCAGTTCCTGCATCACTCGCTTTTGATCGGCATTGGGTTCTTTAAGCACGGTGTGGAGCGTGGTGACGATGGGCACATCCACCTCGCGCAGGAGCGCCAGAAGGTGCGTAATAGCTTAGTCCGCCCAAGTTAGCCCCGGCCCTTCCCTTAACCACCCCGA
>CAYHKQ010000070.1:0-11896 GCA_964357255.1 uncultured Elusimicrobia bacterium
ACCAGACCCTTTCTTCTCGTCTGGGGTCCCGTGGAGTCTGCGCGGCAGCAATTCCTAAGGCCACGGCGCCCCGCCCCCCCGGCCCCCTGATTCCCCTGATCCCAAGGGGTCGCCGCTGGCGATCAGCTCGTCCGGAATCACTTTGTAAAAAGCTAATCCATCGTAAAACTTGCGGCGCGTTTTTTTCTTAGTTTTAGGGTCGGTCCACTCGGTAATCCCCTGGGCCAATGCGCCAAAATTGCGCACCGCCACAGGGGCCTCATCCGCGAACAACCGACAGACAATTTCGCCCTTGGAAGTCTCAAACCTGGCATAAAGCCCGGGCGTCAATTGCGCCGCCTGGAGGGAAGAAACTAAAAAAAATTTAAGAACTACCCCAATGCGCCAAAAATCAATTTGAGATCCGGGGAAATTCCCATTAAGGCCGGCGCGCCGGGCCAGGCGCGAGGGACGCCGGCCAAGCGGCCGATCTCCTCATGAAGCTCCAAAAAATCCGAAAGGCTCTCCGCCTCAAACGCCAAGACGAGGTCCTGATCATCAAAACCGCAAGAGTACCCCACGCTCAACTTCACCGAGGGATGCCGGGCCGCAACCCCCGCATATTCACCGAGAACCTTCTGGCGAGTTGCGCGCGCGTCCGATTCCCCGCAATTAAAAACAACGGGATGAACAAACAAAAATCGCGGGGACGCTAATTCCGGGGGGGACACGATACTTAATTCAGCTGAATTAAGTTTCGTGTCCCCGGAATTTCCGGAATTTAAAGCCAAATAGGAACGGGTCATTCTAAGATACGGCCCCATTCCCGAACGCGCAAGCCGGGCCGCAAAATTTTCAAGGATCTCCAAATCATCCGCGATTTGCCGAATCAGAAAATCAGAGTCCGCCCTGGTGGCCATCAGATTGTAAGTTGCCAGCGTCATGCGCTCCTTAAACAGATCAAACGCCGAAAGAGCATCCTCCTTGGCTTGCAGGCGCATATTCGCGTCAAGACGCCGGAAGGCCGAGTCCGCTTGATAACAAGCGAACCGGACAAAAGATTGTCCCGGCACACCGGAAGCGCCCGCAATGGGCTTTTGTTCGGCTTTGGTTTCTACCATATTAAAAAATCGTCGAACCGAAAATTTTGCCCGGCAAAATTTTCACTCCAATTCCGCCTTCTCCGCGTCAAGGGCCGGATTTCCGCCCTTCCAGGTAAATCTTAAAAAGGCTTCCCAGGTCCAGGGCATTTTCATTTTAAAAAACTTGGCAAGCACAAGGGCATAGCGCTGAATTTCCCACTGCGCATGAGACTCCGCGCGCAACAAAATAAAATTCATCAAACTGCGCGCGTTAATCGTCCAGTAAATTTGAGTGTAGAGAGCCACGGGCAAAACCATACGCGCCATCTCACGAGCGACGCCTGCGCCAATAAAACTCTTGTAAGTCTTATAAGACGCCCGCAGGGCCTCGGAGTAATCCTTTAGAAGCCCGGCCTGGGACAATTTCGAATCCGGCACGGAACCCTGTTTATTGCTCAAATCCTGGCGGCGAAAAGCGCGGGGCATATAAAACTCATCCTCCATTTCCCTGTATCTGGACGATTCCTCGTTAAGAGAGGCCATCCGGTGGCGGACAAGCTGGCGCATGACAAATATCGGCAATTTAATATGAAACTTAAACACCGCCTGCTCAAACGGAGTCAGGTGGCCGTGTTGCATAAGATAAAAAACCAATTTTTTATCCTTTTCATCGCCTTTTAAGCCCTGAGCGTAAGACACTCGAGCCCCCAAAACAACGGCGGGGTCGCCCCCCATAAACTCCAACAAGCGCGCGAAGCCCTTGTCAAGGACTTTCTCCTCTAAAATTTGATGCTGTTGTTCCGTTGCAATGTTCATAACATCAAAAGCGGTTGAGCGGTTAAGCGATTAAGTGAAATAAGGAATTCCTCTATTACACTCAACCGCTTAACCGCTACCCGCTTAACCGCTACCCATTCATTCATGGCTCTTCACTTGCGAAAGCGCCCACTCCGCGATTAAGGGATGCGGCAGAAGCGCCTCTTTACTCATCTTATAAAAAAGTCCTTCCAAAGCCTTGGCGATATGCTTTTCAATGCCATTGATGGCGATCAGATGGGGTAACACTAAAATCCGCTTGCCCTCCTTGGAACGGGCCCGAACATATGCCCTGATCTCTCGGCGACACGACTCCCTCGCGGCCCTGGGCGAGTCATCCCGCAAGTCAAAAGCCTTGACCTCGGCAAACCCCCCGAGCGCGGCCAATTGCCCGGCGAGACGGTTTTCTATGTCCATCCACGCCGGCTCGGCCTCGTCCGTGTAAGGGCCATGCGAAATCAGGACCACCGCCTCCTTGGCGGGATCGCGCGAAAGCGTCATAGCCCGCGACAGAAGAATTTGAGCGACGTAGGGATGATCGTCCAAGGCTGTGGTCATTTCAAGGGCCAGCTTGGTTTTAATCACACGCGCGTCGAGTCTGTTATGTTGATGAGCGCCTTCGGCGCGGCCCCTGCCATCGGCGCTACGGATTTGTCGGCCGGCCGAGGCCGCCGCGCGCATGCCTTGGACAAAAGCCGCCGCCGGCTCGGAACTTTTGCCCAGCACGAATTGAAACTGCCCGTAAAGCTCGGAATTAGAATTGACCAAAAGCGGAACAACCACCACTCTCTTCGGTTTTTTGGCTTCGAGTTTTTTCAAGGCTTTCTCGATGCTGGAAGCATCGGCCATGCCCAGCGCGATTTCAACGGCATAACCCTGCCGGGCCAGGACCTTTTGGACCTTGGAAATTTCCTGGTCCCATCGCCGCGAGCCGCCGTGAGCCAACAAAAGAACGGCTGTATCCGCGGCAAAAGAAAAAGTGAATGACGTGAATAAAGTAAATAAGGCTAATGAAAAAATTTTTTCTTGAACCCAGTTCTCCTTATTCACATTATTAATACGACTCATGCAAATTCATTGCATTCCGCTCATCCTGAGCTTGTCGAAGGATGAATACAGGGTTTTTTGCGTCTTGGCTCATGGTTCGACAGGCTCACCATGAGCGGCTTTTTATCATTTTGCATGAGTCGTGTTATTAACCTTGAACCAAAATATAATTATAAACTTTATGTCAGTATGGCTGGCGCAAAAGAGCGTTACATTCTCGGGGCCGGGGTCACAGGTCTGGCCGCGGGCATGGCATCAGGATACACGATCTTGGAAGCCCTAGACCGCCCGGGCGGCATCTGCTCTTCCTATTATATGGACCGCAAAGGCCGGCGGCTCCCCTTTAATTCGCCCGGACAGGAAGCGGCCTTTCGATTCGAGTTCGGAGGCGGGCACTGGATATTCGGCGGAGACCCCGTGGTCCTGCAATTAATAAAATCCCTTACTCCCCTTCGCCCTTATCAACGAAAGTCATCCGCCTATTTCCGCGATAGCGGCAAATTCGTGCCATTCCCGGTGCAAAATCATCTCGGCCATTTCCCGCAGGACATCGCCGCAAAGGCCCTCGTGGAAATCTTAGAAAGCCATCATCGGCTCTGGAGCGCCGAATCAAAAAGAGTGATGTCCGAATGGATGAAATGCAATTTTGGCGCCACGTTATTCGAGTTATTCTTCCGGCCCTTCCACGAAAAATACACATCAGGACTCTGGGACCGGATCGCTCCGCAAGACGTGTACAAAACTCCCCTCGATCTTGAGGCGGTCAAGGCCGGGGCCACGGGCAATCACATCGCGCCGGCCGGCTACAACACAAGCTACTTTTATCCACAAGGGGGCCTCGACAAGCTCGCCGGAAAAATGGCCAAAAAATGCCGAATCCGCTACCGCTCCGAACTACGGCGGATTCATCTAAAAACCAGAACCTTGGAACTCGCCGACGGATCTCGGCTGGGTTGGGACAGCCTGCTGTGCACCCTGCCCCTTCACCAAATCCTCCGATTGGCTGGTTTAAAAGCAGGGGTTGCGGATCCGGCAACCAGCGTCCTAGTCCTCAATATCGCGGGTGACAAAGGGCCTGAGTGCCCCCAAGACCATTGGGTCTATACGCCCCAAAGCCAGGCCGGTTTTCATCGCGTCGGATTTTACGGCAACGTGGAACCGGATTTTCTGCCCGCAAGCTCCGGCCGGGAGCGGCTCTTAAGCATGTATGTGGAATTTTCCTTCCGCGAAGGCAAGCGCCCCACGGCCGGACAAATCGCGCGCCTGGGGTCCGCCGCGGTCAAGGAACTCCGAGACTGGAACTGGCTCCGGAGCGCCGCGATCTGCGACCCGACCTGGATTAACACGGCCTACACCTGGTCCTGGCCGAGCTCGACATGGAAAGCTAAAGCCGCGCGAGAACTTGGGGCCTTTGGAATCTTCCCCATTGGCCGCTACGGCCGATGGGTCTTCCAAGGAATCGCCGAGTCCATCAAGGAGGGCTTAGTCGCCGGCGCTTCACTGCGGATGACATAAAAATTTGTAATACTTTAGCGGATTGAAGTAGTCAAAATAGCCGCTCATGGTGAGCCTGTCGAACCATGAGCCAAGACTGCGGGAACGCCCATCCTTCGACAGGCTCAGGATGAGCGGGAAACTTCAGACCGCTAAAGTCTTACAAAAATTTATGCCGCCGCCTAAACTTTCAATTGTCATGCCGGTTTACAATGAAGCGGAGGGGCTTGCCCAAGTGATCGAAGAAATCCACGATAAAATCGCCCGTCGCTTAAATGAAATTGAGCTGATTGCGGTGGATGACGCGAGCACGGACCAGACCCCCCAAATCCTGCGGGGTCTTGCCGACAAATTTTCTCACTTAAAAGTCATCCGGCAGGCTCAAAACCAAGGCCACGGCCCCTCGATCCGCGCCGGTTTCACCGCGGCCCAAGGAGAATGGGTGCTCCAAATCGACAGCGACGGACAAATGGACCCCGACGATTTTTGGAAGCTCTATGAACACGCCCACGATTACGACGGAATTTTTGGCATACGGCAAAACCGCCGCGACCCCGCCTATCGCCGGATCACCTCAGCCTTTATACGGCTGTTTCTTCGCCTGTATCTGGGCGCCGGACTTCGCGACGCGAACTGCCCGTTAAAACTCATCCGACGCAAGGCCCTGATGGAAGTTCTCAAGGGAATTGACGAGAAGGCTTTTGCCCCCTCCATATTCTTGGCCGCGGCAATGGCCCTTGGTCCTTACCGCATCCGTGAGCTTCCCGTGTCCCATCGCTCGCGCCAATTCGGCCACGGAACCCTTCCCGGCCTAAAATTCTTCAAAGTCTGCCGGCGGGGACTCAGGGAATTAATAGAACATCGGAACCGATGGCAACGGCCACAACCATAAACAGGCTCTCGGCGCTTCGCCGGCCGGCCGTGATAGTTTTTTTAATTTGCCTGGCCATCCGCGCGGTCTATGCCTGGATACACTATGACCCCCAAAACCCCTATCACGTCTGGCAGGATGGCGACCAATATATCGGCTTAGCGCAATCTCTTAACAATTCAGGCGAGTTGCGTCTATGGGGCCGGCTAACCTCCCTGCGCGTTCCGGGCTATCCGTTTCTTGTGGCCTTGAGTTGGAAACTCTCCCAGCCCCATCACTTCGCCTGCTTGGCCGCGCTTCAAGTCCTTTTGAGTTCCCTCGCCGGCGCCTGTCTTTTCCTGGCGACCCGAAAACTGTTCGGACCCGTGGCCGGAGCAATCTCTGTTGGAATTTATGCGATTGACCCCTTAATGTTGCTCAGAACCCATGCAGTGGCCTCCGAAATTCCATCGGCGATTATGACCATCGTCTCCGCCTGGCTCTTCGGACGGGTCCAAGAACGCTACAGCATCGGCCGCGTGGTAGCCTGCGCCCTTGGATTTCTTGGGGCCTTCAATGTTCGCGTAGAAGTCGGCGCCGCGATGATCTTTATGGCTTGCGCCTCAATTCTGACGGCCCGGGCTTTTAAACGTTCCATTGGCCAATGGACGCCGGCCCGTCTCGGACTACTACTAACTTTATTCGCGGTCGGATGGCTCCCCTGGGTCTGGCGCAATTGGAAAGTCCACCGCGCGTTCGTCCCGACCACGACCGAGGGCGGTTTCAATTTTATGACCAAGCTCGGCGCCCACGACGGCAAGTTCGCCTGGGGGCTCGAGGGCCTGGATTTTGTTCACACGGAACGCGACGTCCACGGCATCGCCAAAGGGCTTGAGGTCCAAAGGGACCGATTATTCTTTCAAACTAAAATCAAACGAATGAAAGAACAGCCGGCGCAAGCCTTAAAAATCATGATTCGAAACGTAGTTCAGTTGTATTATCCCGTGCCATTTTTCTACTTCAATCTTTACGATCCCATTTTCGGATTTACCTTGGTTTTTTTTATTCTGGGAGCCGCTCATGCCCTGCGTCTGGCATGGAAAGGTCACTGGCAAGGAATGCCCCTGGTGGCCGGGGTCGTTGGTTTTACCTTGGCCTATATGATGGTGGCCGGCCACTCGCGCTATCGAAGCTCCCTGCAACCGCTCATCATCATGCTGGCGGGACTTGGTCTGACGAAATGCTATGAACGAATGTCTAGAGAACGATTTTTGACTTTCACCGGCTCCGTTGTCGGAATTCAAGGATTGCTGTTCGCCTTTTATCGGGAACCCTTGAAAGGAAAAATTATCCTCGGCGCGTTAAACCTTTTCGGCTGGAATTAACTCCCCTCTGCCCTTTTTAAGCTATGTGGCACAGTAGGGTTACCGGCCCCGATGGCGAAGCAACCGTCCGGTTCCCACGGACAACAACACCGCGATCATAATGGCGAACGCAATCACGCTGGTCAAATGGCTCGCGGCCAATCCGGGAAATACGGAACTCAAGTCCAGCGCCGCGCCCCACCCTTCTTTAATAGAAAAAATAGCGAGCGTAATCCCGGCAATGGCGCCGCCGGCGATCAGGCCCGAAGAAAACAGCACGCCCGGGCTCGACTCGGTATCTTCTGAAATATGCTTTTTCTTGCGCCGCTCGTTCCAATCCACAATCCAGCGCGCGAGACCGCCGAAAAAAATCGGCGTGGAACTTGACAGCGGCAGATATACTCCCACCGCAAACGGAAGGGAGGCCACGCCGCAAAGCTCCATTACAATCGCGATGGACACCCCAAGCAACACCAAACCCCACGGAAGCTTGCGCGTTAAAATGCCGTCAATAATCAGCGACATCAGCCGGGCCTTGGGCGCTTCATATTTTTGCACCGGAGCGCCGTCGTCGCGCGTTTTCAAAACCCCGTTGATGCCCGGGTCCACCAAATAACGCAACGCGCCCGCGTCATCCACGAGGTATTTGCCCGGCGAGAGCTTCGAGAGCGGCCCGTGGGCCGGCGTCTCGGCCAAATGCAACACATGGTAGAGCCCGGTGTCCTTCGCCCCCTCCGGTCCCCGAACCGGCTCCATCGTCGTCAGGGAAGCGACGTTCTCAATTTTGACATCCGGAAGATTTTTATTGCTGTAAATGGTAGAGGCGTCATTTAAGACTTTTAAGGTATACCCGATCACAAGCGCCGAGGTCAGGGCCCCGATTAAAAGCGAAATCTGCTGGGACCGTGGCGTGGCGCCGACCAAATAACCCGTTTTCAAATCCTGGCTCGTGGTGCCGCCATTGGAAGCGGCCACGCAAACAATGGCCCCGACGCTGAGCGCCGTCACCTGATAATCTCCCCCCACCCAACCGAGAAGAAGAAAAAAAAGACTTGTTAACAACAGCGTGGCCACGGTCATGCCGGAGATGGGATTGGACGAGGAGCCGATCTCGCCGGTCAGGCGCGAACTCACGGTCACAAACAAAAAGCCGAACAGAACAATCAAAACCGCCCCAATCAGGTTCATCTTAAGCGCCGGCGCGAGCCAGATCATAATCACCAACGCGACGCAACCCAGTAAAACGTAGTGCAAAGGAATATCAAGTTCGGTCCGCAAAACAGCCCTAGCCTTGACGCCGGAGGATTTAATATTGCCGAGCGCGGCCGCGGCTGAGCGCACAATCGTAGGCAGGCTTCGGGCCAGGCTAATAATGCCGCCGGCCGCCACAGCGCCGGCGCCGATGTAGAGGACATAACTCCTCCAAATATCGTGATTGCTCATTTGGGAAATCAAAAGCTTCTTGGAAGGAAACAATGGCGCGGCAAGACCCTCGCCGAAAAGCTTGATGGCTGGAATCAACACCCAGCTCGAAAGTATTCCACCCGCGGCCATAATGCATGCGATGCGCGGGCCGATGATATAGCCAACGCCCAGGAGCTCCGGGGACACCTCGGCGGAAACGCCCGCGCCTCTAAACCAGGACAATGCCTTCTCCGGAACGTCGTGCCAAAGTTTCAAACCCACGTTGGCGATCTTGTAAAAAAGCCCGAAAAAAAACCCGCTGAACACGGTCTTAGCGCTAGTCCCCCCCTTCTCGCCCACAATCAACACCTCGGCGCAGGCCGTGCCCTCGGGATAACTCAACTCATGATGCGCCTTAACGATCAAAGCGTAGCGCAAAGGTATCATCATCAGAACTCCCAGAAGTCCCCCCAAAACCGCCACAAGCATAATGCGACTAAGCTCCATGTCAAAGCCCAAAATCAACAAGGCCGGCATGGTGACCGCGATGCCAAAGGCGATGGATTCCCCGGCCGATCCCGTGGTCTGGACGATGTTATTTTCAAGAATGGTGGCGCGGCGCAGGCCAAAAACCTTGGAGAGGCCCTTGAACAAAGTGATGGACAGCACGGCCACGGGGATCGAGGCGCTCACGGTCATGCCGACTTTGAGAGCCAAATACAGCGAGGAGGCCCCGAAAATAATGCCCAGGATCACCCCCATAACCACCGGCATAACGGTAAGCTCGGCGATCGTCTGCTCCGGCGCGATAAAAGGCTTATGTTCCTGAGTCATATTTCACTCTCCTGTCTACACGTTTAATTACTTGTAATACTTTAGCGGATTGAAGTAGTCAAAATAGCCGCTCATGGTGAGCCTGTCGAACCATGAGCCAAGACTGCGGGAACGCCCATCCTTCGACAGGCTCAGGATGAGCGGGAAACTTCAGACCGCTAAAGTCTTACGTCCGATTTTAGCAATTGTGCCTTTAAGCCTGAGTTACTAAAATACTTTCATAATGGACAAATCCGTTGCCTCGGCCCGGACCGCCATTTCCGGCATTGCCGACGGCGCCACGATTATGATCGGGGGCTTCGGCCCCTGCGGGATTCCGGAAAATATGATCCGCGCTCTTTTGGCGCAAGGCGCGAAAAATCTCACCATCATCAGCAATAACTCCGGCAACGACCGCTACGGCATCGGCATATTGATCAAAAACGGACAGGTCAAAAAAATGATCATGTCCTACGGCGGTAACAACAAAACCTTGCAACAAATGACTCTGGATGGCCGCATCGAGATTGAATGGACCCCGCAAGGAACGCTCGCGGAACGCATTCGCTCGGCCGGCGCCGGCCTCGGCGGCTTTTACACGCCGACCGGCTGTGGAACCCTGGCTTCTCTCAACAAGGAAACGCGCGAGATTGACGGCACATGGCATGTCTTCGAGAAACCCTTGCGAGCGGATTTTGCGTTGGTCAAGGCATGGCGGGGCGATAAAGCGGGCAATCTGGTTTACCGCAAAACCACGCGCAATTTCAACGCCGTGATGGCCACGGCCACGCGGGCCACCATCGCCGAGGTGGAGGAATTGCTTGAAATCGGCCGGCTCGATCCCGAGCAAATCCACACGCCTGGAATTTACGTCCAGCGAATTTTCCAAGGCGAACGCTACGAAAAAACCGTTGAATTCCGCACCGTCCGGTCCAGGAACTCCCTTGTCTGAGAAAAGACAGATCATTGCCGAGCGCGCGGCCCGGTATCTCAAGGACGGAGACTATGTCAATCTCGGCATCGGTCTGCCGACCCTGGTGGCCAATTACATTCCACCCGGCATTGAAATCACGCTTCACACGGAGAACGGAATGCTGGGTTACGGCCCCTACCCCTATGAAGGGGAAGAGGACGCAGATCTCATTAATGCCGGAAAGGAAACGATCACCGAACTTCCCGGTTGCTCCTATTTCGGAACCACCGACTCCTTTGCCATGGTGCGAGGCGGACATTTGGACGTGACGATTCTGGGCGCCTTTGAAGTGTCCCAGACGGGAGACCTGGCCAACTGGCTGATCCCGGGCCAGATGGTCAAGGGCATGGGCGGCGCTATGGACATGGTCCATGGCGCTAAAAAAGTCATCGTCGCCATGGAACATTGCTCCAAAAACGGAAAATTTAAAATCGTCAAGAACTGCTCCTTGCCGCTGACCGGAAAAGCCGTGGTAAATTTGATTGTGACCGAGCTCGCGGTCATCGAGGTGACCCCACAAGGGCTCACGGTCCTGGAATTAGCCCACGGCATAAGCCTCGATCAAGTCCAAAAACTCTCCGAACCCAAACTAAATTATTCGGTCTAAACCCAATGCCGTTTAGTTCTACATCCGCACTTTTTCCCTCTCCCTGAGGGCTCATTATTACCCATAGGTCTTGGGGAAGGACCGAATTTTCTGAAAAAACCGGAAAACAAGAAAATAAAGCCGCTTTTTAGGTGGATAAGCTGGCTAAGGGCCTGCCCAGAAATAATCTGTGCAGATTATTTCTGGGCAGGCCCTAACCATACCCCGGGTCTCCCAACAAATTTTTCACATTTTCTTGAGGGAAAACACAAAGACGTGGGTAACGATGAGCCTCCAGGGAGAAGCAAAAATGACTTCAGTCGAGCGCGCTCTTGCGCTCCGCGCCGGCCATGGGACTTTAGGGCAATTTTTTATAGGACTTTTGGCCCTTATTTTTAGGACTTTAGACCCTAGGTGAAAATCGCTGTCCGTGTTACGATAACCCAGTCTCATTATGTCTCACGACGAATTGACCCTCAATAATCACGGAACTTTCCTGAAGGAACTTCCCAATGACAAATGATTATCTCTACTGTGCGACATAGGCCATTTACCTCTGTCGCGCCGGCGAAAGCCGGTGTCCAGGCCATAAATTCTCGATTTAATTGCAGATTAAAGTCCCTGGATTCCGGCTTTTGCCGGAATGACTGCCTTTTTAAGCTATGTCGCACAGTAGAGTTATGAAACCCAGCTTCTGGCATAGCCCCCTGAGCCTTTTTCTCGCCTGCCTTCTTATCCTGGAGCTTATCCCCAGGGAAGCCCTGGCCAAGGACTCTGGTTGGGTGGAGGAGAACGCCCGGTCCATCGAGGTCCCTGAGGGATATTTAATCTCGCAGGATAAGGAAAAAGCCAAGGACAAGCTTCAGGCGACCTTTGACGGGTTTTCTAACGCAAGCTCCAAACCTTCCCAGACTCACTCTCATCCATCAAAGGCCAAAAGCCTGGATGGAAAACACGTCGCTCAAATTACCCAAAAAGAATCATTAAGACGAGCATGCCTGGGAGCCGTTAGGATTACCGGAGGCAACTGCGATGTAAAAGTTGACGCCCCTCGGATCCAAGAGGATCCGCCTGGAACCTATCCTTCTTCGCCTTCCTCAAACTCCTACGGCAACTCCAATAGCGCGCTTGCAAACGCGGATCCCCGGGTTAAGGCTGGAGCCGCTCTCGTGATCCTTGGGCTCCTGGGCGCGTTAATGGGCGTTGCCTTCATAGCGGCTGGCCCAGCGATTCTAGCCTCGGCAGGGCTTAGCCTTGGAATCGCCTATGCCACGATCGGAGCGTCCGCTGGGGTGGTAGCCCTTGGCGCGCTGGTCGCTTGGGGGGATAAAATCCTTCCCCCGGTCGGCTATGTCTTAGCAGGGAGCTTCGTGGCTATCGGGGGCTTTCTCTCGGGCATTCTCAAGAACCTTCTCTTGGGTTTGCCGGATTTCAAGATTGATTCGGACTCGATATGGGCCGATATATTCAACGCCTCCCAGGATATAG
>CAYHKQ010000071.1:0-11724 GCA_964357255.1 uncultured Elusimicrobia bacterium
GTTAAGTCTTCCCCCTCCACAAGGCAACGCCGATGACGGCGTATCCTCCTAAAATCAAAAATGGACAAATTGTGCCGGCCCAATTCCTAGCCGCAGGGTCGGCCCGGCTCAAAACGATAAATCCGGCGATCACAAGCAAAATGCCGGCCATGACTCCCCGGATCTGGCCCGAACTCAGCAAGGGCGCGGCGGCCCCCTGCGCAGAGCTCCGGGGACCCGGTTGCGCCCCAGGCGCGGCGGCCCTGGCCTCGCCCGCGGCGATCGCTTTTTTCTCTTTATTAGACTTCATTGAAATGTGAAATACTGAAAAACGGAGCCATAAAAGATTCCGCCGGAAGCCGTGGTCTTCTTCGCCCATTCAAACGAAAAGAAAAACGGAAACGTTTCGAGAATAAACGTATTGAGCTTTAAGCTCAACCCAAAAGAATGCATCACATCGTCTTTTCTTGCCGCTCGCGATCGGCTTAAAAATTCTCTTGCGGATCCATCCCATCGCGCGCCTTGATCGCTAAAAATTCCAAGATAAATATTTTTGAAATAAAAATCCGGAAACATATACCACATATGATAATTAAGATCGCCGAACAAAGGAAAGCGCAACTCGATATTATTTAAAAAAATATTTCTCTTCTGGTTCAGCGAAGATTCGCGGGGATAACCCCTGACGCCGCCCTGTCCGGACAAAGGAAAAACTTCATAATCCGGACCAAAGCTCTTTGCCAAAGACGTCCTAAAGGCAACCGTGGAATCGCCACCGAGAGGAACAAACTGATGCCATTCGGCAAAATGAGTTTGGTAGTCCAAGTCGGCCTTGGCCCGGGGCAGGCCCATGCGAGCGCCAATGGCCAAGCGCGAACCGCGCGTCACCACCAAATAAGGGGCCGTCGTCGTGTCCCGGACAAATTGCGCGCCAAGCCGCCATTCTTGAATATTGAGCAAGGGCGCGTCATCGGACGGAAATACCTGATAACGCTCAGCCAACCCCGTTTCCCCCTCCAACCGATGATGGCGATCGAATGGGTAACTCACGATCATAGACTGAAAATTCTCAGAGCGGCGCAAGTCCTCGCCCAATGTGCTCACGGTTAAAATGTCGCGGTAACTTGAACCCTTAAAAGCAAATCTCAACTCAGGCCTATACCGAACGAATCCATAGCTTACGCTGTAGTCAAAAAGGCCGATTCCGGAATTAAGCGCCAAGTTCGTGACGACATTGTGATAACCCAGCATGTCGGAACCTTGCCAATAGGCCAGGGCAAACAAGCCCCCCTGCGTCGAATAAAAAAAGGCTGGAAAAAACAAGTCGGAACCAAAGCGGGTCCTGTAAGGTCCCACATAAGAAAGCGGTTGGATTTCCTCCTCTTTGGACGCTGGAAGGGACCGATCGCTCGCGTAAAAAATAGACGTCTTGTCTTCGGCTAAAAATTTCTCCCTCGGTCCCCGGTAAACCTGCACCTCCCCGTCACGCAAGCTACTATAAAGAAAAGCCGTGTCCCCCCCTGCGTAAGAAGGCGACAAAATGGCCGTCGCTACCCTGGTTCTTCTTTCAACCGCGCCGGAGGCCAAATCCATCTCGTAGAGATCCCAGCTTCCTTCCTGGTCCGACAAAAAAGCCACACGCAGGCCGTCGCTTGAAACTGCCGGGGATTTTTCCACTTTGGGACCCCGTGTCAAACGCTGAGCAATCTTTCCCTCCCGCCTCCAAACATAAAGATCGCGATTGGTGAAGCCCTGGGAGCTCAAGCCGACCTCGCTGGTGTAAACCACGCCGGAGCCGTCGCCCAGAAAAGCCGGCTCGTCATCATCTTGAGGATCGGAAGTGATCCGCTCCGTCGCCTTGCCAAGAACGAAATCCACGAGATACACGTCATTGAATCCGTGATCCATCGCCGCCAAAACCACCTCGTTAAAATTCTTGGGGTTGACCGCAGGATTTCTTAAAGTCGTGAAATTCTGAACTTTACGCCGTTCAATGCGACGACGGGTCCGGTCGTAACGGCAGAGATAATCTTCCTGGTCTTTTTTGCCGATAAAATAAAGATAACGCCCGTCCGAAGAAAGGCTCAAATTCCTTCCATCGAGATTAATCCAATCCAGTTCACGAAAACTCCGGCCCACGACAATAGTTCTTTTGCCGCTGACCAAGTCCTGCTCGTAAATTGCGGGATACCCCTGCCGCAAGGTAATGGAAAACAGGCTTCGTCCGTCGCTTGAAAGAACGGGGCTGTAATGAAAAACGGGAATGGGGTCCTCGGAAAAAGTCAGCTTTGTTCCATAACGGAAAGGCTCATCGAGAAGCTTCGCCGGCTCCCCATATTTTTCCTCAAGCCACTCCTTAAAATTCCGATCAAAGCGCTCATCGTCAAGGCCGAGCACGTCCAACAAGACGCTATTGATATCGAAACGGTCCCTGAATGACCGAAACATAGCGCTCAATTTTTCCTTTCCATACTCCTCGGCTACGAACTCCACCATAAACGATCCCTGCTTGTAAGCCCGCGTGATTTGATTAGGTTTTAGATGATTAAAGTTATGCAAATCCCTGATCGAGAAAGGAGGAGCCACGCGCGATGCCGCCGCGTCCCTGGCGTACATAAGGTCCGTAGGCCGATCAATTTCGCCGGAGGCGTATTCCGCCATTCCCTCCATCAGCCATAAAGGGTAAAGAATGGATTTTAACAGGCGGGCTGATTTCCAAAAACCTCTGTGCAGAATGGCAAATTCGACCTCATGGGTGAATTCATGATAAATGACATGGCGTAGCCAGGAAAACGAGCCGTTATTAAAAATCAGCAAACGATTTTTTAACGCCTCGGTAACGCCGCCGGTTCCCTCGCCGATGTCCACAACGCGCGTTTGTTCAAACTCATTATGATTCGTGTAAAGGAAAAAAGGCAGTTTACCGTCCGGCTTAGCCTGCATTAAGCCCGTCACCTCGGTCCAGGCCTCCTCCAAATATTTAGCGCACTCTTCAAGTAACAGGGGATTTTCTTCGTAGTAATGAATCAAAAAATGTTCAGTCTCCCAGATTTTATAGGAATAATCACGCACGACAAGGCGATTCTTGCCGAATTCCTGGGCCCGCAGGGGAAAGGCGGCTAAAACGGCTACGGCGGCTAAAACGGCTAAAACTTGATGGAGAAAAGCGGCCGGCGTCGGTTCACGGTTCACGGTTCACGTCCGTTAAGGGATTAATGACACATTTGTGTCATTAATCCCTTAACGGACCCTTACGGCTTGATTTTTTAAATTTCCGCAGAGCCGACCGGGCCGTAGAATTTTTAGCGTCGAGCTTCAAAATTTTTTCAGCCACGCCACGGATAACGGCCTCGTCTGAGGCTGGAACAATCGTCAAGCACGCCAATTTAGCTTCAAGCACGGCCAATTCCTTAGGGGCATCCAAGACCATCTCCAGGGCCTCGTCGTAAAAAGAAAAAGCTTCAGGGCAACGTCCCAGCCCCCTGAAAGCTTCCGCCATGAAAAAAGACATCTCCTTCGAGTAATGCCTTTGATCCCGACGCAGATCATCAAGCAGGGCCCTCGCTTTTTCCCAATCTTGAAGCTTGAGCAAAGCCAAGGCCAAATTCTCCATCACCAAGGGGTCTCTTTTTTTGCCGCCATCGGTATGCCCCAAACGCTCATAAAGACCGGCGCTTGAGGCGTAATTACCCAAATCAAAATAAATTTTTGCCAATTCCAGCAACGCCTGACGGTCCATGGGGCGATGGCGCAAAAAACGCTCATATTCTGGAATCGCAAACTGCCTCAAGCCAACCAAATCGTAAAGGTGTCCAAGATAATAAAACAAACGCGCGTCCGTAGCGCCGTAATCACGGGCGGTCTCGAACCGATTGATGGCTTCAACGGCGTGTTCCCTGCCCAGCGCATAATAAGCCATCCCCGAGGCCATCAGGGCCGTTAAATCCGCAGGATTAGACTCCAGCGCCGCCTGATTCCTGGAAAAAATTTTTTCAATTTCCTCCCGATTTGGAAATTGACCGATGTTTCTAGGAAAATACCTTAAGTCGGAAACGTCCTTGCGAATCGGGCGCAATCGCTCCAACCCCCCTCCCCCTAAATAGCCGAGGCCCAAGCCCACGGCCAGGACTAAAACGCCAAGCCCCCGTCTGTCCAAAGAAAAACGGCGAAGGCGCTTGGAATGGGCCGCGCTCACCGTCCTAAAAACAAAAGCCTCAGGATTCTTCGGACTTTGAAGACTCATCATCGGAACTTAAAATATCCCCCAAATTAAACGTATGGATTTCTTTAGTGTAGCGGGCCATGATTTCCGGCATCTGCTTTTCTTCGTATTTGCGCGCAGAAAGAACCAGCCGGATGCTCTCGCGCTCGATCCGAATGACAATCGCTTTCAAAGGCGCGCCCTCTTTAACGGCGCCGTCCTCGACCATCTCGTTTGCCGGAATAAAGGCCTCTCTTTTGAAACCGGCCAAACGCACGAAACAACCGCCATTGCCCAAAATTTTACTGACCACCCCTTCGACGACCGCGCCCCTCTTAAAACTCTTTTGCAGTTCATCGGCCGGGTGGGATAACAAAGCCCTGCGACTCACAAGAAACCGGCGCTTGGCCTCATCTTTCTTAAGAATTTTAACGTCAATCGTTTCACCCTGGCGCAGATGGCGAGTAAGATCAGGATTAGGATACCACGAAACCTCGACCTGCGAAAGCGTAGCTTCAATTCCGTCAATGTCAAGAAGAGCGCCCATCGGCTCGATCGTTTTGATTCTAGCCGCCACGACGCCGCCAATCTTATGATGATTCCATGATTCTTCGCGTTGAGCCTCGCGGCGCTCCAGCGCCACTTTTTTACGCGAGACTACGGCCACGCCATCCGATCGAAGCTCTAAAATTTTAACCTGAATTTTACGGCCAATCCAACGCCGCAACGGCCTGGGATCGCCCATGTCCACCTCTGAAAGCGTCATTTGGGCGGGATAAGGGAACGCCTGCCAAAAATGAGTCGGCAGATGCCGGGCAATGTCCTCGGGTATTTCCGGCTCGACAAAAAGACCGACAAAAAAACCCTCCACCCTCGGACGAAACACCTGCGCGTCAATCACGGCCTCAGCGCGGCGGTAAGCGTCGAGCTTGCTCCATTGCAACTGACGCACGCCGCCGCGCAAAGAAAGATTAGGCCCAAAACCCTCGCCCGAGGCGCCGGCGCGAACGACCGGCACTCGCATACCCGGCTCCAGGGTCAATTCCTTGGGAACCAGGTCGGCCGGCAGTCTTGACTCGAATTTCAAGCCGATGTCTATGAGATAACATCCCTCCTGGAGCGAAACAAGACGCCCAAAAAGAACCTGCGTATTTTCAAAACCGGAGAGCCGTTGATCCTGTTCCTCAAAAAGTTTAGCGAAATCCTCCTCTTGACCGGACTCCAACGATTGACTATTTTTTTCTTCTTCCATAAACCTCACACCTATTTTTAGAACTATTGCCGCTAAGATAACTCAAAGCACGCCCCTCCTTGGGGTTGGCGGCATTGATCTTTATAACTATTTTAATTCTGCCAACGCGCGCACGGCTTCCAAAATTTTTTTCGTCATTTCATCCGGCGTTCCGACAGGCAGGACAGGCGGCCCGAAACGAATAGCCACTCGTCGCCTCAAACCAGGAAACGAACCGAACTCCGCGATATAAGCCGGCACCACTGGGACACTCGCTTTCAACGATAAAAATCCAACGCCCGGCAAAAAACATTCCAGCCTATTCTCCCTTTTTCTGGTGCCTTCAGGGAAGAGGGCCAGTATCTCTCCGCGTTTCAACAACGCAATCGCGGTGCGCAAGGCGGCTGAATCGGCCCGGCCCCGGTTTACAGGAATGCCGCCCATCTTCGAGAGCGGCCAACCCGTTAGCGCATAGCGGAACAACTCGATCTTGGCTAAAAAATAAGGGCGCCGCCCAAGGCGCGTTAAAGTCGTCGCCAATAAAAAAGGATCCCAGTTGCTTTTATGATTAGCCGCCACCAAAACGCCGCCGGACGCCGGCAAGAATCCGGCTCCAATTGCGTCAAGACGACACCAGCCCCGGCCAAAAGCCTGAAGCATTAAATGCGCCAGGGTATGCAAGGGAGTAAAAATCTCAGGAAGTTCGGCGCCCACGATGATGTCTCCAATAAAGCTTCAAAATCTGATCGGCCACCTCGTGAAGGGCCAGATGACTGGTATCGAGGACAATGGTGCCGGGGGAACGCCGCTTGGGCATAATGTTCATATTGATTTCGCGCGCGTCGCGGGTTTCAACGGCCTTTTTAATGCTCTCAAACTTGACCCGCTTGCCGTCGCTCAAATGCTGATGATAGCGCCGCTTGGCCCTTTCCTCGACCGGAGCGTCCAAAAAAATCTTAGTGCCGGCTTTGGGAACCACATGAGTGGTCGTGTCCCTCCCCTCGAGAACGGCCCGGCCCGCCATTGCCGCCTGCCGCTGTAAAGCTCTCAAACATAATCTCACCTGCGGAATTCTAGCTACAATAGGAGTCGCCAAAGACACCCTCTCGCTACGCAACTCACGGCCTAATTCCCGGCCATCCAGACGAATTTTCAAGACGCCCTCATGCACATGAAACTTCCAGTCCATCTTTTTGTTAAGAAATCTGACCACGCTTTTTGGATTGCGGATTGAAACGCCCTCCTCCAGGGCCTTCCAGGTCAGGGCACGGTACATATCGCCCGTATTGACAAAAACAAAGCCCAGTCGGCGAGCCACCAAACGAGACACGGTGGATTTGCCCACGCCAGAGGGCCCATCCAAGGCGATGACGGTATCAAAGCGAGAGTCGTGGACCCGGCCGGTCATGCCAGGACTTTTTTGAGCGCCGCCAGAAGCGCGCGATTTTGAGCCGCTGTCCCAATCGTGATTCGAACATGCGCATGGAGTTCGGGCTCGGCCACGGCGCGAATGATGACACCCTCCCTCAGAAGCCCCTCACAAAGCGCCTGGGCGGTTCCCAAGGGAACGCGCGCGCAAATAAAGTTAGCGGCGCCGGGGGTAATCGCCTCAAAGCCGAGCTTGGCCAACTCCGATTCCAAATAAAAACGGCCCTGGCGAACGATTTTTAAGGTCTTGACGATAAATTCCTTATCATCCAACGCCGCCAAGGCCGCGGCTTGCGCGAGAATATTGACGTTAAAAATCAGCCGAGCGCGCTCAACGAGATTTAAAAAATCCGGTTCAGCCACGGCCCATCCTACGCGCAAGCCAGCCAAACCGGCAATCTTCGAGAAGGTCCTTACCACGATCAATCGCGGATAAATTCCAAGATATCCGGGCAGGCTTTGCGGATAAGAACCCGGGTACGCGTCCAGGGCAAAATCACCGTAGGCCTCATCCAACACCACCCACGGCGGCTGGGCCACCTTGGCCAAGAATCCCAAAAATCTCTCCATCTCCGAGGCCGTATTAAACGTGCCGGTGGGATTATTAGGATTAGCGATAAAAACAACCTTGGCCTGAACCTCCTCGACGGCAAGGGCCATGGCCTCGAGATCGTGGCCAAAGCCGCGAGCCGCGGTCTCAATGACCCTTCCGCCCATGAGCTTAAGATGCTGACGAAATCGCGAAAAGGCCAAACGGCTTATAACGCAAGGATCCCCGGGCTCCACCAAGGTCTCGACTATCAGGCGCAAAATCTCGTCAGCGCCGGAACCTAAAATAACGTAATCGGGACTCACGCCGCAATGTTCGGCCAACTTGGCGCGAAGAAGCGGCGCCGTGGACTCGGGATATAAATGAACTTTTTTGAGAAGCTTCTCCATAGCGGCCACCGCCTTAGGGGAAGGCCCCAGGGGATTCTCATTGGAGGCCAATTTAGTAATGGAGCGTCCGGCCAAACCCGGAATCTCGCGCAGGAGTTCATCAATAGGTTTTCCCGGCGCATAGGTATCAAGATCAAAAATAGCTTTACGCACGCCGTGCATCATATGAATGAGTTTATTTGTAACTACTCAGGTCCTCCCTCCTCGTCATTCCGGCGTAGGCCGGAATCCATGCCCTCTTAATCTGGATACCGGCTTTCGCCGGTATGACAAACGCAGGGGGACCTGAGTAATTACGTTTATTTTATTAGAATCCACTCATCTTGACTACCATTGGGCAGCGGTTGAGTATTTTGAGGAAGCTCCTCTGCTCGCTTATCTGCTTAAGCGCTTGTCTGCTTAACCGCCACTCTCTCTGGGCCGGCTTCCTCCCCGAAGGCGCGTTTACCAACAGCGCCGCCGGTTCCACGGCGGCAAGTTTTTTAAAGCTCCCCACCTCGGCACGAGCCGCATCCTTGGCCGATTCCATCAATTATTCAGCCTCCGATCCCGCGGCCGGCATCCAAGCGCCATCTCTATTTAACGGCGCACCCGAGCGCCATCAATTCGCCCTGACCAGCGCGCTTCTTCCCGACAACATTGTCCAGGCCTCCGCCGTTTACGGCTATCCCATCGGCGCCAAAAAAATCGTGCTGGCTGTTCACGAAATCATCCAGCCGGCCTTAACCCTTTACGACGCGCAAGTCAACCGCGTCGGCGAATTCCGTCCTTCCGACAGCGCCGTCATGATCGCCTACGCTTCTCAGGAAAGCGCCTGCCCCTGGGGCATCGGGCTTGGCTACGAATACTCGCGCATCGGGCCAAATCTTTCAGGGTCAGGAGTCTATGCTAATCTAAGCGGCAACATTCCCTTCGGCTACTTTAATGATCCTAATCTTTCTCTGGCCGCAGCCATCATGAATCTCGGGCCGGCCTCCCAATGGGCGGGCCGTAGCGTCCCGCTCCCCCTGCGCGGCCAAATCGAAATGAGTTACAAAATGGGAGATTTGATGTTCCTGACGCTGGATTTGATCACGCCCGCAGATCACGCGCCCTACGGCGCGGCTTCCATCGAATGGAAACTGCCTTTCGGCGAACCACCACAGCCAAACGAAAACCCCCGTAGCGGACTGGCCGTTCGCCTCGGCGCGACTTCCAAAACCAAGCCCGATAGTTTCGCCGGCCGAATGTCCTTTGGGCTTGGGCTTTATCTGGGTAGCTTGACTCTCGACGCCGGAGTCGCCCCCTTTGGGAACTTCGGATTTTTTCCGAAAGTAGGGATAAATTTTAATTTTTAAATTCGCAAGAGGACTCCTCTTCGGGGGGTTCAGCAGATATTGCCGAAGCTGGCTTCGGCAATATCTGCGACGATATAACGGGGGGCAGGGCCCCCCTTGTAAAGCGGCCCACGCCGTCAAAGGCGTGGGCGTTAAGCCCGAAAGGGCCGCGGGTAAAGGAGAGTAAAATGAAACAAAAAATCCGTTTCTTAAGATTTGTGCCGCTATTGGCAATGCTGGGGGCCGGCGCGACGCCCGCGCTTCTGGCGCAAATTCCCATAGCAGAAGCGCCCACCCAGGATGAACAGGCGATGTCCGCCCTGGCAATAGATTATTGGGACGCCTACTTACGCAATCACCCAACCTACGCCACCTTTGCCGGCGACAACCGCTTCAACGGCAATCTTGAGGATTTAGGCCCCAAGGCTCGCGCCACGGAACTGGCCGAAATCCGCGAATTCCGACGGCGGATTCAAGCCATTGATCCCGCCGGCCTGAAAGAAGAAAATAAAATCACTCCAATCATTCTCTCTCAACTCCTCGATTTCGACGAAGGGATCAGCTCTCACAGCTTTTATCAATGGAGGATTGACCATATTGACGGGCCGCAAAGCTGGATGATCCAAATCTTAAATTTCACTCCGCTCAAAACCGAAGAAGACGCCATGGCGTTGACAGCGCGCTTTAAGGCCTATCCCTATTTCTTTGAACAGTATATGGCCAATCTCAACGAGGGTCTAAAAAACCGGCGCGCCGCGCCGCGAATCGCCGTGGAACGGACCATCAAGCAAATAGAGGAAATGCTGGCTAAAACTCCCGAAGATTCCCCCTTCGGACTAAAAATAAAAACCATGCCCAAGGAATTGGCCGCCAAACACCACGATCGAGCGATGACCGCGGTGAATCAAACGGTTTGGCCCTCGTTGCAAAAATTCCTGAACTTTCTTAAAAATGACTACCTGGCCAACAGCCGCAACGACGATGTTGGAATCGGGGCCATCAATGGCGGACAGGAGGCATACGAATTCTTGATCCGCTATCACACGACCTCTCCCCACAAAGCGCAGGAACTTCATCAGGCCGGCCTGGAGGAATTAAACACGATTCATCAAGAAATGGACGCTCTCGCTAAAAAATTAGGCTTTAAGGGAAACGTTGAGCAATTTATGGACAAGGTCCGGTCCGACCCAAAAAATTTCTTCAAACATCGAGAAGAGGTGACGGCCTCGGCCAAAAAAAATCTGGCCCTGGCCAACGCCAAACTGCCCCAATTCTTCCGTACGCTACCCAAGACGCCCTGCGAAGTGCGCGTGATTGAAGATTACCGCGAAAAGGACGCGCCGGCCGCTTTTTATTATCAGCCGGATCAAAACGGCAAGCGCCCCGGAATTTATTACATCAACACCTATAACCCAGCCTCGCGCCCACGCTACACCATGACCGCCCTGGCTGTTCACGAAGCCATGCCCGGACATCATCTGCAAATCGCCTTGAGCCTTGAGGCGACAAATTTGCCCCTGTTCCGCCGCAATCGCGATTTCACCGCCTTTACTGAAGGATGGGGACTCTACGCCGAACGTCTAGCCCAGGACATGGGTCTTTATCAAACTGATATGGATCATCTTGGCATGCTCACATACCAAGCCTGGCGCGCCAGCCGTTTAGTCATAGATACGGGAATTCACGCGATGGGCTGGAGCCGAGATAAGGCCATTGATTTTCTCAAGAAAAACGCCCCGTTAATGGATGAGGAAATCGTCAATGAAGTAGACCGCTATATCGTCTGGCCCGGCCAGGCCCTGGCCTACAAGGTCGGCCAGCGCGAAATTTTAGCGTTGCGCGCGCAAGCCCAGCAACGATTGGGAGAAAAATTCGATCTCCGAGAATTCCACGACGTGGTCTTGAGAAACGGCTCCATCCCCCTGCCGATGTTGCGCCAAATGGTTGAGGATTGGCTCAAGAGCAAGGTTTAATTTTTTTCGTAGCGCGCATCTTGTAAAAAAACATTTCGGACATTTGACAACCGTCATTAAACTTTAGTAAATTGAAATCATATTTCAATGATAGACAAAAAAGAATTGGTTTATTTCCCCAGCTGGACCGCCGGTCGCAAGGGCTACGCCCAACGCATGCGCGAGGTATTCCAAGAATATCTTAGAACCCACAATCTCCATCTAACCCCTCAACGCATAGCGATTCTCAATCATCTTTTTGAGACAGATCGCCACTTAAGCCTTGAGGATATCTATGCCTCCTTGAAGCACAGACGCATAGGCAAGGTAACCGTCTTTCGAACGCTAAAGATATTAGAGGAATGCCGCCTTGTGGAGAGAGTCTCGGCTTCCAATGGCAGACCCCTCTTTGAAGTCAAAATGGAACGACCGCACCATGACCATTTAATCTGCGTTGACTGCAGGAGGGTCATGGAAGTCCGCTGGCCCGAGGTGGAAAAAATACAGGACCAAGCGTGCCGCAAGATGGGATTTAAAATTCTCTACCATCGCCATGAACTTTTTGGACGTTGCCGGGACTGCGAGCCAAAAGAGGGCAGGCAGAATTAATTTTTTTGCCCATACTATGAAATTAGATTTCAACTGAGTGAAAGCCAACATGAAAACTCAAGAAATTTG
>CAYHKQ010000072.1:0-11393 GCA_964357255.1 uncultured Elusimicrobia bacterium
TGGATTACCTCCTCTTCAATAATCGCCAACCCATCGCGACCATTCCAGTTAAAAACAAAACAACAGGCGCGGTAGAAATCCGAACGATTCACGCCAAGATTTATTGCGCCCCTTATCAACGATTAAAAGCTCAAGGGCTAATCAAAGAACAGAATGAAACTAACAAATAAATTTTTATCCTTCGCCTTTTTGGGATTCATGGTTGCCTCCTGCAATAGAAAGCCCCGGCCTGATGCTCATGGCAAGGCCAAACCCGTGGAAACCTCGCCATCTCCTGCTTCGGTCAAGAAACAAAATTTTTACCCCTGCCAAAGTTCCGATCTGTCGTTTTTTATAATCTATCCTCATCCCCTAGGCGCATACTATGTATCCAAAGAGGGGGGCTGTTGGACAATTGGCCATAGCGCCGAATACAATCTAAAGATTGCAGATGATTACAAAAACAAAATAGGCAATTACGCCGACCAAAATGATATCCATTCGCTTAGCGATGGCACAATTCAAGTTAGTATGAAACCTGTAGGAGACAACTCATCAAGGTATCCGCAGACAGAGGACCCAAGATTTGTTTACAACGAAGACAAACCCCTCTGGTGCTTTGAGGAAGCCAAAAAAATCCAGCGAACCTACGAGATCCAATTGCAAGGTCTAACGGAGCAAGCGGACGGCTCTTTCAAGAAAGAAATTCTGCTTGCTGATCTTTATGTTGCACGCGAATTCGGCTACCCTGGGGTAGATGACGATATTACTTACCCCGAAGGCTCTTTCCACGAATTTCAATACATTGCCCCCAGGATTCCCCTCAATGCCAAGGGAGTGCAACTGTATGTCGAGGTGGAATACGCCGCTATTGTCAATTCCGAGCCCGAGCATCACAAGGAGGCCAAGCGCAAGTTAAACCTTGACCTCTGCCGCGCGGCCCGCAGTTTCACCTGGGTTTTCTTTAGAAACCCGGGTCCCCCGGACTGGAGCAGGTTTCCCAATGGATCCCTCACCCCATCCTCTCCCTTCGCAGAGCTCAGGGACGATGGGATCCCCGGTGGGGCGCGACGTCCCTCAGGGGGAGAGGATAAAAAGGAGTCGAAGGCTAAATAAAAACTGCCGAAGACTTCCTGATTCCCCTGATTCAGAAGCAAAAATTTGCGACACTGGTGAATTAAGTATTGTGTCCCCCGATTTCTTTTTAATCCTTGATCCTCCGGCCGATCTCCAGACCAATATGGCCAAAGACAGGGCCATGTTTGAAGAGTTAAAAAAGGGGAGCGGGCTACCGGCGCTCCGGATTTACCGATGGATCGAGCCCTGCATCAGCGCGGGTTTTGGCATTCCTCTTTCAAGCCCCTGTCTTTTGGAATTAGGACTGCCGCTCACCAAACGTCCCACGGGGGGCGGCGTGGTCATCCATCAGCCTGAAGACGAAATCACGATTGCCCTGGCCCACCGGCGCGAACGAGGCTTGGCCATCACCGAACTTTACCGCAAAATCCATGAGCCGTTCCTGGAGGTCTTAAAAAAATTGGGGATTGAGGCCTCGATGCTGATGACTTGTCCGAAAGCCTGCTCTAGCCCTTCGGGCCTTCCGTTCTGCTTCGACTCCCCCGTTCTTTACGATCTCGTCTGCGCCGGCAAAAAAATCCTGGGCGGCGGTTTGCGTCTGGGCGGACCCGCCTTCCTCTATCAGGGGACACTCAAGTGGCCGGGGCTTGACCCCGAAACCTTGACCAATGCTCTGGCCGCCGACGCGCCCTTTATCAAAGCCTGGGGTAATCCTATAATCCAAAAAGAGTTAGATAAGGAGGTTTGCTCATGATCGCCTTCGTTCTCGTTAAACTTGCCGCAGGGCTTGAACAAAAGGTTCTCTCTCAAATTCGCCAGGTCAAAGGGGTTGGGGACGTCTACCTCACCTTCGGAGGCTGGGACGCGATCGTCACGGCCCAGGCCGACACGCTCGACAAGCTGTCGGGCTTAATCGTGCGCGAGGTGCGCGCCATTCACGGCGTACAATCCACCGAAACCCTGGTCACCACCAACATTTAAGGCCATGTCCCTTCTGCCGCTCTATAAAGGAGGGAGCAATCAGACGGCCAGCCTTCTGCATCAATTAGCGGGAGCGGGCGTCTTTATCTTCCTGATCACGCATATCGCCGATACCGCGGTCCTGGCCTACTCGGCCGATCTCTACAACAAGGTCATCCTGCTCTATCGAAGCCCCGCCTTCAAGCTCGGCGAGATTGGCCTGATCGGTTGCGTGCTGTTTCACGCTTTTAACGGCGTACGGCTGATCCTTCTCGACGTTTTCACTTCGCTGATCCCCCATCACCGCGCCTTAATCTGGATTGAGGCGGCCGGGGTTTTTCTGATTTGGGCGCCAACTAGCCTCCTGCTTCTCTTGGGACATCGCTAACATGGAAACAAAAACAGCCGATCCCTCGGCCTACCCCACCTGGAATTGGCTTTTCATCCGAGCCTCCGGGCTCCTGCTTTTGTCCTTAGCCCTCGGGCATCTTTACATCATGCATATCATAAACTCCGTGGAAACCATTGACGACAACTTCGTCAGAAAACGCCTCTCTTCGCCTGTTTGGATAACCTACGATCTGCTCTTGCTGAGTCTCGCCCTTGCCCATGGAGGCCTTGGGGTGAGCAATATCCTTGAAGACCACATCCGCAATAAAAAAACTTTTAAAACCGTCAAGATTGTCCTCGGCATTTTTTGCGCCGCGCTGTTTATTCTGGGCTTGGCGATATTTATTAAGAAGGTATGACAATGCCTCCTGAAATTATCCGCCACCGTTTTGACGCCTTGATCGTGGGAGCCGGCGGCGCCGGACTTTATGCCGCTTTAGAGCTCGCCCAAAATAACGTCCAGACCGCAGTTTTGAGCAAACTCTACCCCACCCGCTCCCACACCGGCGCCGCCCAGGGCGGCATCGGCGCCGCGCTCGGCAATTCGGAAGAAGACTCTTGGGAATGGCACGCCTTTGACACAGTCAAAGGCTCAGACTACCTGGCCGACCAGGACGCCGTGGAATTCATGTGCAAAGAAGCCATGGAAACAGTGGTCGAGCTCGAGCGCTTAGGGCTCCCCTTTTCGCGTACGCCCGACGGCAAAATCGCCCAGCGTCGCTTCGGCGGACACACCCACCATTTCGGCCAGGGGCCGGTCATGCGAAGTTGCTACGCCGCGGACCGCACCGGGCACATGATCCTTCAAACGCTGTATCAAAACTGCATCAAGCAAAACGTGCATTTCTTCGATGAATTTCATGTTATAGACCTTATCGCGCAAGACGGCGCAGTGACCGGGGTCGTAGCTTACGAAATCAAAACCGGACGACTCCATGTAGTCGAAGCCAAGGGCGTCATCTTCGCCACCGGAGGCTCCGGCCGCATGTTTAAGGTGACCTCTAACGCGCATGCCTTAACCGGCGACGGCATGGCCATCGCCTTGGCCAACGCCATCCCCTTAAAAGACATGGAATTTTTCCAATTCCATCCGACCGGAATTTACAAAATGGGAATTCTTCTTTCAGAAGCGGCGCGCGGCGAAGGCGGAATCCTCCGAAATAAAACGGGCGAACGCTTTATGGAGCGCTATACGCCCAAGTTGATTGATCTGGCCCCGCGCGACATTGTTTCGCGCTCGATTTACTTTGAGATCCGGGACGGCCGAGGTATTGACGGCAAGGATTATGTTCACCTTGACTTGACCCATTTAGGCCGCGCCGTTCTGGACGAAAAACTGCCGGACATCACGGATTTCGTGCGCACCTACATGGGTTTGGAACCGGCCAAGGATTTAATCCCCATCCAGCCCACGGCCCACTACGCCATGGGCGGCATCCCAACGGACAAAACTGCCCGGGTCACGGCCGACGCCAAAGGCCGACTTGTCAATGGCTTTTACGCGGCCGGAGAATGCGCCTGCGTCTCGGTCCATGGCGCCAATCGCCTGGGCACCAATTCCCTGGTGGACATTCTGGTCTTCGGCCGCCAGGCGGGCCGGTCCCTGCGCGAGGACTTAAAACACCTCACGCATCGCGAAGCCCCCCAAAGCGCTCCCGAGCGGGCATGGGCCCTCATGGAACGATTCAAGGCCAATGCGAAGCGCTCCGGCGCCGAACCCGTGAGCCAAATTCGTGACGAGCTCCGAACCGAAATGATGGATAACTGCGGCGTTTTCCGGACGGCGCAAAACATTGAGCATTGCCTCAAAAAAATCGAAGAACTGCGAAGCCGCGTTAAGGACGCCAAAATTTTCGACACCTCAGAAACCTTCAATACCGACCTTCTGGAGGCCGTGGAACTGGAAAATCTGCTCATTCTCGCCTGGGTGACAGCGGCCTCGGCCTTAAAGCGCGAGGAGTCCCGGGGCGGACATTACCGCGAGGACTTTCCCAAGCGCGACGACAAAAAATGGCTTGTCCACACGCTCGCAACGCTAAAGGATGACCGGCTCGACTTTGACTTCCAGCCCGTCACCATCGCGCGATTTGAGCCCCAGGAAAGAAAATACTGACCCGTGCCTAGAATCACCAAGGTTTACACGCGAACCGGCGACGACGGCACGACGGCCCTGGGCCGAGGAGAACGCGTAAGCAAGGATTCGCCCCGCGTCGAGGCTTATGGCACGGTTGATGAACTCAGCTCCCAAATCGGCGCCGCTTTAGCCGCGGGCCTGGACCCAGGCATCTCGCAAGAACTCGCCAAAATTCAAAACGACTTATTTCATTTAGGAAGCGTCTTGTGCGTCCTGCAATCCGACAAACAGCGTCTCGATGCCCCGCAAATCGAACAGCGTCATGTTGACGCGCTCGAGGCATTGATAGATCGGCTCTTACTAAAACTTCAACCGCTCGAAAACTTCATTCTCCCTGGCGGCTCCCCCGGCGCGGCCCAGCTTCATGTGGCCCGCGCCGTATGCCGGCGTTGCGAACGCCTAGTCGTGGCCCTGGCGCGGCGCGAGGTGATCGGAACCTTCGCCGTTAAATATTTAAACCGTTTATCAGACGCGCTCTTCGTGATGGCCCGCCATGAAAACAACCGCCGAGGCTTGAAGGATACCCACTGGGACTCGACAGCATGAACGCGAGCGGCCCCGTTGTCCACGCGCTTTATCTTTTTTCGGCGTGCTGGATTCTCGCCCAAATCGAGATCCAAATCGAGGCCAAACACGGCTGGGCTGAGAAACTCCCCACCTGGCGGCTGAGTAGCCCTTGGCTCCTGAAAATCACCAACGGCAAGCCCGTAACCGGATACCACTTCTATCTGAACTGCTTCCTGTTGCTCATCATGCATTTCCCCCTCATCTTTAACGAATTCTCGCGGCCGCTCGAGGCTAAAATTCTTTCGTCGTTTTTTTTCATGACCATCGTATGGGACTTTCAATGGTTTGTTTGGAATCCATTCTGGGGCGCGCGGCGCTTCTTGACGGAGCATATCTGGTGGTTTCCTAAAAAAATTCTAGGATTCCCCTTGGAATACTACACTGGCGCCGGCTCCTCGCTGGCCGCGACCCTAATTTTATGGAACCAAGGGCTCGGCGAATGGACGGCGCTGGCGGCAACCCTGGCGGCCCTAAGCCTTCTTTCCATCGTTGCGGCCCAATGGACCAATTGGAGACCAAAATTAACGGTGGGAGGTCAATCGCATGATTATTGATGTTCCTTTAAAAATTCAGCGTTTTGATCCCGACAAAGACGCTAAACCCTATTGGCAACGATACACCGCCAAGGCCGAACCCACGGACCGGATGCTTGACGCCCTGATCTACGTTAAAGAACGATTGGACGGCACGCTCACTTTCCGCCGAAGTTGCGCCCACGGAGTCTGCGGTTCGGATGGAATGATGATCAACGGCCGTAATCATCTGGCCTGCACGGTGCTGGTCCAAAAATTTCTTCCGGCCGCTCGGCCATCCAAGCCCATCGAGATCGCCCCCTTAAAAGGCTTCAAAGTGATCAAGGACCTTGTGGTGGACATGGAAGGATTCTTCGACAAATACCGAAAAATGAAACCTTTTCTCGTGGCCGGCGCCGCGCCGGCCGACGGCCGCGAACGCCGCCAAAGTCCAAAAGAGCTAGAAAAATTTGAAGATACGACCAAATGCATTCTCTGCGCCTCTTGCACCACATCCTGCCCCACCTTCTGGATCAATCCGGATTACGCAGGGCCCCAGGCCGTGGTGGCGGCCCACCGATTTTTGATGGATTCAAGAGACGAAATCAGCGCAGAACGCCTGGCCTTAATCGGGGATACGGATGGAGTTTTCCGTTGCCGCACCGTGGGCAACTGCATCGAGGCCTGCCCTCGCGGCATCAATATATTAAAAGCCATTGCGGAAGTCCGCAAACTCCTGGTAAAAAATAGAGTGGGTCTTAAAGTTTAAAGGAGGGGCGAGAGTTGGCTGTCCCGAGCAAGGCGTTATTGTTCGTCGTTGCGTGCGCGCTCAATCTGGAGGCGGCCCCGGCCCCGTTAGCCCTCGATCGCATCCCCTTCCGGGCCGAACTCTACCCTAAAAATAAATCCATTAATTTCTGGGCCTACCACCTCGGCGGCAAGAGCTATATCCCGATAAAAACATTAGCCAAAATCCTAAACGCCAAGGTTCATCGCTACAGCGCGAGTTCCTCGGTCGTCTTAAGCCTGGACCTGCGAAAATCTATTGAAATTAAAGAAGGGCGCAAAACGATCAAGCTGGGAACAACGGCCCTGGCGCTCGTCAAACCCATCGCCGCCACGCCGGATCAAAAAGACCTGCTCATTCCCCTGGAATCCCTCCAGACGCCCGCCTTCGAGCGCTACACCGAATTCAAAATCGAAGAAGATGGAAATGCGCTGATCAAATTTTTTGAAATTGAACCGATCGAGCCGCCCAAAATATGGAACGTGAGCGAAGGGCTGAACATTGAATTTAGGCTTCCCTCCTCAAAACATTACGAAATCACCTACCATCCCGACTGGCCCTCGGCCCTGGTCAAGGCTGATCCTAAATGGAAAATCCGAAACGCCAAAATCCCGGCGCTGGCTGTGCGATTCTCCTATTGCAAACTCGCCCCGCCTCGCGGCCGGCTCCCCGGCGGCAAGGCTCCCGCCGAGGCGCCGGCCGGGCGCTGGAGAGCGGCCGAGGACCCCAATGAAAAAGCCACGGTTTTCTATTTTCCCCTGGACCCACGGGTCTCGGTCGGCGACATCGAAGCCAAAGAAGAATCCTGGCCTAGCCGTCGCTTAAAAATCCAAATCATGCGGCAGGATCCCGATCCCCCCGCCATCCACGCTCCAGAAAAAATTGCGGCCTCCGGCTCCAAGGCCGGTCCCAAACTCCGGCTTCACTTAAAAAACAGTATCTCCTCCCCCCTCACCGCTCCCGTCAAAAGGCCGCCCCCCCTCACTAAGAGCCGTCCGATCATTCTCATTGACCCCGGCCATGGCGGCCGCGACTCCGGCACCATCAGCGCCACCGGCGTTCAAGAAAAAAGCATTAACCTTATCCTGGCCTCCAAACTGCAAAAACACCTCAAAATGCTCCTGCCCTCGGCCCAAATCTTCTTGTCACGACATAAAGACTTGACGCTCAACTTGGAAAGCCGAGCGCAACTCACCCGGAAAAAAAACCCCAACGTTTTTATCTCTATTCATGCCAACTCCGCGCGCTCCGCCACTAAGAGCGGCTATGAAATCTACATCCCGGCCTCCGTAACCTGGGACTCCTGGGCTTCAGAGCAGGTGGTCCGCGAAAATCGCTTAAAAGGCGTTATCGTGGACCAAAAAACAGTACCGTTGCGCCATGTCATCCGCCAATCCGCGCGCTTAGCTCGCGCCATCGAGGAAGCGCTTCACCGCCAGGTCCACCGCAAAATCCCAAGCCGAGGAATTTCAAAAGGAGACTTTTATGTTCTTCGAGAAACCGGCGTCCCCGCCGTGCTGATTGAAACCGCCTTTTTGACCCACAAAAACGATTTAAAATTAATCCAAAACTCCGCCTTTCAAGACACCGTCGCCCGCTCCATCGCCCAAGGCGTAGCCCTGTATTTCCGGGAGAAGCCCAACTGATCCGGGATTGCGCAGTTGGTTCGTCCCCGCACAGTTTTTAATGAAAACTAAAAACCTTCCCATCGGAGTTTTTGATTCAGGCGTCGGCGGGCTGACGGTGCTGGATGCCTTGTTGAAGGCCCTGCCCAGGGAACGCTTTGTTTATTTCGGCGACACGGCGCGCGTGCCTTATGGGAACAAATCGCCCGCCGTTGTTTTGCAATACTCGCGCGAAATTGCGCGTTATCTGCTTCATGCAAGTCCCTCCATTGATGATTTAGAGACAGGCCGCCGGATTAAAATGCTGATCGTGGCCTGCAATACGGCGAGCGCGTTGGCCGCGCCCCGGCTCCAAAAAGAATTGCCTATTCCCATAATAGGAGTAGTGGAGGCGGGGGCGGCGCAAGCGGCGCGCCTGGCGCCACGGGGGACCATTGCGGTGATCGCCACCAAGTCCACCATCGCCAGCTCGATTTACAGCGAGTATTTAAAGCGCCTGGCCCCCAAAGCTAAAATCCTCACCCAAGCCTGCCCCTTATTCGTGCCCTTAGTGGAAGAAGGTTGGGTTGACCATCCGGTGACGGAGCAGGTGGCCAGAATCTATTTAGAAAATATCCTCAAGCAAAAGCCGGACGTTCTAATTTTAGGTTGCACCCATTACCCGATTCTTCAAGCAGCCATCGCCCGGGCGATCCCGGCTAAGACCAAGGTCGTGGATTCCTCCGGCGCCGTGGCTCGCCAAGTTCAAGAGAAATTGCGCAAACTCAAAATCGCGCAATCCATCCGCCCCCTAACTCCCCGAGCCGGCTTTTACGTGACGGACGACCCCGAAGGATTTCGCCGTGCCGCCAAAATTTTCCTGCGCCGCGCCTTGCCGGGACCGGTCAAGCTCGTGAGGCTATAATAAAAGTAGCGATTGTTCTTCTATCAGGCGGCATGGATTCGGCCACGGCCCTTTATTGGGCCAAGGCTAAAGGCTATGACTGCCATTGCTTAGTTTTTGATTATGGCCAACGCCACCGCAAAGAAATTGCCTCGGCCAAGGCCGTAGCCAAGGCCGCGGGCTTCACCTGGCAAATCATCGCCATCAGGCTCGGATGGGATGGCGGCTCCTCGCTCTTGGACGAATCGCAAAAACTTCCCTCCCATCCTTTAAAACAAATCGGCCGCAAGGGAATCCCCTGCACCTACGTTCCGGGCAGAAATACCCTATTTTTGGCCTATGCGATTTCAGCGGCGGATGCCCTGGGGGCCGAAGCCATTGTAGCGGGTCCCAATGCGCTTGATTACTCCGGTTACCCGGATTGCCGCCCAGCCTTCTATCGCGCCATGCGCCAAGCGGCGCGACTGGGCACCAAGCGCGGCTCTGAAGGCCAATCGCTCGACATTTTAACCCCCCTCATCCACTTATCCAAAGCCCAAATCGCCAAGCTGGGTCAAAAGCTCGGCGTACCCTGGCGCCTCACCTGGTCGTGCTATGCGGGGGCGCGACGGCCTTGCGAGTATTGCGACTCCTGCAAACTGCGCGCTAAAGGTTTTCAAGAAGCCGGGCTGAAGGATTCCTTGTTGAGATGAAAACAGCCCGGATTTTTAAAATTTTTTTCTCCCTTCAAGGCGAAGGCCCGCTCCTGGGAACCCCCATGATTTTTGTCCGATTCCGCGGTTGCAACCTGCGCTGTATTTGGTGCGACGAGCCGGACGCCTTGGCAATGGATTCTGGAATCGAAATGTCCCTTGAAAAAACCTTAAACGAAATTATTCGTCTTTCCCCTCAACAACCGCCAAGCGCCAACCAACAGCTTCCCCCCTGGGTCAGCCTGACTGGCGGCGAACCGTTGCTTCAATTCACTTTTATCAAAGAGCTGGCTCCGGAACTCAAGAAGCGCGGTTTCAACATTCTTCTCGAGACCAACGGCGCCTTGCCCGAAGCCCTCGAGGCCGTGGCCCCCTGGATGGACTTAATTTCCATGGACATCAAGCTCCCCTCGGCCCATCCCTTTAACGATAAAGAAACGCCGGAAAACCGGCCGTCCTTAACCCGATGGATGCTCGAAACTCACGAGCGATTTCTTTCGCAAGCCCCGGAAAAATCCTATGCCAAAATTGTGGTGACTCAAAAAACGACTTCAGAGGAACTGCTTAACGCCTTTGGCCTTCTTAGTCGCCATCCCTCCACCCGCCTTGTCGTCCTGCAACCGGCCACGCCCAGAGACGGCATCGAGCCCCCCGATCACGATCAACTCGACCGGTTTCATCGCCTCGCCTGGGATCATCTTCCTCATCCGATTCGACTCATGCCCCAACACCATCCATACTGGAAGCTTCCCTAAGGGCCCTTGCCATTTTTTATACGTGGCACAACGAGGCGGAATTTTTCTAATTGGTAGCAACCAGTCTGTAATTCTGGAAGAGATGCTGGGCAATGGGATTAAAGAGTTGTCTTTTTTTGGCGATCAGCCAAATTGTTTTCGTGGCGACGGCGCGTATTTTGCTGAGGTATTGCAACTTTCCCTCCTTAACGTCCTGGGTAACCGTGAAGGGGCTAAAGGGCGCGGCGCCGATCCCGCCTAAAGCTAAACGTCTTAAAAGCTCTACATCCTGAATCTCGGCTATCACGCGCGGTTCTACTTTGTGGTGGCTTAAGAAAAGCCGCACTTCGCTGCCCATGGGACTTGTGTGGCTTGGCAATAGAAGGGGGATTTTAGCCAGATCATGGGGAAACCTTTTAACTTTACGCGCCAAGGCAGGCGCTGCCGCAAAGAAAATCGGAGACTTCCCAATTTCTTCTTTAAGGTAATCATCTGCCTTCTCTATGGGGACATCGATATTGGAAAGAACAAGATCAACAACACAACTATCTAGTTCCCCTAGCATGTTGGCAAGAGAACCTTCATGAGCGGTAACTACGGTATTTTTGTGGAATAGATAAATCTCCTTAAGGAGTTTTTCGGCCACTTGCTTTGAAACCTGGTCTACGATTCCAAGCTGGATTCTTAGCGTTCTTTTAGCCGGCCGATCTTTCAGAGCATCGAGCATCTCTTGGGTGACGCCAAAAATGGTGTTGGCATAATCTAAGACAAGGTGGCCTCCTTCTGTCAAAATGAGCTTTCTTTTCTGCCGCTCAAAGAGTTTCCTGCCCAGGAATTTTTCGAGCTGGATGATCTGGCCGCTTACCGTTGGCTGGGCAAGGTAAAGCTTCTCGCAGGCTTTGGTGACGCTCCCCTCTTTGGCCACAACCCAGAAGTAATAGAGATGGTGGTGGTTGACTAATATCATCGTAATAAACGATTGTTATTATTGAAAGTATCTATTTTACAAATATATTCGTTGGAGCTACAATTGCACCATGGGTCCCAGAAAAT
>CAYHKQ010000073.1:0-11374 GCA_964357255.1 uncultured Elusimicrobia bacterium
TTCCTCCGCCAAAGATTGCGGAGCAATGCCCAGGCCCCGAAGTTTTTGCTCAACAAAATTATTCCCCTCTTGACCCCTTTGACCCTCTTGACCCTCTTTGTCTTTATCCTTCCCCCCGGAAGGGCACGATAAGTGGCTAATAATGGAACAATCCACTCCCCTGCCATTGATCTGAATGATCTGGGCCAGGGCCTCATAACAGTCCAGGCCGGGGGTGGTGATGAGGAGGGAGGTAACAATGAGGAGGGAAAGGAAAGATTTGATAGAAAAAAGAATTTCCGGATTCCTCCTTCTGTTTTCCCTCTCCATTGGTCCAGGCAAAGTTTTTACCTTTTAATCCATTACCAAAAAGACTTCGAGTAAGATTAATAGACATACAGTTTTTTGACCAGGGACCTTTGGTCCCAAATACCTGGTCCAGAAGACCTAGGCCAAATTGGGTCTAAAGTCTATTGGATGTCTATTGGAATTGAATGGTTGAAGGCAAGGGGAGCGACGCGCCTGAATAGTTGCGGTTAAAGATCACCAAAGCGAAAAAAAATCAATAGCTCAGTTGCACTCGATCCAGCCGCCAACAGGGCTGTCTTTCATGCACTTGCCGCCACGAAACTTGCATCCAGAACCGCGTGCCGCGCAACCCTTCAGGTCTGGACCGGAGGAAGCCGGCGCTACAGGTTGCGACTTTGTGTGGCTGTCATCGGACTTATCCGCCGATGGCGCTTTTGGCGACTGCGATTTTGTCGCAGTCTGGGTCTGGGGAGTAGCGGTCTTAGGAGCGGCCTTCACTGTGGTAGCGGGCGCCTTTTCCCGACGCTCATGTTTATCGCCGGGAACCGGAACGTCGGCCTGGGGCGCATCCTCAGGCGAATCCTCCGGCTCATCCTCGTCCGCTTCGACGTCCGGCGAAGCGGCATCCTTCTTAGGCACAGCCTTGGTCACCCGCCACAAATATCTGTACCCCTCCGAATCGTCCCCTGCCTTTTCCACATTTATTTGAACTGCGTCGGAACCAGCGCCCAGCGTAACGACGGAGTTTCCTTTTCGAATGCCGTTGTCGCTGTCAAAATACATGGCCCAGCCCGCGGGCTGGAACATATTTCCATTTTTACTCACGTCAAAAATCACCAACGCCCGAAACAAGGCGCCGCGCGGATTGCTCTCGCTCTTAATCCGGTCGCGTTCTCTCAAAAACGGCGAACCGGAAATTTTAATGCCCGGCGCGAAATTGCTCCCGGACGCCGCTGTTTTGCCGATCAAATACTCGACGCTGTGACTGCCTTCGTCTCGATTATTAAGAGGCCGGAAAATAGGAAGGGTCTCGAGGACATAGCGGGCCTTTCCCCCATGAGACCCGGGAGCGATTCCTTCCTTGGGAAGCTGTTCATCCATTTGCCTTTGCACCACTTCAGGCTTAATGGAAAATTTCATATCAATGGAATTCACGTAATTGCGTAGTATGTCCAGCCAGGGTTCAAGATGTTGCTTGGATTGCGCTCGAACCTCGGAAATTGGATGCTCGGTTTCCGTATCCACCAAAAAAAACCGAACGCGCCTTAACGCCATCAGCACGTTCCGCGTAATTCGGCAATTCTCCGACGCGGGATCTGGGCATTTTTTATCAAACTCGCCAATCATGCGGTCAATACGCCCAAGTAAATCTTTCGCGCCGGTGGCGGCTTTAGCGTCATTGCGACTTAAAAACCCCTTGCGGTAATCCACAATGCCGACCTCGATGCGTCTGGAAAACGCCTTTTGGGCATTCGCTATTTTTTCGTCATCCGCGTCCGCGTGGCGCGCAAAGCTCGCGCTTAAATTGACGAGATAAGTTTCAAGTTCGGAAATTTTCAATTGGAATTGTTCGGCATTTTTGCGTTCCTTGCCGTAGAGTTTTTTAGGGTCGAATTTCAACCTGTCAATAAAACGTTGATGGGTCGCGGCCTTGACCATGCTCCAGAGGCTATCCATCGCGTCCAATGCGCCCTTGGCGGCAAGACCGCAATCAGCGCGGAACTTCTCATCGGGCATTTGATGGCATGGTCCGCCTTCTTCATCGAACCGCAACGGCGTCTGCGACGTTGCAGACGTCGCGGATTCTGCGGACGGCCGGGCGACTAAAAACTTTCGCAGTTCGGAATCCTGCACCTGTTTATTGCCGTAGGCCTTGCCCTGCCTGGAAAGAAGATTCCCGAGTTCTTCCAAATTGGCGTCTCTGGGCGCGACAGGGGCGGCCTGGTCTAAAATCTTTTGGCGCGCGAGCATTGCCTGCTGACGTTGCCGAGCCTCCTCCTGCTCCTGTTGGGCTTTTTTATAAACCGGGTCATCGCTTGACACTGGAATCAAGGCAACGCTTACGTCAAAAGCCCTCTCCTGACCATTAGACAGCGTAGGCCTAATAATAAAACGCAACTGCCGATGCGTAAAATCATTCCAGAACAGCGGCATAACGCCTATCCAATGCGCGACGCCGCCTTTTCCATCCTTGTCCTTAGGCTCCACCGCGTAAAGCGCTCCGGCCAAACGATGCCCATTTTTAGCTTCCATGGCCCCAATTTTCACCGTCGCCTCGACAAAAGGCTTACCTTTCAAATTGCCCTGCATCTGCAATCCGTCAATCTCCAGCGTGGACATGAACGCCCGCTGAATCTGCGAATCAGCGGCGCCCTTAGTGGCAATCACGTCGGACGCGGCAACCCTTCGCCCGATGCGCCTGGACGCGCTCGCGCTCGAGCGTTCCCCCTCTCCCCCTATCTCTCCATCCCCCTGTCCTTGCCTCTCCTGCATTGCCCTCTCATTTACCCCCTGCTCCTGTATGAGAGGAGGATGAGGGCTTGAATCAACTCTGTATCCACTGTTGGGCCCCCATGTCTGCGCCACTGCCTGCGATCCGCCATGCGCCGGCCCAGAGCGCGAACTTCCAGTTTCCCCACTCTTGTCCCCCGTGTCAACGCTGGAAGATGACGGTTTTGCCGGCGCCGAAGATTTGCTCTTCGCTCCGCCTCCTCCAAAAATTAGCTGCGCCTGAACATGGCCTGCCGAGGGATCTTGATTAGGAACAGGCTGGCCGCTTACATTAATTAAAGGAGCCGCGTTTTTCTTGTCCGCGTTACTAGGGACCGGCCGTGTTTCCCCGGCGCTTGAGCGCGACGCAGGCGGCGCCGATGCGCTCCGACCCTGAATCTGAATAATCCTACGTTCGATCATCGCAAGATGATTCGCGACTTCACGGCAATCCTGATCGCTCGTGTTCCAGCCCCCGACGTTCCGGTTAAAACAGCTCCCGTAGCCCCCGTTTTGAGAGGTCAGCGTCATCAATTGATTCTGAAAAAACCCCAAATCCGAAAAAGTGGCCCGGGCAAAATCTGAAGCATTCGCATTAAAAGCCCATCCCCGCAAAACCCCGGCCAATTGCCGGGCCTCTTGCGCTGAAATAAAATCCTCCGCCCAAAGGGATAAAGACGCTACCTGGGTCAAAAAAATCAACCCTACAAGAGGCCTGAAAATACTCACAATTCCTCCTTTTCTCATTTTATCCCCAAAATTGATTTGATTGTCTCAAACGCCACGCCGACGTTGGGCTTCATTACGGCCCAGCAGGCATCCCTGGCTTCCCCTTCAGGCTCCGTATTGCAACTGCTGAATTCCTCATAATCATCCACAGCAGCCTCGAGTTCAAACATTTTTTCAATGGTAGGCGCCTTTTGTGCGACCAATGATTCGCTCACCTTGCCTCTAAGTTCAGGAATTTTTAACAGGCGCGCCGTGATATTTTTAACATCAGCCGCGTCCGACGGCTCGCTGGTTTGATCCGGAGCGCCAGGTTCGCCGGCGCCCGGCTGGCTCCCCCCTGCGGCCGCGGGCATGTCGCCCGACGTGTTTCCATAACCAACGATTTGAGTGCAGGGAATGGGCGGACTAAAAGTCCGTGAAGCCCTTTTGCTCGTTGCGCTTTTTTCCTTAGACTCCGTAACTTCTTTAGTCGTATATTCGAAGGTAATTGTCGGACGGCAACCCTCATCCGTAACCTTCTTAGTCGAGTATGTGGCATTGGTAATAAACGCGCTCCCCACCTCAGCTTCACTCAAGTCCCCGACAAGAGGCGCCAAAAATTTAGATGTCGCCAAACTAGAAACAGACCCATCTGGATTTTGGCTATAAACAAATTGTTTGGCTTGGGGAGACTCCATGGCCAGACCCCTTAACGAATTGCCAACAATCTCGGCCATCGGCTCGGCAATTCCTTTGCCAATGACGGTAGAAATTCCATCATAAAGCGGCCCGGGCCAGACCTTCTCCCAAAACTTTTTCTTTTGCTCCAACTCCCACTCAAAATTTTTAATGGCGATTTGATCCGCCACTGGGTCCCGGCCGATTTTATAATTCACCTGCGACTCATTACCCTTGTCCTGGCCCGGAGTGCCCCCGCCGGTCACGGCCCCTGGGCCTTGATTGGATTGGCCTTCGCTGGTAGACTCGCCAAATTTTTTGGCCAAGTCCGCGGCCGAACGCTCAGGCTGGCCATAAAGATTTCCCAATGCCTCCCGGCCCGCCTGCTTCCTCGACCCGTCGCCTGAATCATATTTAGAGCGCCTTCCCCTGCCGCCGCCGATTCCGGGAATATTCTGTCCGCCGGAGTAACCCAGCCTCATGCCCGGCGCGCCCCGCGAAGCTCCGGCCCGAAGAGCGCCAACACGGGCGGCAATCTCCTCCGGAGAGCGTATCTGCATCGGCGGAACACCGCCACTTCCACCCCTCATCCCGCCCAGGGCCGCGTCCAAGGCGCCCATCATGCCCGGCAACCTGGGGGCCTTGCCCGTCTGCTTTTCCGCTTCTTTTAATCCTGACCAAAAACTTTCCTTCATCTCCTCTTTTGGACCCTTGTCCTTGTCCTTCTTATCTTTAGCCACAAGCTCCGCCAAGGGCTGGACCAGGCGCGTGGTATCGCGCGCTTTAAGCGCTGAGGTCACCAGTTCGTCCGTTGGCTCGCCGCCGCCGGGCGCGCGCGCGCCCTCCTCAAAATCCGAAGGCGGGACCTCGAAAGCCGGAGTCACCGGCCCTTCCTTGGGAGCAAAATGGCGAATCACGGCCATGCCGCCGAAGAGCATCAATGACGCGCCGAACAAAAATGCCCACTCTCTATAGCCAATGGAAAAAAGAGCGGATTCCCCCTCGCCCTTGCCAAAGGGCAGAAGAATCGGCTTTCGCTTTTTTTCCTCGCCCGGCTTAGCCGGATCGCGGGACAAAGCAAGCTTAGCCCCGGACGCATCCTTCGTCTCGGGCGATGGAGCGGGCCCGCCTCTTAATAATCGCGTAAACGAAGGGGCATGTTGCCCAGGTTTTTCTTGAGCCATAATTTGAACTCCTCTTCTGTGTAAAGTTTAGATTGAAAAACCAAAACTATCAAGGGCCAAAAGTCCCAACTTGTTTCTAGGTCTTTAGTCCCTACTATAAAATTTCTTTAGCCATTTGAAGTTACACCGCTCATCCTGAGTTACACCGCTCATCCTGAGTTACACCGCTCATCCTGAGCTTGTCGAAGGATGAGCCAAGGCGAAGTTCGCGTTTTGCTCATGGTTCGACAAGCTCACCACGAGCGGCCTTCCTTGGCCACTTCGATTGGCTAAAGAAATTCCTATTTTATTGTGCCCGCCGGTCCAGTTGGCGAGCCCAGAACCGCGCTTGGCCCCGCAGGAGGAGGCGGGCCGATGACCAGGCCCGGATCGAGCGAGACAGATTTACAAACAGGACAAATCGCATCGGAAGCGCCGCCCGATCCTGACAAAAAATCCAACGACAAGTCCCCCCCTGTGGCAAAGGAAGAACTAAATTCTCTCCTGCCGCCCCCGAACCCGCCCGCGTCGCCGCCCTTGCCGTCTCCCGCCGCGTCCGCCCCAAGGCCAATGGCCGCGAAAAAATCCTCGGTTATTGTTTTAACGTCCCTGGCCGTCATATCGCCCAACTCACCCCGATCAGCCATCTGCATAACAGCCGGGCCAATGTCCGCGCCCGAGGCCACGGCCGCGCCGCCTAAGAGACTGATGGAATCCATGTCGCCGGAGCTAACCGCGTACTGGCCCATTCTTGCCGACGCGCGAAGAAGCGCTATTTCGCGTCCCCGTTGGCCGGAAACAGACGCCCGCACAACGCGGGCATTCGCGTCCCGGTCGCTTTTAGCGACATTGGACCTGGTCTTCTGGCTAAGAAATCTCGCCTCCTGTTCGGTCATCGGTTTAGCGTTCTTTAGTTCCTTCATAGGGCCGGCCAAACGGACCGAATCCATTTTCCCCTGCTCTTGCCCCGCGAAACCATCGCTCAACGGAGGAAGCGTTTCCCGTTTCATGTTGACCCCCATGTCTTCCAATGTCGCGACCAATTTGGTCGAGACAACCGGCTTAAATTCCTTTTTAACCAAATCAATGGGCCTGCGCGCGTCCTCGGCTTTATCAACCTTGGCCTGGGCCTTTGGGTCGGACCAATAGTCCGGTTTTCCGAAAAGAATCATGGATGAATCGTATTGGTCGCGCCGGACACCGGCCTGGGCCGCGGCCTGTTCCTGTTGACCTTCCACAATCTTGGTATTGGCAGTGCGGTAAAGTGTTTTGCGAAAACTCTCGGTCACATCCTGATTCTTAAGGCCCAGGTATCCCATCGCAGATTTCTGGTTGACATATTTAGCCACCAGCCCAAACGTCGCCCCCAAGCCGGCTGACCCCGCCAAAAACCAAACCGCCAATTTTTTAGAATTAGCTAAATTCATTTTATTCATACGACTCATGCAAATTCATTGCATTCCGCTCATCCTGAGCTTGTCGAAGGATGAATACAGGGTTTTTTGCGTCTTGGCTCATGGTTCGACAGGCTCACCATGAGCGGCTTTTTATCATTTTGCATGAGTCGTGTTATTCACCCTTCGTTTTTTTCCTTTTCATATTTATTCTACCCCCAGTGTCGTTAAAACTCCAGGCCGGCTTACGGCGCGCCCTGTTGAGCCTTGGCTGGAACGGGCGAAGCCGGGGTTTGGCTACTTTCACTATTAGGCTGAGCCGGGGTCTCGAGAAGCTTTGGCCCGCCCATGGACACCGCGCTCTTTTTTCCCTGGCCCCTACTCGCGCGCAGGCGAAGTCCGCTTTTTTCCACCGGCACGGCGCGGGCCGTGCCCCCTTCGGACATAGTAGGCGGATCCGCGCGATTCGTCCTGCGCGTGGCCGCTGGACCGAACCTCAATTTGCCGGATTTCATAGCCTCATCAACATTCCCAAAAGCCTTGCTAGGCTTAGGGCGCACGTCGCTTGTTAATGTCATGCCCACGCTCGACTCAAACGGCGTATTACCGCCGGAATTTTTATCCTCGAGCCGGTAAAGCTCCGGGGGCAAAAAGCCGTCCTGCAAATGCGCCGCGGCCAACTTTTTTTTAGCGGCCTCATTTTTCGCGTCTGGCGCTAAACCAAAGCCGCCGGCCTCCGGCCCGTTCTCCGGGGTCAAAGAAATGACTGGATTTTGAACCGCATTTTTGCCCGCCAAATTCGCCACGGCCGCGGCCAGCCTGGCGGGCAACTGCGACTCCCCCTTGGCCAATTTTCCAGCCTCCCCGCTCACCAAGAGAAACGCCCCACCCCCCGACGCCAAAGCGCCAAACAACAACAACAAAAGCATCAACCAGGACTTTCGATCATTTCCTTCCATCATTTCAGTCTACCCTGAAAACTCAAAATCCGCCAGTCCCTAAGGATGCTACAGAGGAATTTGGGTTTGTTTCTCTTTCAACGATAAGTCTTTTCCGATCTTCTGCGAAGCGCCAAAAGAACGACTTTCTTGGACGTTTCGTCAACGTCATAAAGAAGGCGATAATCGCCGATCCTTAGCCGGTAAGGCGCCCAATAACCGAAGATGAAAACCGGTTGCGCCAAAATTTTAAATTGTTGTGGTCTTGGATTTTTGGCAAGGGCGCCCAACTTCGCTAAAATCAAATGTTGTTCGTTGCGCGGAATTGACTTTAAGGATTTAAGAAATTGTTTCTCTGTCTTGACGTCGGCATAAACAAGACGGTGCACAAACCTTAAAATTTGAGAGCTTTTCTGAGCGCCGGAAGATCCACGGCACGCCCACCGCCTTTCTTGTAGGCCATGCGGGCGCGCTCCACCTGGGCGACCAGATTAGGGTCCGAAGCCTCTTCAAGGATATCAATAATCTCAAGCATTTCTTCGTAAGGCACGACGAAATGCTTAGGATTGCCCCGTTCGGTGACGAGAAGAGGCTTGTTCTGATCCAAAAATGCGGAAAGATGAATTTTGAAATCCTTAATGCCGACATGCCGGGCCCTCATTAAATGGGAAACATTCACGACGCCGCCTCCTCAAAAGTAGTCTTTTTAGTGACTACTCTATCCTAGCCCCCTGCAGGCCGGAAGTCAAGGGGCGTTCTCGAGCATCGAATGTCGCCCAGGCCTCCGCCTGCACAAGCGGGAATCGAGTCCCTTGTTTCCGAATTTGACCTTCATTCTTCATGGCGCGAGGTTCATGGCGTCAGGGTCGTTGCAATTCTTTTTTTGTTCTTCGGGGCGATAAGGGTACCAACAGGGCAGGCTCTTGGAATTATCGCATTGGGCCTCGGAAGCGGAAGGGTTCAATGACAAAATATTACTTTTGTTCTTTCTAATCCACTTCTTACAGTCTCCGCTAATAGCCTTCTCGCAGTTCGCATAACCGCCGGAACCTATGATTCCGGATATTTCAGACCTAAAACCATAATGCGATGGGTCCCCGTCTTTTGCTTCCTCTGGAGAAATCATAATGCCTACCGGCGTAACTATCGTCCCGTGATTAGAAACCACATTGTCTCCGGTGTACTCGAAATAACCCCAGCCTTTCTGCCTTGTTTTATCCGGCGCCGCCTTTCGTTCAGATTCATCCTTAGCCGCAAGACATTTAGAAAGCAGACTTTCGTTGTAGCCGTCTGCATTAAACTTATTCGCTTCATTTATGAGCATAAAATTTCCACCCTCCCAACTGTCGGCATTTTCAACCTCAGCTTCATAGGGGGAATGTCCTCCATTGGAAGTTCCTAAAACTTTAACCTCGCAAGTTTTATTATTGTAACTCAGCGTCCAAATGGATGATCCGTCGTCGCTGTTAACCTCGTCGTCTTCCCAAAAAAACCAAAGGGACGATATCCATGTGCCTACTCCCGGCGTCATCGTGGTGTCGTTGACTTTTGCCCTTGATCCGCTGGCCGGCACCATGTTGCATTCAGGGTCCGGGGTGGGATCGTCATTCTCCTTGATCGTAATAATTACAGATTTACATGCTTTTCCCTCCTCATTATTAAAAGTAAAAGTATATTTACACTGATCATCCGACTCGAGAGCCGGGGCACCACCCGAAAGACCTCCATCACCCCCCCCCTCCTCCGCGCTCGGCGCGCCTGCGGAGCTGTCGTTATTCGGGTTGGGCACATCCGTGTCGCGCAGGCCGCCGTCGTCTGCCTTGACACCGCCCACGTCCAGGCCCTGAGCGCCTTTTTTGCCCTCAAAAGCCGCTGAACCGGCCCCAGCGCCGTAATCAGCGCCTTTGCCGAATCCGCTATAGGCCACGTTGGTCCGGTTTTTTAAATCACCAATGGCTCCCTTCTTGCTACCGCCGCCAAAACCCATTTTCTTCATCGCGGCTTTAAGCGACCTGCCCAGGCCTCCCCTTTTACTCTTAGACGCATCAGCCCCGCCTGCAGATTTCGCCCAAGACTCGGCCCCTTCCTTGCCCGAACCCTGGCCTTGGCCAGCGCCCTTTCCGGGTCCGCCGGCCCCGCCGCCCATCATCCGGCTACTACCGCCGCTATTGTCAAAACGGCTCTTGCCACCGCCTTTGCCGAAACCCTGCTTTCTGGCATTGGCCAGGGCTTGACTGCCCTTATCGCCGGCCCCTGCTCCGCCCGCGCCTCCGGCTCCGCCCGCGCCCTCGGCCCCTTCGCCGCCCTTTCCATCCTTGCCGCCAGGCATACTGCCGGTGACAAAACCCAAGGAACCCTTGCCGTAATTGGAATCTGAAAACTGCCCGGCATTCCTGGCCCTCTGGGCGCGGAGAATCTCCTCCGGCGTTTCATTGGAATCCGCGGCGTCCGAATACTGTTTGTCCTGCAAAAAAGCCCCGAATTTCTGCATATCCTTGCCTGAACCCCGGCTCGATTTGCCCATAATGGCTCGGTACGCAATCGTCGTGGCCCCCACAGCCCCCACGCAAAAAATTAAAAGAATAATCAACCCTTTCTTGTTCCCCATCTTATTCATCAAAGAGCCTCCTGATTAAATTCCTCCCAAAAAATCTCAATAAAAGCAAATGAAGACTTAACGTATTCATAATTACCCCGTCGGCGGCGTGGATTCATCCGACTTCGTGGCCATTCCCATAATGGTCGTGGCCGCGGTCATTCCCAATCCAAGCCCAGCCATGGCCATTTGTCCAATGGCAATAAGCGCATAGGCCGCCATGGTGGGTAATAAATTTCCGAGCAATGCCCCTCCGACGGCACTGGCTGAAGCGCTGTCGCTGGTCATAAGATCAATGACAATAGCAAGCGCGACTAGCAACATTATCACGCCGGCAGCATATGCGATCCACCAAGCCGCGGAAGCAAAAGGCGTGGCTTTAAGCGCCGAGGCAATGGCAAGCCCTATTCCGATGGCGCAGGCGCCAAGAATCAGTACGGCCACGGCAGTCGTTTCGGAGTCGTAATCTTCGGGGGTATCCTCTGTAATAGAAGGTTCATCCGCTTTTGTGTCTAAATCCGAATTCGGATTGTCCACGCCGCCGTCTAAACCGCCATCGCCCAAGTTTCCCGCCGGGCCTCCGGGAATGTTCAAGGTATTGCCGGAAGTCCCACCGCCAAAGCCGGCATTAACCGCGCCGGCCTGCTGTTGAAATCCGCCGCTTCCCCCTGTAGCTGTTCTCGCCGCGGCCCTGGTATTGCCCTTGACTGTTCCCGTATTTTTAGAGCCGAACCTGCCCTTGGAAATACCCCTGCGCGCCACGCGGCTCATTCGGCCGCCGGCTCCCTCGGCGCCAGCATTTGCCGCCGACAAATCCTGGGCCTTGCTCAACGCGCCGCCTAATGCGCCCGCTCCCGCAGAGCCGGCGCCCATCCCGGCCCCAGCGCCGCCCGAGCCCTCGCCGCCGCCCCCAAAATCGCTGATGCCCTTAAATCCGCCCTCGCCCATCTGGTTTTTATCCCAAAGGGAAGAAGCATTGGCGCTGGCCGCTTGATCAGCCCCAGTTCCGGCCCCGACCCCGGCCGCGCCGGCCTGGCACGCGGCCTCGTCCTCTTTTTTCTTATCCGCCTTCTTCCCCCCCGAAAGATATTTATAAGGATCATCCTTCTATTAGATCGG
>CAYHKQ010000074.1:0-11326 GCA_964357255.1 uncultured Elusimicrobia bacterium
AGTTTTCCATACACAACCATAAAAATTATTACATTGCCGAATTCGATCCCCCCTGCACCGGTAAACCCTACAACAATAAGAAAAAAATCTCGAAAATCGTGCTCGAAATAGACGAATTTCCCGGCGATTCCGGTTATGCTGATCCGGATATCGGCGCTAAAGCCTACTTTTTCGATGAAAGCGTGCCGTTCGGCGATTCCACCGACCCTATGACTATCAACCTACAAGGAATGGATATGGGCGCGTGCATCGATCCTCCCGGTAGCGCCAGCAGAAGGGAACAACAAAGAAGAAGGCGTCTCCGTTTGCCGCCATTCCCGCGAGAGCGGGAATGGCGGAAGCCTGGGCAGTTATAAAAATCTGCCATAATTAACCTGTTGTTATGAGGGAAAAAACGTAACTACTCAGGTCCATTTGCATTCGTCATACCGGCGAAAGCCGGTATCGAGCGAGAGCAGGCTCGAAGAAGGCCTGGATTCCGGCTTCCGCCGGAATGACGGGGAAGGGGAACCTGGGCCGTTACGAAAAAACGCGATGGGACTGAGTAGCCGCGAACTTTTACTGACGTTCGGTAAATTCCCATAAAATTCATCGCTGATCTTCATATCCACTCGCATCTTTCCCGCGCTTGCAGCAAGGACTTGAAGCCGGAATCCCTTTACAAGTGGTGCCAATTCAAAGGCGTCGGCGTGCTCGGCGCCGGGGATTTCACCCATCCGCGCTGGATTTCGGAACTCAAAGAAAAGCTCACGCCGGCCGAGCCGGGGCTCTTTGAGCTCAAGGCCGATTTGGCGCAGGCGCAAGACCGGGAAATTCCCCCTTCCTGCCGGGCTCCCATGCGCTTTCTCCTCGGGGTCGAGATCAGTTGTATTTACAAGAAAAACGGCCGTGTGCGCAAAGTCCATCTTCTGGTTTTTGCGCCCTCGTTCGAGGTTGCCGAACGCATCAACGCCAAGCTCGAAAAAATCGGAAACATCCGCTCGGACGGCCGGCCCATCCTGGGCCTGGACTCCAAAAACCTTCTTTCTTTGGTGCTGGAAACCTCCGACCAGGCGCATCTCATCCCCGCCCATGCCTGGACCCCTCACTTCGCGGTGTTCGGCTCGGAATCCGGCTTCGATTCCTTGGAAGAATGTTTTGACGACCTGACCCCTCAAATTTTCGCTATTGAAACGGGGCTCTCCTCCGACCCGTCCATGAACTGGCGGCTCTCCGCGCTGGACAAAATCACGCTGATCTCCAACTCGGACGCGCATTCCCCGCAAAAACTGGCCCGGGAGGCCAATGTTCTTGACGCCCCCCTTTCCTATGAAGGAATCTTCAACGCCTTCAAACGCCGGCCTGGCGCCAAACTGCTCAAGACTTTGGAATTCTTCCCCGAGGAAGGCAAATATCATATAGATGGGCACCGCCATTGCAAGGCGCGCCTGGAACCTGATGAGACGCGTCGCCTTAAGGGACTTTGCCCTGTTTGCAACAAGCCGGTCACAGTCGGCGTCTTGCACCGCGTGGAAAAACTTGGCGACCGCCGGCCGCAACAGCCTGCAGGCGCCGCCGGCTTCGAACACATCATCCCTTTAAAAGAAATCATCGGCGAAACCCTCGGCGTAGGCCCCGCAAGCGTTAAGGTGGACCGGCTTTATCACCGCCTTCTTTTTCTTTTCGGCAACGAACTCAACATTCTGCGCGAATTGCCCCTGGAACGCCTGGAGGCGGAAGGTTTTGAGCTTCTAAGCGTTGCTCTCGGTGGCATGCGCCGCGGCGAAGTTCGCATTGAAGCCGGCTATGACGGCGAATATGGCAAAATTTTAACGCTCAAGGGAAAAACCGCTCAAGGCGCCACCGAGCCTTCTTTATTTTAAACGCCTAACCATGAACCGCCACCTCTTCGAAGGGCTCAACGCCCGCCAACAAGAGGCGGCTCTGATGAATGAAGGCCCTTTAATCGTCGTGGCCGGCCCCGGAACCGGCAAAACCCACGCCTTAGTCCGCAAGGCGGCGTATTTAATCGTTGAACAAAAAATCCAGCCGGAACAAATCCTGGCCGTCACCTTCACCCAAAGCGCGGCCAAAGAAATGCGCCAACGCTTGGGGCGACTGCTAGGTGAGGGGTTCATCTTAAACGCGCTTTGGGTCGGCACCTTCCATGCCACGGCGCTTAAAATTTTGCGGCGGGAGAATTATCCCTTCGGCCCCGGCGTTTCCTGGTCTGTAATAGAGGAAGGCAAAAAGCCCGCGCTCCTAGATGGTTTGGTGGCGAGCCGCCAGAGGAACGCTTTCCTGGAAAAACTTCGCCGCACAAAAGAACAACTCGCGTGGCCGTCAGACCCAATAGCGCAAGAGTACCAACGCCGGCTTCTGGCCGGACGTTGCCTTGATTTTGACGATCTTTTCCTTTATATGGAACGCCTCTTTGATGAGCGTCCAAAAATTTTAGAGCGCTACCGCGAACGATGGCGCTTTATCATGGTGGACGAATTTCAGGATACGAGCCTGGCCCAGTACCGATTTTTGAGCCGGTTAATCACCGGCAACGTCTGCGTGATCGGCGATCCCGACCAGTCAATCTATGGATTTACCGGCGAAGAGTTCCGTCCGTTCGAGCAATTTCAAAAAGATCATGCCCCTTGCCGAAAAATCGTGCTGTCGGAAAATTACCGCTCCCGGCCCGCCATCGTGGCGGCCGCGAGCCAGATCATCGCCAAAAATCCCTCCCCCATCCCCCGCGAACTCGAAGCGCGCCTGGGATCCCCCGGCCTTCCCATCGAAATCGCCTCCTACCAAAACGAACGCCAGGAAGCCGAAATGACGGCGCGGCGCATTGAACATCTCTTGGGAGGGTCGAGCCACTTTGCCATTGACAGCGAATGGGCTAAAAAGGAAGAAGAGAGCGGCGACTACGGCCTCGGCGACATCGCCATTTTCTACCGCTTCCATGCCCAGGCCCGTGGAATTCAAAGCGCTCTGGAACGCGCCGGTCTTCCCCTGCGGATATTCGCCAAAAAATGCGCCAACGTGATCCCGGATATATCCGCGAATGAAGACGTCGAGGATTTCCGGCATAACGAGGACGGGTTGCCGCCCGGCGAAGGCATCACCCTGATGACGCTCCACCGGGCCAAGGGCTTGGAATTCCAGGTGGTTTTTATCATCGGCTGTGAACAAGGAATCGTGCCTTGGCAACGCGCCCAAAATTCTCCCGGGATCAACGAAGAGCGGCGGCTCTTTTACGTCGGCGTCACTCGCGCCAAAAGCCGCCTCTTTCTCTCCTGGGCCAAAACCCGATTTCTCTTCGGCCAAACGCGCGACGCCGGGGCTTCGCCCTTCTTGAGCGACATCGAACAAAAACTTCGCCGTTTTCAAGAAAACAGGGCTCCGGCTAAAAAAAGGCCTGCCCCGCTTAGACAGCCGACTCTATTTGAACTTTAACGGGCCGCAAATCATTACAATTGATGTAACTGCCCAGGTCCCCTTGGATTCGTCATACCGGCGAAAGCCGGTATCCAGTGAAGGCAAATCCAAGGAAGGCCTGGATTCCGGCTTTCGCCGGAATGACGGAGAAGGGGGACCTGGGTAGTTACCAATTAATAGCCATGGAAGAAGCGCTCAAACAGCTATTTAGAAACCATTTCGGCGAGCCGGCTGAATCCATTTCAGCCTTGACGAGCGATGGGTCCAATCGCCGCTACTTCCGGCTCACCAGCCTGTCCCATCGCGCCATTGGAGCCCTCGGCCCCGACCGTCTGGAAAACGCGGCCTTCCTGGGATTCTCCCGGCACTTTCGCGGCCTCGATCTGCCGGTTCCGGAAATTTACGCCGAAAACCCGGACCAAAATATTTACCTTGAAGAAGATCTCGGCGATACCACGCTTTTTAAATTCCTCTCGGAAAACCGCGCGCCGCAGGGAATCGCGCCCCTGGTGAGCGGCATTTACGAACACGCGGTCCGGCTCCTGCCACAATTTCAAGTCACAGCCGCCAAGGCTCTGGACTGGCGGCTGTGCTACCCGCGCGAGAGCTTTGACAGACAGTCCATGAGATGGGACACCAATCACTTCAAATACTACTTCCTGCAACTCGCTCAAATTCCTTTTCACGAACAGGCCCTGGAGGATGATTTTGAGCGCCTGGGGGATTACTTAAACGGCGCAGGGCAAAACTTTTTTCTCTACAGGGACTTTCAATCCAGAAACATCATGGTCAAAGAAGGCGTGCCCCGCTTCATTGATTATCAAGGCGGACGAAAAGGGGCTCTTCAATACGACATCGCCTCCCTTCTTTTTGACGCGAAGGCCGATCTGCCTTTTGAGTTCAGGGACAGGCTCTTGGAGCTCTACATGGATGCGGCGGCCGCGCTGACCCCGCTCAACCGCAGGGAATTTATGACGCGCTATCATGGCTTCGTTTATATCCGCATTATGCAGGCCCTGGGCGCCTACGGCCTAAGAGGGTTCTACGAAAGAAAAACCCATTTCCTCCAAAGCATCCCGTACGCCATACGGAACCTTGAGTTTCTCTTGCGAACCGCCGAGCTCCCCATAAAAATTCCCGAGCTTCTGGAAGTCTTCCGCCACATTGCGGGGTCCTCCTATTTAAGACAATTCGGCCAAGCGCATCCCAGGCTGACCGCGCGCGTGCAGAGCTTCTCTTTTAAAAACAGCGTTCCCTTTGACGAAACAGGCCACGGCGGCGGCTATGTCTTTGACTGCCGGGCCCTGCCCAATCCCGGTAAATATCCGCAATACGCCAAGCTCACCGGGAAAGATCCATCCGTCGTCGCTTTTCTGGAAAAGGAAGCTCCTGTTAAAAATTTTTTAGCGCATACGGAGGAATTGGTTGATCAAAGCGTGGAAAACTATCAAACCCGTAATTTCACAGAACTCCTGATCGCCTTCGGATGCACCGGCGGCCGGCACCGCTCCGTCTACTGCGCCGAGCGCCTGCGGGAACATCTGAAAGAAAAATACAAACTGGACGTCGAACTGCGCCACCTGGCATTGGAAAAAGAAAAAGGCGAATGAAAGCCATGATTCTGGCGGCCGGCGAGGGTCGCCGTCTGCGTCCCCTCACCAATCAAACCCCCAAAGCTTTGATCAAGATCATCGGGGTCCCCATGATCGAAATCGTCATTCGCCGGCTCATCAAGGCCGGTGTAACGGAAATTATCATCAATACTTTCCACCTGGCGGATAAAATTCAAAATTTTTTATCCGCTAAGCGAAATTTCGGAATCAACATCGAAATCTCTCGTGAAACCGAGCTTCTCGATACGGGCGGCGGCCTAAAAAAAGCCGCCGGATTCTTTAACGACGGCCGGCCTTTTTTCCTCCACAACGTTGACGTCGTGAGCAATCTTAACCTCGGCAGACTCTACCGCGCTCACCAAAAACGCCCGGCGCTGGCGACCTTGGCTGTGCAACAGCGCGCCAGCCTCCGGCGACTGCTCTTCGATGCAAACAATCGGCTCTGCGGCTGGGAATCCAGGGCCCAAAAGCGTCGAATCTGGACCAAGGGGCCGGTGGAGAACGCCCAAGACCTGGCGTTCGCCGGCATTCATGTGATTTCGCCAAAAATTTTCTCCAAGATTGAAGAAAACGGCGTATTTTCCATCAACCAAACCTATCTGCGCCTGGGCGGCCAAGGAGAAAACATCCAGGCCTTTGACGCAAGTGATTGCTACTGGGCTGATATCGGAACTGAAAAAAAACTCAAGGCCGTCCGGCGACAATTTAAGGGTCAAACCTTAGGGTCTGTTTTGGGAATCTAATTGACAGACCCAGGGCATTCCGGCTAGACTAAGATCAATGATGGAGCTTTCAACCGCCCAAATCCTCTCCGGAAAAATCGCCACGGGAACCGCGATCACGGTCAAGGGCTGGGTGCGCTCCCGACGCGACTCCAAGGCCGGATTTTCATTTATCCACCTTCATGACGGTTCCTGCTTCGCCCCCCTTCAGGTCGTGGCTCCCAACACGCTCTCAAATTACTCAAGCGAAATCTTAAGACTCACGGCCGGCTGTTCCGTAATCGCCACGGGCGCGCTCGCCCAATCCCCGGGCCAAGGCCAAACCTTTGAGCTTAACGCCGGCAAAATCGAAGTCGTCGGCTGGGTGGACAATCCCGACACCTATCCTATACAACCCAAACAACACAGCTTTGAATATTTGCGCGAAGTGGCCCACCTGCGGCCCCGCACCAACACCTTTGGCGCCGTAGCCCGCGCGCGCGACAGCATCAGCTGGGCCATTCACCGCTTTTTCCATGAGCATGGATTCCTCTGGATTCATACGCCGATTGTGACCGCATCGGACTGCGAAGGCGCCGGAGCCATGTTCCGCGCTTCCACCCTGGACCTGGCCAACCTGCCGCGCACCCCCGAAGGGCGCGTGGACGATTCCAAAGATTTTTTCGGACGCGCCGCGTATTTGACGGTCTCGGGCCAGCTCAATGTCGAATGTTATTGCCTGGCCCTCTCCAAGGTTTATACCTTCGGCCCCACCTTCCGCGCGGAGAATTCGACCACTCCGAGGCACCTCGCTGAATTTTGGATGATCGAGCCGGAAATCGCGTTCGCCGATCTCGCGGCTGACGCGGACCTTGCCGAAAAATTCCTCAAATATATCTTCAAAGCGCTTCTGGAGGAACGCGCCGACGACATGCGTTTTTTCGCGGAGCGCGTTGACAAGGCCTGTATTGAGCGTCTTGAAAAATTCATTTCAGCCAGCTTTGAACGCATGAATTATGACCAAGCGATCACGGCGCTTGAAAAATCCGGCAAGAATTTTCAATTTCCTGCCCGCTGGGGCATGGACCTGCAAACCGAACATGAACGCTATCTAACGGAAGAATTCGTGGGCCGGCCTGTGGTTGTAATGAATTACCCCAAAGAAATAAAACCGTTTTATATGCGCCTCAACGACGACGGCCGCACCGTTGCCGCCATGGACGTCTTAGCTCCCGGAATCGGGGAAATTATCGGCGGCTCCCAGCGCGAAGAACGCCTGGATGTCCTGGATCGGCGGCTTGAGGAAATAAAACTCGATAAAAACATTTACTGGTGGTATCGGGATTTAAGACGCTACGGATCCGTGCCTCACGCCGGCTTCGGCCTGGGGCTCGAGCGCACCATCTTATACGCCACCGGTATGGCCAATATCCGCGACGTCATCCCCTTCCCCCGAACCCCCGGCAATGCCGCATTTTAATATTTTCTACAATTTAGGCATGAAAAAATATTTTATGTTTGGCATTTGCTTCGCGCTTGCCTCCTGCGCCGGCGACAAGCTCAAAATTCGAGAAAACGAAATCGGCGTGCTCAAAGCTGAAAGGGGGAAACTGGATAGCCAAATTAAAAACCGCGATGAACTCATCGCCGCTCTGGAAAACACGCAACAAGACCTCGGCGGCAAGATTAACGAATTATCCGAAAAACTCAAAGCCACTCAAACCCAGGCTGACTCTTTAACGCAATCCAATAAGGACCTATCGCGTAGCATCGAGGCCGGCAAGGGAGAGCTCTCGATCAAAATCAAGGAACTTATAACGGCCAAGGACGAGTTAGGCCGCAAGCTGGCCGAGGCTCAAAAAGAAAAAGCCGCCCTCCAAAACGCAAAGGATAAAGCCATCCGCGACAACGGCGCTTTGCGCGAGCGCAACAAAGCCCTGCAAGCCGAGTTGGCTCCCCTTAATGCCGAGATGTCGCTTCTCAAAGCCAAGCGTGAACAAGAGCAGGCCTATCGCCAGGAACGCCAAACCCTGATTCACAGCCAAGCGCAAGCGCTCGCCGGTGTCTGCCAAAAAGAAATGGAGGCGGGACAAATAAAAATCGAAGAGCAAGCCGCTGGTTTTAGTTTAACGATCCAGGGGCCGCTTCTTTTTGAATTCCAGCAAGCCAAGCTCATTAAAAACGCCTCGGCGTTTCTCGATCGTCTTGCGTCGGCGCTACGCGACTCCGGATGGAGCGTCCGCGTCGAAGCTCATGCGGACAATTCTCCGTTAAAACGAAGCCTGCTGGGGGGGTTCTCCAGCGCCTTGGATTTAACCAACGCCCAGGCCGGGGCCGTGGTCCGCTATCTGCATGAACACGCTGGCCTGGACTCAAAACTTCTTAGCGCCGCCGCCCTTGGAGACTCAAATCCCGCCGCCTCCAATGACACCCCCGAAGGCCAAGCTTCCAACCGCCGCGTCATCCTGACCGTCGAGCCGCCCGCCGGCCCTCAATAATCCAGCCCCTCCACTCGGCGGAAGGGACGGCAATAAAAACGTGGAGGCCTCAGCCGTTAGGGCGCCTGATGATGGGCCATGGAACAGCCGCCGTGCTTACTCGAGCATTTTCCCACTTGATAGAGTCCGAAGCCGGCCAGGATCAACAGAATTCCAAAAAAAATGCCGCACAAGAACTTCCCGCGTCCCGACGAACAAAACCCCGAGCCACCGGAACAGCACCCCTCCTGGGAACAACATTCCTCTTTTTTATCCGTATTTTTGTCTTCAGCCATGTTCAATCCCTCCTTGATTTTTTAATAATAATCCAAAATTTATACAAAATTGTGACTACCCAGGTCCCTCTGCATTCGTCACACCGGCGAAAGCCGGTGTCCAGACTGTGCGGGAGGACTGGATTCCGGCTTTCGCCGGAATGACCTGGGTAGTTACAAAAAATTAATCAAACCCATCTTCCTGGCGCGGCTCCAGGATTTAATTTGCCACTCTCTCCTTTTTGCCGCGCCTAGATCAGCCTGCCGTTCGGTATAAACACAGCGGACCGGCAATTTGCGCCTGGTGTATTTCGAAGCCCTGCCCTCGTTGTGACTCTTCAGTCGCCGGTCGAGATCATTGGTAATTCCGGTGTAGAGCGTGCCGTCGCCGCATTCTAAGATGTAAACGTAATGTATTTTGGCCGGCGCGCCGCGCGGACTGCGATTGCCTCTGCGATCAATTTTTGATTTTATGACCGCCATCGAGCAAGCCGCGATCGATCCATAGCTGAACGATATTAAAAGCCTCCTCCGCCGTGTCCGCAAAAGAAAAAAGCTCGATGTCCTTTGGCGCAATCACGCCCTCCTCGACAAGGAAAGAAAAATCAATCACGCGCTTCCAGTATTTCGATCCAAATAAAATCACGGGGAAACGCTCGATCTTGCCCGTCTGAATGAGAGTCAATGCCTCAAATAACTCATCCATGGTGCCATAGCCGCCCGGAAAGGCGACCAAGGCTTTAGCGCGCATTAAAAAATGCATTTTACGAACGGCAAAATAATGAAATTGAAAACACAGCTCTGGTGAAATATAAGAATTGGATTCTTGCTCAAAAGGAAGAGTTATATTGAGCCCGACGGACTTTGCCCCGGCCTCCCATGCGCCCCGATTGGCCGCCTCCATAATGCCCGGACCCCCTCCGGTCACGATCGTAATCCCATGCGAAGCGTAATGCCGGCTCACCAGGGCGGCAAACCGGCGGGCCGCTTCATAGTAGAGCGTCTTCTTGAGCAGGGCCTGGAGCGAACGTTGGCGCAAGGCCAAATCCCGGTCATGAGGGCGGCGCCGAGTCAGGCGCTTTAACCGCTCGATCATCTTCAAGACTTGCACCCGATCGCAGATGCGGGCGCTCCCAAAAACAACGACCGTGGCGGCAACGCCCTCTTTTTCCAGGATCATTTCGGGCTTGAGCAACTCCAACTGAAGGCGTATCGGCCTGAGCTGTTCGCTCTTGAGAAAAACGGGATCCTCAAACGCCTTTAAATACGAAGACGATTTTGTGATAGCCAAAATACGCCGGCGAATATCTTTTTGGGTCGCGCTCATAAATACTCCTCTTTCGACGCTGGACGGCTGTCCAACATAAGCTATTTTTGATACAAAACGAACGTGGTGATTTGTTGGTGCAATATAATATATTTTTCGTAACTCTACTGTGCCGCATATCGCTTTCCAGAACTTCCCCAAACCTTGCGCGAGTCTTAAGACCACCGCCCTTTCCGTCATCGCGCGGCCCTGCCTGGCCTCGAGATATTCTATATTTCAGATGAAATTCAAAGCGATCGAATCTAGGAGGATTGATGAATTTTGTAGATGAATTGTCCGTGCATTTTGTCCGCGTGGCGGAAGTGGCGGCGATTGCCGCGGCCAAAACAATGGGCCGCGGAGACCGTAAACTGGCCGATCGCAAAGCCGTTGAAGCCATGCGTCAGGAACTCAACAAAACCGAACTCTCGGGGACCATCGTGATCGGAGAAGGCGAGCGCGACAAGGCCCCCATGCTCTATATCGGCGAAAAAGTCGGGATGCCGGCCAATAAGCGCTCTTCCTATCCCCGCGTTGATATCGCCGTCGATCCGCTCGAAGGCACCAACCTTTGCGCGACAGGCTCCCCCAACGCCATTGCCGTCATCGCCGCTTCCGAGCTTGGCGGACTCTTGCACGCGCCGGATATTTATATGGACAAAATCGTCGTCGGTCCGTCCAACAAGGATAATATCGACATCAACGCCCCGGTCGAAGATAACTTAAAAGCCATGGCCAAGGGATTAAATCGCGATGTCGAGGATTTGGTGATCGTAGTCCTCGACCGCGAACGGCACCGGGAATTGATCGATAAAATCCGCAAAGCAGGCGCTCGAATCAAATTGATCAGCGATGGCGACCTTTGCGCCGGCATCGCCGCGGCATTAAGAGGAACAGGTATCCATGCTTTAATGGGGGTGGGCGGCGCGCCCGAGGGAGTGCTGACCGCGGCCGCGGTCAAATGCATTAACGGCGGCATCCAAACCAAACTTTTTCCATTTAAAACAGGCGATGATGACCGGATCAAAAAAATGGGAATCCGCGGCGGTTTTAAGAAAGTGTACCACGCTGATGACTTGGCCCCAGGCAACAACATCGTGTTCGCGGCTTCCGGCGTTACCCCTGGCGACCTGCTCAAGGGAGTCCGATTTTTTGGAGGCGGCTATCGCGTCAATTCGATTGTCATGACTTGCACTCCCACAATAAAAACCGCCAAGTTCATTGAAAACGTCACCATTGACGCGCCGGGAAGGATCCCCGTGAGCCTCTACTAATAGCCTGTCCAACATAAGCATTTCGGCTACAATTTCGACTTTCGGCCTGCGCCTTTGCCAAATTTGCCTTACATGCTCCGTCGAGTATGCTCGGCAAATTTGGCTTCGGCTCGGCACGAAATCCGAAATTTCGCCAAGAAAGCCTTATGTTGGACAGGCTCCTAGATTTTCCCCCTGCCCCGATAAGCGCGACTCAATCCGCCGGCAATTCCGGTTAAGGACCCGTCCACAAATAACCTATACAGATTGCGCCCAGATTTTGGTCAGAT
>CAYHKQ010000075.1:0-6885 GCA_964357255.1 uncultured Elusimicrobia bacterium
GATGAGCGGTGTAACTCAGGATGAGCGGTGTAACTTCAAATGGCTAAAGAAATTCTAAATAAGTCCTGTTTTTTCTTGGGCCCAAAGTCCTAAGCTAATTTGGGACTTTAGTTGTTGACAACTATTTATTTTTTTGTGTAATTGAGTATAGTGCGGACAGGGGGTCACGGGTCCGATTGAAAAACACCAATTAAGCCCGCGCCAAAAAGGGGGAATCTATGCGAAAAACACTCGTTATGTTCGCCGCGTTGCTAGCGTTGGGCATCCTTGCCCGGAACTTATCCGCCGCCTCTACCGAAGAGATAGCCTTAAGCCGGGTTCCGAAACAAAAAATCATCGTCTTCGGCGACAAGTCTAATCTCAGTTGGATTGCCAAAGAAGCCCTCATCCGCCAGGCAGGCGGTGAATTCGTTCGGCAGTTAGATCTGATCAACGGCGTCGTCGCCTATTTCCCGCGAGGCGTCAAAATTAAATTAGAATCCATGCCGAGCGTAGCTCTCGTCGCGGACGATGGTTATGCCTTCATGATCGGCGCGTCCGATCCAAAGCCCGGCCCTCAACCCAAAGGTCAAGAAATCCCCTACGGCATCGAGCGCGTTAACGCGCCCCAGACCTGGGCCAAGACTCAAGGAAAAGGAATCAGGGTCTGTATCGTTGATTCCGGAGTTAACGTTACTCATCCGGACCTGGCCGCCAATATCGTGGGCGGCGTCAACCATGTAGACACGGCCAATGCCGCAAATTTTAATGACGAGTTGGGGCATGGAACCCATGTCAACGGCACTATCGCCGCCTTGAATAACGAAATTGGCGTGGTTGGAGTGGCTCCCGCGGCCTCGCTTTACCAAAGTAAGGTCTTTGGAGCGTCGGGATCCACCGCATGGTCCACAGTAATCGCCGGAATTGGCGCCTGCGTGACGAGCGGCTCCAATATCGTAAGCATGAGCCTGGGGGGGCGAGAGAACAATCCCGCCCTTCATCTGGCGGTGCAAAAAGCCTATCAAGCAGGGCTCGTAATCGTCGCCGCGGCAGGCAATGACTACGGCAAACCGGTCAGTTTTCCCGGCGCTTATCCCGAAGCAATCGGGGTGACAGCCAGCAACAGCGATAATGCTCTGGCCAGATTCTCCAGCAAAGGGCCGGAGGTGGATGTCATCGCGCCGGGGGAGAATGTTCTGTCAACCTACCTCAACGGCGGCTATACCACCTTGTCCGGCACTTCAATGGCAACTCCTCATGTAAGCGGTGTCATAGCCCTTATCTGGAGCGCCCATCGCGCGCTCACCAACGTCGAACTCAAGAACCTTCTCGAACAAACAGCCAAAAACATCGGCCTTCCGCCCGAGGCGCAGGGAAAAGGACTGGTAGATGCCGCGGCCGCTATCATGAAAATCTCCCCTGAGCCTGCGTCAAAGCCCCTGGCAATTACCGAATATTCGTTCGGGTCAAAAATAAAAAAATCCCGAAGAAACTGGCAGTCTGCGCCAACCCAAGCCATCGGAGTCAATCTGATCAAAACCTTCGGCAATTAAATAAGAAAACCGAAACCCTTTCTTTTTTTTCGTCCTTTGACCGTGGCGCGCGGCTCCTGCGGCTGTTAGAATCTTGGTAATGCAGACATTGCTCTGGGTAGCCGTAGCCGCCCTTTGTGGAGCGATCCTTGCCGGGATCGCGATTGTTGCGTCGCTTAAAATTCTTGACTTTTGGCGACAGTCAAAGCTAAATAAAACCAAAAAGGCCTGCCACGAAGCGCTCTCGCGCCTCATTCAAAATCCCAAAGACGCGGTTTCGGCCGCCACTCAACTTCACAAATCCTTTCCGGAGGACATCATCCAAACTCTTCTTGAAAAAGAACTGCAAAAATTTCCGGAACATTGCCAAGCCTTGGCGCAGGCCTACGAACAATTGGGCTTCTTAAGAAAACTCCTCGCTCAACTCTCAGACGACCCCAAATGGGTCAACCGCGCCACGGCCGCCCAGCGCCTGGGCGAATTAGGGCACCCCAACGCCGCCTTGCCCCTGATCAGCGTCCTTCAAAATCCCAATGAAGAGCGAGAGGTTAAAAACGCCGCTATTCGGGCCCTGGGCGCCATTAAAGATCAACGCGCCATCCCTTTTTTGATTGAAGGCCTAGGCTCCTCGGAGCCAGGCGCCGGTCAACCCCTCGCGGACGTCCTAACCGGCTTTGGCGCCCCAGCCAGCTATCCCCTAATTGAAGCCTTGTCTCATTCTTCCAACGACTCCCAACGAACCTGGGCGGCCCATATCCTGGGACGACTAAACGCGCCGCACGCCGCAAGCGCTTTAATTGGCGCGCTCAAGGACCGCTCTGATTCCTGCCGCCAAGCCGCGGCGGAGGCATTGGGCCAAATCAACGCCCTTGAGGCCCTGCGCCATCTTCAAGAGGCCCTACTCTTTGATCCGGCGCCCGGCGTTCGTGAAAGCGCGGCCAAAGCCCTGGGCATGATCGCCGATGACGCCGCTATTCGGGCGTTAAGAGCGAGCCTCTCATTCGTGGACGAAGAAACACGAAAACGCGCGATCGAAGCCTTAGTCGGGATGGGGGAAAAGTCTCTTGGGCTGTTTCTAGAAATTCTCGATCATGGCGATCCCGTGCTAAAAAATCAAGCCGCGGCAAGCCTGGAGCGTTTGGGCTATTCGGCGCGCCTGATTGAAAACCTGGCGACTCCAGCCGAATCGGACGAAGCCGCGGCGCGACTCCTTCAAATCGGACAGGCCGGCGTCATTGAAACGCTGGCGCGATCCACAAAACACCCTGATTCTGTAATCCGAATCGCCGTCGCTAAAATTTTTTTGGAACTCAAAAATCCAAAAAGCCTTGAAACCTTGCTTGAAATGGCCGCCAATGAAACCGTTGACGAGGCGCGATGGCTTGGGGCGGAAGCATTGACCAGGCTCGGCGAAGAAAAATCCCTGCCGGTTATTCTAATAAACCTCAAAGCATCCAGCCCTAAACGGGCTAAAATTTTAGAAGCCTTAAAATTCTTCAGCCCTAAAGCCCTGTCCTCGGTGTCAGCCGAGTTGGCCTCCTTGACCAGCGATACGAATCTCGACGTCCGTTGCGCCGCGACCCGACTAATGGGGCATATCCCGTCTCTCCTTGCCCAGGAAGCCCTCGTTCATTGCCTGCGCGACGGCGAACCCCAAATCCGCCTTGAAGCGGCGTCAGCATTGGGCCGTCACAGCGGCCTACCGGATCAATCCCAATCGGAACCTGTGATTAAAAGCCTCGTCGGCGCTCTAGACGACCCAAAGCCGGAGGTTCGAATTGCGGCGGTGCGGTCCCTGGGCGCATACGCCAGGCCCGAAGCGTTCCTGCCGTTAGTTAAAGCATTCGGCAGGGCTGATGAGTCTTATCGCGATGATATTGCCTCAGCTATAGCTAAAATTAACCGCGAAGTTATCTTCGCCTCTCTTGAACAATTATCCGCGGTTGAGCACCCCAAGGCAAAAGCCGGCGTGGCCTGGACCATGGGCATCCTGGCGGACCAGCGCGGGTTTTCCCTATTGCTACGCTTTCTCGAGGATCAAGAACCTATCGTCCGCGCCGCGGCTGCCGGCGGTTTAGGCCAATTCCGCAGTCCCGAAATCGTCAATTTGCTCATCCCCTACCTGTGCGATCCCAATGAACGCGTACGCGCCGCCGTTGTTAATGCCATTGGAAAAAGCAATCATTCCAAAGCGGCCGGCTTGCTCTACGCGCTCCTGAACGATCCTGACGGCTTCGTTCAAGGCCGCGTAGCGTTGGCGATCGGAGCCTTGGTCGGACTCCAAGCTGAATCTGACCGGCAAGAGGCTAAAACCAGACTGCATGAACTTAAAAACCGCCAAGCCGACAACCTTTCCCTCCGGGCCGCGTGCTTAATAGCGCTAGGATTTCTTCAAGACCGGTCGAGCTTTGCCGAATGTCTCGAGGCTCTGCACAATCCTTCATTGTCCGCGATCATGAAGGGCTTGTTCAAGTCCCTGCCTCTTGATTTAACGGAACGTTTTTTTAAAGGCTTGTCGCTCGACATCACGGTTTATTTTGGAGCTCATGAGAGCCTGGAACAAACCTTAAGCCACTACCGCTCCCTTCTGGGCGCGAGCCGCATTCCTATCGAGCGGATTCGAGCCATCGAAGCGCTCGGCTGCCTCGGCGCCGAAAAATCACTCCCAGCCATAGAAAACGCCCAAAGCGCCGACCCCGCTCCCGAGGTTCGCGCCCAAGCGCTCAGCCTTTTAACCAAAATCCTTCCGTCTGAAAAAGCGATAGCCAAAATTCTCCAAGCTGTCCAGGACCCCAGCGAAATCGTCCACGCGCGCTCGATCCAAATTCTTAAGGAACTCAGCCCGAAAACCATCGAGGAATCGCGCGAACAACTCCTGAGCCTGCTCGGCCACGCGGACCCCTCGCTTCGTGAAACTGCGGCCGGACTACTGGCTCACGCTTTTAAAAACGATTGGAAAAAAATCGCCGCCTTGCTGGGTCCCGGCACGCCGCGCCATCAGACCATCGGTCTGTTATCCACGCTGGGGCAAATCGCCGCGGCTCAATCCGCAAAAATCTTTTTGGAACACCTCGGCTCGCCTGATCACGAAATTCGATCAACGTCCGCGCGATGGGCGGCCGCCATGGGCCTGCTGGCGAAAAAGGATTTACTGCCCTACCTTGACGACCCCCAAGAAGCGGTGCGCCTGGCCGTGGTCAAAGGATTGGGCCTTCAATTGGACAGCGAAATTTTGGACTCCTTGGCCGGCCGGATAGAAGACCCGTCCTTTCGCGTGCGCGCGCACATCGCCGCGGCGCTTGCGAACAAAAAACTGGCCGGCGATGAAAGGCCTGTCCAAATCCTTAAAACGCTCCTCGGCGACCGGCATTGCGAGGTTCAGGCTCAAAGCCTGGTCTCGCTCTGGCGCCTTGGCGTGGAAAATACAGCCCAGCAAGCTCAAGAAATCCTCGGCCCCTTAAGCTCCCAGGTCAAAGAAGAATTCAGCGAAAGGCTCGAACAACAGGGTTTTATCCTGGAAATTTCAGGGCTTCTGGGTAGCGGCCATGACCCTGCCAAACGCCGGCAGGCGATCAAATTTCTAAGCGCCCTGGGCGCGCGCCGCTACAAAACAACCCTGCTTAAAGCGCTCGATGACCCTGACGCGCAAGTGCGCGTAGAGGCGATTGGCGCGCTGGCTACACTAAAAGACAAAGAAATTCAAGAGGCGATTGCCGCGCTGGCTCAAGACCCCTGCGAAAGCGTTCGCACCGCAGTGGGCTGGACCAAACTGCAATTGCCATAGCGCGCCTCCATGGAAACCGTTATCCGAATCTGGGAAGGCGTGGTCCTAATCTATTTTTTAGCTTACAACGCCATCAATTTTTTTCTCTTGGGCGTGGCTTGGGTCAAGGTCCGCCATTATCTTAATCTCAAATCATTTCTCAATCTCGACAATCTCTACCGCTCGCCATTAACGCCCGCCATTACGCTGATCGTGCCGGCCTTTAACGAAGAGGAGACTATCGTGGAAAATATCCGCTCGCTTTCGCGCCTTCGCTACCCGCGTTTTGAAATCATCGTCGTCAACGACGGCTCCACCGATAAAACGGTGGAGGAATTAATCCGGGCCTTCGGATTCATCCGCAGGGATTTCGGCTACGCGCCCAAAATCCCCACGGCCCGCATCCGAGGGTTTTACGAAGCCTCCATTGCCGGGGGCGCCGCGCGCCTGGCGCTCATTGACAAAGAAAATGACGGAAAAGCCGACGCGCTCAATGCAGGCATCAACGCCGCCCGCTCGGATTATGTCTGCACCATGGACGCGGATTCCTTGATGGACCGGGACACATTGTTGCAAGTCATGCAACCCCTGATCATGAATCCGGATAAAATTTTCTGCTGTGGAGGCCAAGTCGGCATCGCCAACGGTTGCTCCGTTAACGACGGCCAAATTACCAGCTACGCTCTGCCGCGAGGATGGCTGGCCATGCTCCAAGTAGTCGAATACATGCGCTCCTTCACCGCCGGCCGCACCGCGCTGGCCGAACTTAATTCCCTGGTTATTCTTTCCGGCGTCTTTGCCGTGTTCCATCGCGGCCTGATCATGGACGTGGGCGGATTTCTGACGCGGCGCTTAAAATCAAAAATCGCGCAGGAATACACCCTGAGCCGGGAGACAGTTTGCGAGGACATGGAAATCATCGTGCGTCTTCATCGCTATGTGCGCGAAAAAAAAATTCCGATGCGTCTGCTGTTCCTGCCCTACCCCATCACCTGGTCTCAGGCGCCTGAAAAAATCCTCGACTTTGGCCGGCAAAGGAACCGATGGTATCGCGGGCTGGCCCAGGTTCTTTGGATTCATAAGGCCATGTTGTTTAATCCCGCCTATGGTTCCATTGGCCTGTTCGGCCTGCCCTACCAGTTCCTTTTTGAATTTCTCGGCCCCATCATTGAAGCCACCAGCTATGTTTCCCTGCCGCTCCTCTATTTGGCCGGAGCCATTAAAAAAGAAATTCTGATTCTTTTTCTTGTCGTATCGCTCTTGGCCGGAATGTTCTTGTCCATTTTCGCGGTCCTTCTTGGACTCTGGAGCGAAACCAGGGTCCAGGGAAAAAGCGCGGAACCATTGTTTAGGTATCAAGGCGCGGCCTCCATAGTTCGGCTGATTTTCTTCGCCGCCTTAACCATGATAGGATACCGGCAAATTCAACTGGCATTCCAGATCAAAGGCCTGATAGACTTCTTAAGGGGCGAGCAAGGATGGCAGAAATTCCGCCGGGAAAAATTTCAGGCGACATGAAAAAAGAAAGCCGCCAAGGCTCTTGGGAGGGTTTTCATTCCTTGGCCTCCTTGGCCTCCTTGGCCTCCTTGGCCTCCTTGGCCTCCTTGGCCT
>CAYHKQ010000075.1:6985-11181 GCA_964357255.1 uncultured Elusimicrobia bacterium
TCCTTGGCCTCCTTGGCCTCCTTGGCCTCCTTGGCCTCCTTGGCCTCCTTGGCCTTTCTGGCCTCTTTCGCCTTACCCCTCGTGGCGGGCGAATACACCCCTCAAATTGAACGCCAACAAAAAATTTTAAGAGAAGATCCCTCCAATCTGGACGCCGCCTATGAGCTCGGCAACTATCTCGCCTGGGACGGCCGTTACGCCGAAGCGCTGGGCGCCTACCAATCAATCGTAGAGAAGGAACCCAAATATATCGAAGCCGAAGTTGGCATCGCCCGCGTTGAGTCATGGATGGGGCGACAGGAATCAGCCAGGCAAAAATATGAAGTCGTCCTAAAAAAAGACCCTAAAAATTACGAAGCTTATCAAGGCTTGGGCTCCCTGGCGCTCTGGACGAACGACTTTGCCCGGAGCATTGAATACTTTAATCAGGCCCTGGCTCTTAACGCAAAAGATATCGTTTCGCACAAAGGAATCGGCCGGGCTTATCTCGCTCTGGGGGACCGCCGCCGCGCCGACTTGCATTTTACCCAGGCTCAAATCCTGGAACTCCGGCAAATGAACCCCGGCTGGGCCATAGGCGCTCTCGCGACAGTTGCGGCGGTTGCCCTGCTCTTGGCCGCGGCGCTTCGCCATTGGAGACGCCGCCGTTGGGCGTTTATCTTAAGACTTGAACTCGAACTTCTGCGCCGCACGATCGAGCTCTATCACCAGCGAAACGGCAAATTTCCTCTGGCCCCGGAACAGCTCTTGCGAGAAAAAAGAAAACCCCTATTCGGCCAGAACGGCGAACAGCCTTATCTCGTCTGGCGCCGGGCGCTCGTTAAGGGCTCTATCACGGACCCTTTCGGCCACCGCTACTGGTACAACGCCGACAATGGCGCTATCAATACAACAACAACGCCCTATGAAAATTGGTAACCATTATGGATCAATAGGTCTGCTGAAATGTAATGCCGAATTTCTTTATCGAAGTATTGTTTGAACGCTGTTCCAGGCCGTAGGATCCCATCAGACGCAATCCCTGGTCGAGCGTCCACCAAAACCCTCCGCCGCGCTCCGTTAAAGAGTAAGCGCTTGGATTGTCCGGATTGCCAGGGTCAAAAAATTCCTCCAAGGAAGATTGATAGGCGAACACGCGCAAAAGATCGCTCCAAAGATAACCAACCTGATAATAAGAGGAGGGGGAACTATTTTTTGAGCCTGTCTCATCCAAAAGAGCCGTCTGAATACGCCCCCATCTTCCCGTCGCGTCCCATCCGGGCGCCGGGGTCCAACGCAGTCCCAACTCGCTTGTCATCACCTTCGCGCCCGTGTAACGACGATAATTGCCGCGAAACATGGGCTCAATTTTAATGCCGGGCGTTGGCATATATAAAATCAGTTCACCCATCTGGCGATACATCACATCCGCCTTGGGCGTAACGCCGGCCTTGAGTTCCCAGGCCCAGGAAGGCTCCTTGCCGATATAGCCCAAAACAAAGGTGTTGTCCACGCGGCCAAAACGCGAGGTGCGAATATATTCGGCGTAATTCGCCGTGGTTTCCTCCCGCTCCTTCATCGCAAGGCGCCAGATTCGCGAGGGTGTAAAAAAACTAATGTCCCAAAATTCGTAACCGAGCTCACTTTCAATGGCCCAAGAAAACGAAGGCCCAAAAATCAGCGCCGCCAATAACGCTCGTCTTGAAAACCACTTAGAAACTGCAAGTATTCTCATCAATTCATTTGATATTATTTTAGCGTGTAATCATAGGAGGATTAACAATGGTAACGGGACTGGTTCTAGTGCGCTTGTCCTCAGGCAAAGAAAAACAGGCGCTCGCGCAGATCAAACAGACAAAAGGGGTGGCCCATGTGTCCGCCGTGTTCGGACGATGGGATTTGGTATTGGACATGGAAACCGAAGACTTGGCCACGCTCTCCAACACCGTGGTCGCTAAAATCCGGGCGATCCCCGGCGTCACCTCGACGGAAACCCTAATTACGACGGCGATATAAAAAAACGATTAAGTAGTTAAGCGGTTGAGTAAATAAAGGATCTCCTTTTTTACGCTTAAGCGCTAAACCGCTATCTGCTTAAGAACTACCCCGGTGCATCCTATCCTCTGCGTTCGTAATTTAAGAACCCACTTCTTCACCGAAGAAGGGGTGGTGCGAGCCGTAGACGGCATCTCTTACGATCTTAACCCGGGCGAAACACTGCGGATTGTCGTAGAGTCGGGTTTCGGCAAGAGCGTGCAAGCCATGAACATTCTAAGGCTCATTCCGAACCCTCCGGGAAAAATCGTCGGGGGGGAAATCCTTTTTCAAGGCAAGGAAATGAAGGAGCCCGTGGACTTAACGCGGATACCTGAACAAAAAATACGCCGGTTGAGAGGAAACCGCATCGCCATGATTTTTCAAGAGCCCATGACGAGTTTAAACCCGGTCCTCACCGTAGGTGAACAAATTGCCGAGGTCATCCGGCATCACGAAGGGGCCGGCTTCGAGGAGGCCGAAAAACGCGCTACGGGGCTTCTCGAACGCGTCGGAATTGCGAATGCCGCCAAACGCATCCATGACTATCCCCATTCCTTCAGCGGCGGCATGAGACAGCGAGCCATGATCGCGATGGCTCTGGCCATGAAACCGGACATTCTAATCGCGGACGAGCCCACCACGGCTTTAGACGTCACCGTCCAAGCCCAAATCTTAAAACTCATCCGGGATATGCAAAACGACTACAATATGGCCGTCATTTTGATTACCCATAACATGGGCGTCGTGGCTGAAATCGCAAATAAAGTCATCGTTATGTACGCGGGCCGACCGGCCGAAACCGCCGAGGTCAAGCAAATTTTTTCTCATCCACGCCATCCCTATACATGGGGACTGCTCAATTCAATTCCAAAACTCAATCAACGCTCGGAGAAACTCATCCCCATTGAAGGCCAGCCGCCGAACCTCTCGCACAATGATCCCGGTTGTCTGTTCGCACCGCGTTGCCTCTACGCCTGGGCTGATTGCCGTCTGATGGCCCCGACCTTGCTGGAAACGGAAAAAACGCAAATGGCGAGTTGCTGGCTTCATGACCCCGAAAAACGCCGCCAGGCCCCGGCCAGTCAAGTCCAAGAGGCCCGGAAAAACGGCCTTCTATGACCCCTCTTATTGAAATCCGAAATCTCAAAAAACACTTCGTCCTCACCAAGGGTGTTCTGCGCAAAAAAACACTGGGCGTGGTCCGGGCCGTGGATGGGGTGAGCCTCGCCATTGATCAAGGGGAAACCCTGGGCCTAGTGGGCGAAACAGGATGCGGAAAATCCACGCTCGGGCGCCTCATCCTCGGTCTTGAAACGCCGACCAGCGGGGATGTCATCTTCCAAGGACAAGACTCTCGGCGCTTTAGCGCTACCCAATGGAAAGCGTTTCGCCGTTCGGTTCAAGTCGTTTTCCAGGACCCATTCTCGAGTCTGAACCCGCGCATGAAAATCAAAGATATCGTCGCCGAGCCATTGATAATTCACCGCCTGGCTTCGGGACCGGAACTGCCCAGGCGGGTCAACGAACTCTTGAGCGTCGTAGGGCTTGCGGCGGCCCACGCCGAACGCTTCCCCCATGAATTTTCCGGAGGCCAAAGACAGCGCATCGGCATTGCCAGGGCTCTGGCCTTAAAACCAAAACTCATTATTTTAGACGAGCCGGTAAGCGCGCTCGACGTGTCTATCCAAGCCCAGGTGCTTAATTTACTCGGCGGCCTTCAGCAGGAATTCCGCCTCACTTACCTTTTTATTTCTCACGACCTCTCCGTGGTCAAACATACCGCCACCAGGGTCGCGGTCATGTATTTAGGACGCGTGGTGGAGATGGGGCCTTCGCAAGAGCTCTTTACTAATCCCCAACACCCCTATACGGAAGCGCTTCTATCCGCCTGCCCGATACCAGACCCCCAATTCAAAACCCGCACAAAGGTGATCTTGACGGGAGACGTGCCAAGCCCGTTAAATCCACCGCCCGGTTGCCACTTTCATCCCCGTTGCCGCTACGTTGAGGATAGTTGCCGCTTGGGCGACCCCGCCTGGCAATACGCCGGTAGCGAAAGCCATGGCGCCCTCTGCCCCATCCTGCCCTTCGCCAAAAAACCCTCCCCCGCCGCGATCAATTTCAAATAAACCAGGCTCCGAAAAGAAAATAGTACACTGCTCAATCATTGACGGCAAATG
>CAYHKQ010000076.1:0-11171 GCA_964357255.1 uncultured Elusimicrobia bacterium
GCGACCACCGATATATACTCTCTTTCCATACACGACGCTGTTCCGATCTCTTCAGGCCAATCTTTGCGGCGAATGATTTTGCTTTTTCAGCAACGCCCAACAAATGCTCTTCGAGACTTTGTTTGGCGCCGTCCTCTTTTCGATGATGGGCGATAAATTGATTTTGAGAGTCCGGGTAAGCGATAGATTCGGGCTGGCCTGGCATAGTCTATAGAAGGGCCGTCAGGTCTTCGGTGAACATTTTGGCCTGCCTTAGAATGTTTTGCAATGTCCCGCGCGGGACGTCTTTGTTGTGGCAGGGAATCGTTACTTTCCGGTCCGGATCGGTCCGGTGAAACAGGCGGACATGGCTTCCTGCGCGTTTTGCTTGGCCTCGTCAAGGGTTTCGCCAAAAGTGCAAATTTCAGGAATAGCCGGAATGCGCACGTTATAACCCCCATCTCCGGCAGGTTCAAATAAAACAGTGCAATCTATTGTTTTCATTATTGACACTGTTAGCTTACCAGTCAAGGAAAAGGTTTTCAAGAGGGCATTTTGCGCAATTCGTTGACTCTAAAACAAACTCCTCAAGTATTGTTGCCATTTTGCCATATCTGCCTGACCGTCCAAAGAATCAATAAAACGCACCAATTCCAAAAATTAGTCCCTGATTCCCCGATTACTCTGGGAGATCATCTTCTTAAAAGAAGGCTGAACTTGGGAATATCCATAACTGAGGCATCCAGAAGAATCGGCACGGACCGCACTACCTTGGGAGATTGGGAAGCTAACTGCCATCAGCCGGACCCAAAATTCTTGCCCAAAATCTACCAATTCCTTGGCTATTGTCTGTTGCCGTCATCTCCTCCCGCCACTTTATCCAAAAAGCTCAAGCTCTGGCGCGAGTCCCAAGGTCTTACCCAATTGGAGTTAGCCAGGCTGACGAAAATTGACGAATCAAGCCTTGCCCGCTGGGAGCGCGGCCAGACTAGGCCATACCAGAAATCTTTGGAGAAAATTCAGGGATTTTTTGGGCAGGTTTTTGGGTGTCCGGCGAGCTTGGCAATTTAAGTAAACAAAAAGCCGGTTATCTACCGGCTAAGGACCAATTGCTTTTTTCACGCGGGGGTTGCGAATATTCAAATCATTATTCACAGCTTGCGAGCTGTTACCAAGTCCACTCTTTTCCAAAGCAATACTTGCAACTGTATCAGGGTCATGAGGCAATGCAGAAATATCCTTGTCTATATTCTCGAATACTTCTTTTAATTTTTCTTTTTGTGGCATGGCCATCCTTAAAGCAGACAGCTTGGATTTTATCTTGCTCATTTCAACATCAAGATTTTTTAATTTGTCATCGAGCTTTCCTTGACCTTGGTAGCCAATATGATGTACCCCGAAAACTGGACCACCGCCTAAGATAGAATTTGCTGTGGAAAAAAATGAAAAAGGAGCAACAGTGAAAATAATGGAAACGACACAAACACAGCGAAAACAATTCAGGAGCGAACTCAAGGCCAAGGTGGCCCTGGCGGCCATTAAGGGAGACCGCACCGCAGGCAATGGAGGCATCCCCTCCGTTGCCGATGGCCATTCCTTCGATAATTCCGGTGACACCCCACTTAATTCATGTGTTCTAAAATCCTCCATGGCCCGTATTGCCAGAATCGTTGCTCCGCATATCCCCCACCATGTCACGCAAAGAGGAAACCGAAGGCAGAATACTTTCTTTTGCGACGATGATTACCAACTTTATCTTGATCTATTGGCCCAATGGTGCCAGCATTTTGAAGTTGAAATTTGGGCATATTGCCTGAGGCTAAGTGTCCGGTCTAAAGATTCTATCGGTTTTTTTCCACAACGGAATGCCATAAAGGACGCGCCAAGGTCAGCCCAATCAAGGCTACGCCGAAAGTGCAGATGACCGTCGCTCCGGTGGGCGCATCCAATTTGTAAGAGGCGAATATCCCCATGAGACTCACCAATGTCCCCATTCCCCAGCCAAACGCCAGGCGGGTTCCCACCTTTTCCGAGAAAAGCATCGCGGACACCGATGGCACAATGAGGTAGGAGAAGACCAACAACACTCCTGCAATCGCCACCGACGATGTCACCACGAGCCCGAAGGTGCCATAAAACAAAAAGTCCCACAGCCGGATATTATAGCCCCGCCGGACGGCTTCCTCGGGCTGCGTGGAAATGGTCAGGAATGGTTTTCTCCAAAACCAATGCAATGCTCCGACGGCAGAGTAGAGAAGGGCCATTTTGATGACCTCCCGGGGGCTTACCGCGAGGAGGTTTCCCACCAGAAGGTGCTTGATGTGCTCGGCGCCTTCTGGCAGGCGGTCCATGATTAAGATGGCCGCGGCCGCGCTCACGGCGTAGACGATGCCGATGATAGCCTCCTGCGGGATCTTGCTCTTTTTGGCCCGCGTCAGAGCAAAAAGGGCTGCGCCCAGAAGGGTGAATCCCAGGGAGAAGAAATAGGCTCCCTGTCCATGCAGGTCAAACCCAGCCAGAAAGGCTATGGTAGCGCCCAATGCCGCCACCTGAGCCAGGGAGAGATCCACGAAGATTACGCCCCGTTCCACCACGTGGAGCCCCAGATAGGCGTGGATGCCGGTCAGGACCAGGCAGGCAAGAGAGGGCCAGACAAGAAACGAGATGACGTCCGCCGTGCTCTTATCTCCTTTGTTCCAGAGCTTCCCTGAGAAGTTTCAGATTATAGTCAAACAGGTCGAAGTAACTTTTTAGATTCTTTTTTCCGCCAACAGACGGAGGGAAGACCACGAGTCGGGCTCCCGTCTCCCGTTCGATCCTTTCAGGGAGCTTGAGATCAAAATAGGGCTCCACCAGGATCAGCGAGATTTTTTCCGCCTTGATCTGCTGGATAAGGAAGTGCACATGGGATGGCGAGGAAGGGATTCCAGGTCTTGGCTCTACGAAGTTCACCAACTCAAGCCCGAAGCGCTTGGCGAAGTTGGGCCAGGAGTTGTGATAGGTGACTATCTTGATTCCCCTGAGCGACGAAGCCAGACTGTCCCATTCCTTCTCCTTTTCGGAGAGCCTGAACTCGAAACGAGCCAGGTTGGCTTGAAACTCTTTGGAGTGTTCAGGGTCCAGGACGGCGAGCCTTTGGGCGATATTTTTGGCGATGATCCGGCCGTTCCCCGGGTCCGTCCAGTAATGGGGATTTCCTAGCGGGTGAACGTCCCCTAGGGACCTGTCTACCCGCCCTGATAGCTTATTCAGGATTTCACAGCCCTCAGAGGCGTCCAGGAACCCCGGGTTGCCCGGCAGGATTTTTGAATTTCTGGAGTTTGTAAGAAGCGCCGGGGCCCAGGCTACCTCCAGCTCCAAGCCCACCTGAATGAAAAGATCCGCCTTTTTGAGTTTTAAAAGATAACTGGGCTTAACGTCTACGAAATGGGGGTCCTGGTAGCCCCGGGCGATTGGGGTCGCCTCCACGAAGTCGCCGCCCACTTCCCTTGACAGGGCAGTCAAGTCCTCCGTCGTGGTGACTATGCGAACCTTGGCGGCCAAAAGCCAGGAAGGCATAAAGCATGCAAGCGCGGCTGAAAGTAAGAATTTTTTGATCGGAGGGGCTACTTTCCTTTGGGACCTATTTTTTTGGATTCCTGTTTAGTCGCGGTTTTAGCCGGAGCCGCTTCCTCTTTAGGCGAAGCCTCAAGATCCATCATAATTTCCACTTCGTCGCCCAACACGAACCCGCCGGCCTCCAAGATTTTATTCCAACTAATGCCAAAATCTTTGCGGCTAATCTTGGTTTTGGCTGAAACACCCAACACCATCTTGCCCCAAGGATTTTTAATTTCTTCACCGATCTCCACGTCCAGGACTACCGGCTTGGTCACGCAATGCATGGTCAAATCGCCATAAAGTTTGGCCATATTGTCTTTGACCTCCTCAACCTTAACGCCGACAAAGGTCAGCTTGGGACATTTTTCAACGTCGAAAAAATCCGGCGCGCGCAAATGTTTGTCGCGGTCTTCATTGTTGGTGTTAATGCTGGCCGCGTCAATTGAGGCCATCGCTTTCCACATTTTGGGATTGCCTTTTTCATACTCAAAATTTCCTTCAAACTTGGTGAAATTTCCAGGCAACTTTCTGACCAAATGATGAATTCGAAACATCACGCTACTATGCACCGGATCAATCTCATAGGTCTTGGCCGCCAATGGCGCCGCCAAGGCGAATAAAACCCCGACGGTAAATGTTTTTATCATAATTTTCTCCTCCATCCCGCGAAAGGTCCCGATAGTTGCGGGTCCCCAAAATTATTTTAACCGGATTCCTATTTTTAGGACGTAAAAATTTTACAACTTATTATTACGACTCATGCAAATTCATTGCATTCCGCTCATCCTGAGCTTGTCGAAGGATGAATACAGGGTTTTTTGCGTCTTGGCTCATGGTTCGACAGGCTCACCATGAGCGGCTTTTTATCATTTTGCATGAGTCGTGTTATTATATAGAAAATTTTATTTTGTCGTATCTATTGAGAGGACAGCGCGGCGTTTTCGGCGCGGATGCGAATGGACAAAAGAATCATATTGATTAGCGTGACGCTCAGGGCCAGCGCGGGCAGACCGTAGGCCATGGGAAGGCAAAGGAGTTCTAAAAATACCGCGGTGTAAATTGGATGTCGTAGAAGGCGATAGGGACTATTGCGCACCAAGGGCGTTGAGGGCAAAATCCAAATTCGCGTAGTCCATCGGGCGCCCAGCGAATGAATAGACCAGAAACGCAACGCTTGAGCTAATGCAAACAAAATAAGCCACGGTATGCCCTTAGGGCCCAAACGCGCGCCATTTGCCACGAAATAGGCCATGAGGACAAAGAAAAGCGCGTGGAACACGACCAAGACTGGATAATGCGCGCGGCCATATTCTTTAGCGCCTGCCGATGCTAATGCGCGCGCGTTTTGATTGGCACGATAAAGCTCCCATATTCTTTGAAGCCCCAAATAAAAAAGAAGGCACCAACTAAGACAATTTACCATTGAAGAAGAAGAAATTCAGCGGCAAAACCGGGGCCCATGGCAACTAGGAGTCCATAACTGCCTGGCTTGGGTCTGGCATGACGCATAGCGTCGCTCAAAATAAAAAAAATGGAGGCCGAAGATAAATTGCCATAGCGAGCGAGCAGGCGGCGCGCGTAGCGCGTATCCTCGGGGGTGATCCCCAGCGCTTTTTCATACGCTTCAATCACCTTTAAACCTCCGGGATGCAAGAGCCAAAGAGAAATATCCTCACAGCGCAGGCCATGATCTTTCAAGAATTTTTCCGTGAGAGGGCGAAAGGTGGTGGATACCAATTTTGGCACTTCGGCCGCCAAGATTACGGTCATGCCGTCTTCGGAGAAATTCCATCCCATCATTTCAAGAGAATTGGGATAAAGGTGGCTGGCGCCGGCGATCAATCGAGGGCCTTTGGGGTGATTTTTTAATAGAGAAGACTGGTCGCCGCACACCAGCGCCGCCCCCGCTCCATCGCCAAAAATCGCCGAGGCCACTAAATTTTGTATGGAATGGTCCTGGTTTTGAAAATTTAGACTGCATAGTTCAACGGATAAAATCAAAGCATTCTCTTTGGGCCGCGCTTCTAAGTATTCCATGGCGCGCGCCAAACACACTACTCCCGAGGCGCAACCTGTGCCAAACAAAGGCGTGCGTTTGATCGAAGAAGGCAATTCGAGCATCGGCGCTAGGCGCGCTTCCAAGCTTGGCGTCGCCAGGCCCGTGGTTGATGTTGAAAAAAAGTGATGGATATCTTCGCCGCGGCACCGCGATTGGGCAAAGCACCGGCCAATGGCTTTACGGCCCAAGCGAAGCGCATGGTGAATAAAAATTTCATTGCGTTCCTTGAAAGGATGATTTTTCCGATAGAAGGATAGCGGCCGGCAGGCATAACGCGCGCTCACGCCGGCGTGGTCGAAAATTGACAAGTGGCGGCGCAAAATTTTGCGGTCTTGAGCGAGGGACGCATAAGTTTTTTTAGCTTGAGCCTGAGTGATGCGATAAGGAGGAAGCGCCGTGCCGACGCAAAGGATTTTGGGCATAGGGTTATTTTTTACTCTAACAAACTAATTTTATTTTTGTGAGCCAACCAATAGACTCATATTGGATTTGTCCTGTCGCCACGCGCAGAAGCTCTTCAAAAAGGCCGGGATGACGCCCTAGATTGCGGACGACTCTTTGGGCTAACCACCCATGCCGGCTCAGGCGCCGGACAAGGCCCGCCAACTTAACGGCATTGCGCGTTTCCTTTGCGTAAATATTTTGGCACGCCGCCAGGGATGCCGCCTGGCCGCCTCGCGCAATCGCCTGAAGGATCACGGGGCAAATTTGGAGAGCGACACGAAAAGCCAGGGCCATTCCCTCGCCGGTGATCGGGTCCGCCGCGCCGCCCGCGTCTCCCGTTAAAACAAACCCATCCCCGTAAATAGGATTCACCTTGGGCGCCAATGGTCCCCACTGTAGCACGGGACCCACGCAGGCGCTACGAGAAAGACGGGGCCCCAAAGCGTTCACGCGCCCGAGAAAATTAAAAAAGGTTTTTTCGCGGTTAGAAGATTCCAGGGAATTCAATAATTCCTTTCCATGAAGAATCGCTACACAGACCTTGTCCGGCAAAGGCGTTATATAGACTTCGAATTTCTCGGCTAGAAATACTTCTACAGAATTTTCAACCTGTTCTAAGCGATCCAAATAAGCCACCGTGCCAAAACGATTCAAGGGCGGCCAATGAACGCCGATCCCAAGGGATCGGCGAGCGATGGAATGCAAACCATCGGCAAAAACAATTACGGGCGCTCGCCAAGTTGCCTTGTTGCCCTTCGAGCTTCGGACTACCACGCCTGCCACTCGAGCGCCTTCCATTAGAGGGGCCTCGAATGTCGTTTTTTCCTCAAACGAGATGGAAGGATTAGTCAATGCCCACTGAATAAGGGCAAAGTCCAGCTTGGCGCGCTCGACGCCTAAACCAAAACCAATGTCAGCGCCAAAACAGATATGAGAGGAGTTTTGTTGGGCGTGATAAGTTAAACCAAGTAATTTGTTGCCCAATGGCATAACTGCGCTTAGCGCTCCCATTTTTTCCAACGCTTTTACGCCGTGAGGTAAAATTCCTTGCCCGCAAGGTTTTGGCCGGGGAAAAGCGGCTTTATCCAGCAAAAGCGCTCGCGCGCCGGCTTGTCCTAAAAGGCCGGCCAGGCTTGATCCCGCGACTCCGGCGCCTACGATAATCACATCGAAGTCCATATTTTTATGCGCAACTCAGGAGATGTTCAGACTTCCGAAAAGAATACGGTTTTGGTTTCGGAATAGGTTTCCAAGGCTTTCATGCCGAGTTCTCGGCCCAGGCCGCTTTGTTTGTAGCCGCCGAAGGGGGCTTCTAAGTGGACGCTAGAGGAGGAGTTGATGCTCAGCACTCCGCTTTTGACGGCTTTGGCCATGCGGATGGCGCGGGCGGCGTTATTGGTCCAGATCGAGCCGGAGAGGCCGTAAATTGAGTCATTGGCCAGGCGCGCGGCTTCTTCCTCGTCGTTAAAGGGCATGACGCAGACCACGGGGCCGAAGATTTCCTCTTGGACAATCCTCATATTGGATGTGGTTTTGGCGAATACAGCCGGAACAATAAAGTAACCCTTGGATTGGCCGTTATTTTTGTCGAGCGCCGTGCCGCCCCAGACCAGTTCGGCTTTTTCCTGTTTGCCGATGTCCACGTAATCCAAGACTCGCCGGCGCTGGGCGTTGGAAATCATGGGGCCGATTTCAGTTTCAGGGTTTAGGGGGTCGCCGATTTTTAAGGTTTTGGCCTTGGCCACGAGTTCCGTCAGGAATTGATCGGTGATTTTGGCTGAGACGATGAAGCGCGAGCGGGCACAGCAATCCTGGCCGCAGTTCGAGAAAACGGAGAGAATGGAGTTGGCAACGCAGGCTTTGACGTCCACGTCGTCAAAAATAATATTGGGCGATTTGCCGCCAAGTTCCAAGGAGACGCGTTTTAAGGTTTCGGCCGCAGCGCGCATGACTTTTTTGCCCGTTGTGGTTTCGCCGGTCAGGGAAATTTTGACCACATCAGGGTGCGAGATGAGCTGTTGGCCGATGGCGTTGCCTGATCCGAGCGCCACTTGGAGCACACCCTCCGGGAGTCCGGCTTCGAGCGCGATTTTACCGAGTTCGATGGCGGTGAGCGGCGTGAGGCTGGCAGGTTTGAGCAATACGGTATTGCCGCAGGCCAATGCCGGAGCCACTTTCCAACAGGCAATGACCAAGGGGTAATTCCAGGGAACGATGAGGGCGCAAACGCCGATTGGCTCCTTGAGCGTCATGCAAAGTCCGCGGGCAGTCACGGGAATGGTTTCCCCGAAGAATTTATTCGTAGCGCCGGCGTAGTATTCAAAGCTGTCCGCCGCCAGATTTACTTCATCGCGGGAGTCGCGGATGGGTTTTCCGGTATTTTTAGTTTCGAGTTGGGCGAGTTCTTCGTGGCGGCTTTGGATTCCTTGCGCGATTTTAAGGAGAATTTTGCCCCGTTCGCGGGCCGATATTTTGGCCCAGGGGCCGCCCAGCGCCATCTTGGCGTTGGCCACCGCCCGTTCCAACTGTTCGGGCGTCCAAGAGGGGATTTCAGCGATAACCTCCTCGGTTGCCGGGTTGATGACGCTTAAATTTTTTTCCAGGGTTTTGGGTATCATGGAAGTCTCCTTATTAAAAATAATTGGACGTCAAGCCGCCGTCAATGACGAGGGCGGCGCCGTTGGTCCAGGAGGATTCATCCGAAGCGAGATAGAGCGCGCCGTAGACGATTTCCTCGGGCTTTCCGAAACGGCCCATGGGCTGGCGCACGATTCTTTTTTCTTTTTCTTTGGGGTTGGCGAAGAGCCATCGAGTTAAAAGCGGTGTCTCAATCGGGCCGGGGCAAATGGCGTTGGCGCGGACATTTTGGCGTCCATATTGAATGGCCAAAGATTTGGTCAACGCCAGAACGCCGCCCTTAGAGACCGTGTACGCATCCTGCGCAACCGTGCAACCAACAAGAGCCACGATTGATGAAATATTAATGACGGAGCCCGATCCTCCATTTTTGGCATTGTTCAAAAGATACGGAATGCCGTATTTGCAGACCAGGTACATGCCCTTAAGATTGATGTCGAGAGTCTTGTCCCAGACTTCGGGAGTTGTCTCAAGAACGGAGGCGTCGTCTTTCAGGAAAACGCCGGCATTGTTGTAAATCACATCGAGTTTGCCGAAGCGTTTGACGCCCAGGTCAATGGCTTTTTTGACCTGGGCCGGTCGCGAGACATCGCAACGCATGAATTTCAAAAGATAGCCTTTGTCCAGCGCTTCCTTGGTTAAGGATTCGCCGTCCTTGGCATTGACGTCGAGCGCGATGATTTTGGCGCCCTCCTTTGCAAAAATATCACAGGCGATGCGCCCCATGCCGGAAGCTGCTCCGGTAATAAGGCAGACCTTATTTTTGAGTCTCATATTTGGATTCCTCCTAAAAAAATTAGATTCTTTCGAAATATCGAGCCTTTTCCCAGCAGGTTACGGCCTTGCGGTGGGTGGCGGCTTCGCATTCGGCGTAGTGAAGGTAATGCTCGACAACTTCCGGACCAAAAGCCTCGTGGGCGGCTTTGCTGTTGGTCAGTTCCGCGATCGCTTCCTCCAGACTTCGGGGGACGCCGGGAATCTGGGTTTGGGTGTAGGCATTGCCGTGGGTTTGCTCAGGCGGCTCGATTTTTCTCTCAATCCCATAAAGCCCGGCCGCGATGGTCGCGGCAAAAGCGAGGTAGGGATTCGCGTCCGCGCCGGGGATTCTGTTTTCAACTCGAAGGCCGTTGCTCTCGCCCAGCACACGAAAACCGCAGGTGCGGTTATCATGCGCCCAAGCGATTTTAGTGGGGGCAAAGGTGGCTGATTGATAGCGCTTGTAGGAATTGATCGTCGGCGCGTAAAAAAGAGAAAATTCTTTCCCCAGGGCCATCTGCCCGCCGAGCCAGTGGCGGAAAAGATCGGAGGGTTTGTCTTTGGCCCAGAAACGGTTTTTTTGGCCCTCCAAGTCCCAGAGCGAGGAGTGCAAATGACAGCTCGATCCCGCTAAAGCTGAGTCGAATTTGGCCATAAATGTAAGGGAGAATCCTTTGGCCATGGCGATTTCTTTGGCGCCGTGCTTGTAAATTGTATGTCGATCAGCCATTTCCAGGGCGTCCGTATAGCGCAAATTGATTTCGTGCTGGCCCGGTCCCCATTCGCCTTTGGAAGACTCAATCGGGACGCCGGAGCGCTCCATAAAATTTCTGATGTCCCGGTGCACGATTTCTTCCTTGGCGCCTTGGAAGATATGGTAGTCCTCTACGTAGGAGCCGAACATGGCGAGGTTGTGGTAATTTTTTTCGCGGGCCGTGTCGTATGTTTCACGCAGGAGATAGAACTCGAGCTCCGAACCTATCATCGGCAGACATCCTTTAGCCCGGGCCCGTTCGATTTGTTTTAAAAGAATTTGGCGGGGGGCGGCCTCGATGGGCCGGCCGCGATCATCCTCTAAGTCGCAAATGACCAGCGCGGTTTTTTCCAGCCAGGCCAGGTTCCTGGCCGTATTCCAGTCCGGCGCCATGTGAAAATCCTGGTAGCCTCGATCCCAGCTCGTGAGCTTGAATCCCGGAAGGGGTTCCATTTCCATGTCTACGGTTAAAAGGTAGGAGCAGGCATGGACTCCGTGTCGAGCCACGGAGTCAAGGAAAAATGGGCCGGTGACGCGTTTGCCCATCCAACGCCCTTGCATGTCCGGGAAAACCATCAGCACGGTATCCACCTCGTTTTTGCCGATCGCTTCTTTGAGCGCATTAAGCTTGGAAAGGTTAATTTTTGGGTCAGTCGGATGATTGTTGACTGGAGCGGCGACAGGACGGTTTAATTTTGTTTCTTTCATGGGAGTCAGATTATATTAACCCTTTAGGGGTAACTACTCAGGTCCCTCTGCGTTTGTCATACCGGCCTGCGCCGGTATCCAGATTAAGAGGGTCTGGATTCCGGCCTACGCCGGAATGACGAGGAGGGAGGACCTGAGTAGTTACCTTTAGGGACCGTAACGAAATTATATGACCATTTCCCGTCTTCCGCAGAGAGCCTAAAATTTGACTCCTCTCCGAGGGAGCGGTAGTCA
>CAYHKQ010000077.1:0-10872 GCA_964357255.1 uncultured Elusimicrobia bacterium
CGACGGCCATGCCATTGTCAATAATCGCGGCAACCACGCCCTTGCCGGTGTAACCGTATTTCTGACGAATCTCCGGAACGCCGCTCAATGGCCCTGTTTTATGAAGGTACGCCTTTACTGGCTTGGCCAAACGCGAATCAATGCCCAGTTTTCCAAGCTCAGAACGCAACTGTGCAATCCTGGAAATGTCGTTGACTTCGATAATCAAGGCCCCGCGCCTACTCTCTGAATTAGGGAGCGCGGCGATAAGCTCGGCGCCCAGCGGCGTTAAAACCTGAGGATCAAATCCAAGAGTCTGGCGGGCCAAGGCCATCAACTGCGGCCCGTCACTCGCATAAAGCAACCGCCCAACCCTGGTCCCCCTGCGTGGGATAGCGATAAGATGAACCGGTTTGGACGATAAGCCGGCGATAAGACGGCCGCTCGCATCCCTTTCTTGGGAATTAATAGTTGGCAAAGAGTCGCCTTCGAGAAGAGTTAAAATTGTCGCGAAATGCAGGTCATCGCCCTGCCAGGTTTCATATTTCGCCAAAAATTCCTTAACAGCCCCGCTAAATTGCGCGTCGCCAAAATAAAAATCCCTCGCGTTTTTCCCCTTTCTAGCAAACAATCCGGCCAGCGTTAGGGCCAACTCCCTGACATAAGGATGATTATTCGGCGAGCCGAAATCCCGAATAAGTCCCAGAACGATTTTTGGCGGCAAAACCGCCGTCAAATTTTCAATAGGAATGGAATTAGCCGTCTCGGCAATCGCATGAGCCGCATAAGCGGCCAACTCATGCTCTTTCTCATTTTTTGCTATGGAACGTAGGGCCTCGATGAAGTCTGGGTTATCCTGCTCCATCCCCTCGATCATCCACAAGGCATTTAAAGCCGCGTATGGATCGTCCCGCTCCACCGCGTTTTGCAAAGCCTTGAGAATAGCGCGGCGAGCCTGGGCCGAATTTTCCCCATTCTTTCCGTCATGCTCGCGAACGCGGGCATCCAGTTCAGCTTCTTCTTGAGGGCGAACCTGGATTCCCGCTTTCGCGGGAATGACAGATGAGGACTGGTCATCTCTAATCTGCCGGACCTGCTGCTTTCTGGTTAGAACGTATGCCTTAAATAAATCCTCCGGCTCCACGCCGGAATCTGAAAGTTTCAAAGAATCTAAAATCTGATCCCGGACAGCTGAATTTGTTTGATAGGCCAGGGCTTCGTAAATAGCTCTACGGACTCGAGGTTCAGATTCTTTGGCAAGGGTTTGCAAAAGGGTTTCCAGTTCAGGGCCGGCCCTCACTGGATGATTAATGAATCCCAAAGTAGCATAAAGACGGGCCAACCAATCCGAGGATTTCAAAAGCTCCAGGAGCTTTTGCTGAGGCGCCCCTTCGGTTCCCGGCGTCATGCCCGCATGAACAGCCTGGGCATAATCCTTGAAACCATCGAGAACCTGGCCCTTGCCATCCACCGTTTCTTTAGCCAATTGCTCCATCAGGCGCCATGCCTGGGCCGATTGAACCAAGCCGGCGCTCTCTAAATCATGCATATAGCCCAAATCACGGGCTGTTTTTTCAAGGACGTAAGCGGCCCGATCCACAGTAAATTCCTCATCCGAGCCAGCCTGTTTCACTATCTTGCTCCAACCCAAGGCCAATATCTCGACAATAGCCGCCACGTACGGCCCGGACATGGAAGTCCCCGACAAATTCAAAGCAAGCGGCCGGCCCTCTACCAAAACCTCATTGGCTTGAATCGTCGCGTCAGGATCGCCCTGAGCGCTGTTCATGGAGGTTACTCCATCCTTAAAAATTTTTTTAGCCGGGTCATCCCACGCGTCGCCCCCCGGAGCCAAAATGCCGGGGCCTAAGTTTAAAAGGCTTGTAATCGGGTCCTTGGCATGACCAATGGAGCCAAAATGGCTGAATCGAATTCTGTCTTTTTTATCCACATAAACCGCTCCCACGGCAATAACATTAGAATACCCGGCCGGATAGCCGATGGAATTTTTAGCAGGACCGGAATTGCCCTTGCTCGCGACCGGCAGGGACCCGAGGCCGCCTTCTTTTTTCGGTTTAACAAGTTTTCCCAAGGCCACGGCTTCCCGCTTGCTACCGAATGGAGCGCCGTAACTGTGATTGCTCGCCACGCCGCGGTCAATGCCGTTCTCTTTGGCCGACTTGTCAACTTCAAACAAGGCGGCAATGAAATCATCTTCCGTGGAGTTGCTCTCAAAAAATGGAACGATCAGTTTGCGTTTGCCAAACTTACGGACGCGCTCTTTGCGCCGTTCATGCGAAGGAAAAATTTTAATCATAAGAGCTTTCAACAGCGGCCCCGCTCCCATAAAAGGCCATATTTTCTCCGAGGCGCCAGAGGCTCCGTCGAGCATGAATTTTAAACCCGCGGCCATAATGCCGGAAACATGGGTTCCATGACGCATGCCGTCATCGAGTCCAGTGCCGCTCAAATCCTTGCGTCCCGCATTTCTCTCCTCCGGAATGGCCGGATGCGGCGAACGCCCCGTATCCACGGCCGAGGCCATGCCGCCCTCTCCGTAGTTTGAAAGCGTCCAAAACTCTTCGAGCTCGATCTCCTTACGAAAAAGCCCTGCCCTGCGCTCATCAGCAAGAACCAGCGGCTCTGGTAGTTGCTCAGATTCCTCTTTCCCGTCAGATTCCTCTTTCCCGTCATACCGGCGACCCATTCGACTCCGCTCAGTGTGGTGAGCGCCAGTCGAACCAAAGCCGGTATCCAGGCCTTCTTCGGATTTTCCCTCACTGGACACCGGCGAAAGCCGGTGTGACAAACGCGGAGGGACCTGAGCAGTTGCCTCTTGCCCCTGAAATATCCGGGCCAAATTATTATGATGCGCGCGGACTCTCACCGCCTCCACAATCCCACTCTGGCCTAACAACCGCCGAGCAGCCTTGGCATGAGAGCGTGGAACAACAATATCGAACCACTGATCCCCTGCGTTCTTTGCGGCAAAGGCATACTTGATCTTGCCGCCCATTCGGTCTAAATCATCGAGGTTCATGCCCAAACTGCCGGCCATATCTCTTAAACGCCGCTGAACTTGAGGATCCCAGTCAGTGTCTTGCCTGCCTCCTTGCTGAGCAACGGCAAAAGGATAGGTGATGGTCTCCTCAATTAAACCGGTTTTAGGAATCCAACAGATAGTGACCATTGGCTCTTGAAATTTACCGCCTTGGGCGCCGGAGAAGGACAACGGCGGCTTAAATTTTCCATTTCCCCCTGTCCGCGGACGGGACTTGCGCCCTCCCAGTCCAACTCTCGAAGCGATCCATCGGGAAACGGGGTTGGCGAGTAAAAAACGCGTCAGCATCCCCAAGCCGAAAAAATCAACAAAAAGCTCGGAGCCGCGTCCGCCGCCAGAGGAGTAATCGTCAAAATAACCCTTGCCGCCGGAATCGCCGCTGGTTTGGCGCCGGGGATTGCCAAGCTCGTCAAGATCGCCGGCGTCATGAGAATTAGAAAGCCTGGGCCCTGTCTCATAAGTCTCTAACTTGCGCCCTGACCTTGGGGCCGGACTCTTGCCGCCCCGAGACCGGCCTGCCCCATCCTTGGCGATCACAGCGCCTAATCCGACAACCGCCGGCAACGCGACTGAAAAAGAACCGCCCAACATCAACGCGGCCAAGACCACGGCGCCGCCGATGAGCAACACAAAAGTGGAAAGGGGGAGGGGCTGGATTAGCGACTGATCGGGAATGTCGGCAAGAGCCTGAATTTCCGCTTCCGCCGCCTCCTGATTCCCGCCTCCAGCTTCCCGTTCTTGAACCGTCCAAACAATCGGCGCCGTTTCACCGCGAAGCCAGTTAACCGTCGCCATATAAATCACAAAAGCCAAAGGCATTTGAATAAGATAAACAGAAAGTTGAAACGGATTAATGCCCGCCGCATAAATCAACAAATCGGGAACAAAAGAAGCGAGAAGCCCCATGAAATTAGTGAAAAAGTAAAAAAGCCTGTTCGGCCAATGGCGGCGATTGGCCTTTAATTCCTCCATCCATTTTTTCATCGGCTGATTTTCATAAGACTTAGCATCCACCAGCTTATTGGCGAGTATCTTGTAAAAGACGTAAGGCCGATGGGCCAAATCCGTGCGCATATAAATGCCTGAGCCGGCTAGATCGAGCCGGGCAAGTTTAAGATTCCAGATTGTCGCCGTATAGGGCTTAATCAAAGGCCGAATCTCCGGGTCCAAACCCCCGATTTTTTCAATAAAAACGCCGGCCATCCGTTCCGCGGCCAACACCCGGCCTGATTCAATTTGACGAAGCGTCCGGTCTATGCGCCCTGCAAGCCCCTTGGGCAATGGCGCCATCTGCGTCAATAACGAATAAGGCGCCGGATAATTTTTCTTAAACTGCGCTAAAATGCGCAGGCCCAGGCTCGCGTACAACGGATGCGCCAAAAGCCGCCCGACAACGCCTATGCCTTCCTCGGGAGCCAACTCAGAAAGCATTTTAGCCGCCCCCCTGGAATCAATAATGGCCAAAACCGCCATTAAAGCGCTGGGGGACGCAATTTTTTTAGCATCAGCTTGCGAAACAGAGGCAACTCCTTGCGTTTTGACCGCGTCTTTCAAGGTCTCCACATCAAGGAAAAGCTCAAAATCCTGCGGGGAAAGCGATGAATGCGAACTCAGTCTGCCAAAGAATCGAGCCATTCTACCATCCGGCAAAACCCATTGGGCCAATTTGGCCAGCCCCATAAATGGCAATGCCATCAATTTCGGCAGGACTAAAAACTGCATGTAAATAACGAAAAAATCAGACAAAAATCCAAAAAGAGAAATACCGCCGACAGCCAATCCTGCCAAGCTCAACAAATTGCCAAGAAGCGCGCTCGCCATCACTGTCTGCGCGCCCACTGAAAACAAAATTAAACCCGCAAGAACCCCGCCGATATTAAAAAGCAAACTGCGATTAGGCCCGTCAATCTTCGCCGCCCCGGCCGCCTCTTTCGTCGCAACGCTATGACCGATTTTGGCCAAAAGCGTAGCCAAGGGAAGCAAATAATTTTCCCTGGCGCGGGTTTCTTCCATCTCGGCTGGATTTGGGACCAACATTTGTCCAACGCCGCCCAGGGGACGCCAACTCACGCGCCGGACGATTTCCTTGGAGAATGCGTTGAAAAGCAAGGACCCAAACCCGGCAAGCCCGTTTTGAACCTTCAAGAAGGAGGCGCTCAAGGCTTCAACGTAAACCCTGCGCTCCGCGAACGCTAGGCTTTTGTCAGTCGCATTTTTGACAAAAAGTTTCAAAACTTCAGGGTCGCCCAAATAGGCCGACAGCGCCTTCATAACCACTTCCCCACGCGCGTCAGGGCTCGCGCCTTTTAAGTAGCTTTCCACTAAGCCGCGATATTCTTCCCGGGCCGGGGAGGTGGCCAGCACGCGAAGCGTTTCCACGGCCATGACCTCGTCCATCGAACCGAGCGGAGCCGCATTCAAGAGAACCTGCATCATCTGGGTATCAAGGGGCAGAATTTTTGGAACTTCAATCAAAGCCAGGACAGTAGCCTGGACCGGACCGGGCGAGGTTATAAAAAGCTCCCACAGCACCCGACGAACATCCGGATTATGCGAATAAACCCTCAAATCCTCCGCCATCTCCGCAAGCCCCTCTTGAGCTTGGGGCATGGCTAAAAGCCGGACAAACGCCTGACTCGTAATGAGATTAAGATAAAGCGACACTAGGCTCTCCTTGGTTTTCGCATTCAGCGTATCGCGTTCCATAGCAGGCCTAAGCAATGCCAAAACTTGAAACGCCCTCATCAATAAAGGCGCAACCTTAGCCAAAACCTCAGGATTGTCAAAAACTGATCCCTCTTCTTTCGCCTTCGCCACCCCGTCCGCCTCTTTCGCCTTTTCTCCATTGGCCACATCGGCCTTCCCCCCGGCCTTCTCTATCTGGCTCAAGGCCATAGAAATAGCCAAAATCGCTTGCGCGGAAAAATAATTCGCGACGCCTGAATGATCCATCGCAACGCGCAATGCTTTCATCGAGCCCGCGCCTTCGTTCCCGCGAGTGACTTTTAGTAGAAGCTCCTCAAGATATAATTTGGCCTTTGAATCCTCGTTCCAATAACGGATCAAAACGGAGCGGATTTCAGCGGACGGTTGAAATTCAAATTTAATCGGCCCTTGCTGGGTCATGCGTTGCGCATGGTAAGTCAAGTCCTCCATATCATCGGCCAATTGCCACAGGATAGAACGGAATTCGCCAAATCCATCTAAAAATCCTTTTTCCTTAATAAGGTTTAAAAACAGTGGCCCACGTTCTTGATCTTTCAAAAGTCGGGCCAGATGATTTTTGATATCTACATGCCGCTCCACGGTAATCCCTGGCGCGCCGGCGATCGCGGCCAAGGGCGCTAAATTCAGCGGGAACAAGGTCAGGAGCATAAGATGAAGCCGCCGGTAAACCGAACGCAAAGCCTTGTTATCTTTAATCTCTTCGGTCTTGGCTCCTAAAAATCCATCCAAGGTGTCAATCTCAGGCTCGTTTCTAATACGATTGACTTTCTGGGCCACTTCCCATGCCTGCACCCGGCCCACCCAGATCTTGGCCACGCTACCGGGGTCCGCCTCGCGGCTGATCGCGTCGCGCAAACGCTCAAGCCTCTTAATATCCTGAACCACCACCGCCGTGCGCTCCGCCAGGCGTTTAAAATTTTCATTGGCTTCTTCCGCAATTTCCGCGTCCGGCGCGCCCTTTAAGATATGCTCTTGAAAATCTGTCTTTTTCTTAAGCTCAGCGAGTTCAATCGTCTTCTTTTGTAGCGCGACCTCGATGTCATCGAGATACATCTTGGCCTTACGAAGCCCTGCGAGATAAGGGCCGTATTTCTCGACATACGGCTTAGTCACTTCATCGCCAAAAAGCGCGGGGTATTTCTTATATTTACGAAACAACTCTAGGATGCGCAGATTCATGGTTCGCAACCGCAGGTCTGAGTCTTTTCCAGCCGGCAAATCCTTAGGCAAAATTGACTCCAGCGGCAGGGTCTCAGCCCAAAAGGCCCTGCCCTCGCTTTCCAAGGCATAAGGCCTGTTCTTTGCATGATCATAAGCATGCTGAAATTCATGAATAAAAATAAAGGCCTGATATTCCAGGGAGGCCTCGGCCAAGTCCGCGCTCATAACGACGCGTAAGTCCTCAGGATGGAAATAAGCCAAGGCGCCCGGCGGCATAGCCCCGTAGCGGATATCCACGCCGATGGCCCGCAGAATACGCAAGGCCTCTTTCGCAGACTTTGGAACCTTGGAATCGCTCTCGATGTACCGAAGGACTCCCTCCAAGGTGCGCTCGTATCGCTCCAATCGCTCCAAGGCGCCGCCGAAGAGTTTGTCCAGCCCCGAGTTCAACGCCGGCTGGCCTGCGGCCTTGCCTTGTGGCAAATCTTCAAGAATGTTTTGCCACGCAGACCGTTTAATCGGCAAACAGCCTCCGCTTTCAAGGCGCACATAAACAAGGTCTTGAGGAGGAAATAAATGCGAAAGATCATCGGCCGGGCCTTGCTCTTCGCCGAATTTATCGGAGACACCCAACGAAACCGGCGTCTTAAAATCAAATCCCCCAAGGTTTTTAAGCCGCTCTATCAAAACTTGCTCGCTTCTTTCGCCCCCTGCCCCAGCCGCCTCATTCGCCTTCCCTTGGGCCTTCGTCGCGTCGCCGCGTCGCCCCCCCTTCTCATCATCTCCCCATCGCTTCGTCGCCCCCTCTGCCGCTATCTCCGCAGTCCCCATCAAGAAATACCCCTGGGACAACCCGCCTTTTCTATATAAAACTAAATCTCCTTGTTGAACTCTGGCGATAATCTGATCCAAGGCGGACCGGGAATCCATAACCATGTCCCGGTTCTCCGGCATGAACCGCATTTTGACCTGCCCATGATCATAAAGCCCTTCCAAAATCCCAATCGCCTCAACAGCGGGAATCGGCTGATCCAAACTGGAAAATCCCTTCGGCGATTCAATCTGAACTTCTTTTTTACCCTCCTCCCGTCGTCCTGTCTTGCGCTTTCCCCCGCTCTTGCCCCTACGATTGCGCACGGTTCCCAGGGCAACCAGCGGCAACATAACGGAACCGGAAATCATCAAGGACGACATTCCTCCGCCCAAATCAATCAAGGCAGGAATCCCGTATTGAACGACCGCGGCCAAAATCACAAGGCTGAGCGCAAGCCACAAATTCTTAGCTTTAGCCGACTCCGTTGTGAACACCCTGGGCGCCAAATTCTGCAAAAGCTGAAATCCGTCCGACGAGCGATTCCCGATGAACAAAGGCAAAAGATTAACCGTAGCTATGACAAAATTGGCTATGGACAAAAAGAAGAAATAATGATGGAACGAGGAAAGGGCGAACGATAGAATCCCTGCCACAGCATTGGCCGCCGGGCCCAGCAATAAAATAAGACGAGAGGCCCGGGCCCCTTGTTTTGATTGAATCTCATTGAGGTTAATGTCCAGAGGCTTCGTAAACCAAAACATGCCCATCCCCATCAGCATCAAGCCCACCGGGCTTGCCATAAAAGCGCCCGCCGCCACCAGCATCCAGGCCCAAGGCTGATAATGACGCAACGGATTAATGCCCAGACGTTTCTGTTCTTCGGCCCCAAGGGCGCCATAGCGCTTCGCGGCCAAACCGTGCCCCAGTTCATGAATACTAAGCGCAGTCATAGCCGCGCCGGCCAAACCGATCAACTGCGGCGCGGCGGAAGACATGGAAAGAGAAACCAAGCTGGCCACCATAAAGGCCAAACCCACGACGCCGTTAATCGCTGTGTATTTAATTTTTTGGCCCAAGGTCAAAGGTTTGACCGAAAGGGGAGCCGTTGCTCGCGGCGCTTGTGTCGCCGGAGGCGCTGATCCGAGGGCTGGACGAAGGCCGGTAACTTGGTCCCGAAGAGCGAGGGGGTCAATTTTCGAAAGAGAAGGTTCCTGAGAACCTTCCGGCGATTTTTCCACAAACAGGTCCGAGCGCCTCATGCCGCCCAGAGTCTGGACCCTGGAGAACCAGGCTGTTTTGTTCAAAATCACCGCTAGAACATCTGCGTCAACCTGCCGCTGTCCCACCGGCGCCCATTGCCGGACGGATTCACCCCAATTATCCTTGACATATTGAACAGCCTCCTCCATATTCAATGTCAAGGCGCGCAATTGATCAAACCTGGGCTCCTTTGAAGGCGCTGTCTTGCCCTCGGGCAACGTAAGGAGATATTCATTGACTTCCTGAGTCATCCCGATCATAGCTTCCGCCAATCGGCGCTCTTCGGAATTATTGGCCTTGGCCGGATCAAAACGAAACATCCACTCGATATTAGAACCCCTCTTCATGGCGCTGTATGAAAAATTAGCGCTACCCAAAATAGCGACATTTTGACTTTTCAGATAAACGTACTTGATATGCATAATTTCATTCGGGCTAAAACCATTGAGAATCTTAATATTCACGCCGGCCGCCTTAAGAACTTTGTATTGGGAATTCTTATTGCCAGTCTGACTGCCGTCCATAATGATCTCGACCGGAACCCCTTCCGCCACTGCCTCGACTAAAAGATTGGCAAGCTCGTACTCCGTAATCAAAAAAGCCATCATGCGAATGCCAGAATTCTTAACCCGCTCCTCGGCGCTCAAGGTGCGGGCATATTGAATCTCTTGGAGCACGCGGGCCTTAACTTCCTGGCCCACCGCGTCAGCGATAACCAGTTTGGCCGGCCCGTACTCCCAAGATTTCTGAGGCGGCTCAATTTTATCCGGCGAAACTTCCACGGGCCCCTGACCCCGGCCGCCCCTGGCCGACGCAAACGGCGCGCCGGCATCTTTGACCATAGCGCCCACGGCCAGATTGTAAGCCAAGTCAAACGCCCCGGGCGACTGAATTCCAGAGGCAATCTCTTGGGAACCTGAGGACGGCTCGTCTTTGGAAAGTAAGGGCTGATTTTCTCTTCTCGGAAAAAATCCGCGAACCTTCAAGGCAATCCAGCGAGACACGGGATTGTTCAGCAAAAAGCGCGTGAGCATGCCAAGGCCGAAGAAATCGCTAAATAAAACCGCCCCACGGCCGCCGCCGGAGGAATAATCGTCAAAATAGCCCTTGCCGCCCGAATCGCCGCCGGTATCGCGGCTCGGATTGCCTAAGGGATCGAGGTCACTGACGTCATTCGAGCCGGGCTTTCTTCCGCGTTTCTCTTTAGTTCCGAGTTGATCGCCAGAAATTTCAGCTTCAGGACCGGGCTTATTGCGTGATCCCCGGCGGCCGCCTTTAGTCAAAACCGCTCCCAGGCCCACAGCGGCCATAGCGCCGGCGCCCAAATCCCCGCCACCGCTCAATGCCGACAAGGCAACAGCCCCGCCCGCCAATAAAATAGGCAGAGCGACATTTAATGCCCTTGTTTCTTGAATTTTGGAATAACCCGCCTTAATCCAGGACCCTGGGTTCCACCCCGATGGCACGATAGTTGCTCTGCGCTCCTGCGCCATCGCTTCATCAATTTTTTCTTCTTTTGTTTTTGCCCCCTTGTCCTTCCTGTCCTTCATCCATGTCGTCAGAGCGCTTCCCGTCGCTACTAGCCCCAGAATAGCCGGCGCCGGCATAGCCCCAATGAGTGGCAGGGACACGGTTGGAAGAAAGGCCAGGGAAACAGCAGAGGCGACTATAGGCAAGGCCACAGGAGCGGCCCAGCCCAGGACTTTCTGGGCATGGGTTCCGGAGCGGCGATACTGGGCTAAAGTGTCATTGACGCCCTTAAATGTCTTTGTTCCCCTCTCTATTAATCTAACCGCCCTGGGAGCCAAGGGACCTTGGGTTTCGGTCTTGAGCTGGGGCAAGATGGTCTCTTTGGCCAGGGCCTTGCCAA
>CAYHKQ010000078.1:0-10349 GCA_964357255.1 uncultured Elusimicrobia bacterium
GAGTTTAGCGAGACGGTGGCTTGTTTTTAAAGGGTAACTGAAGAATTCAGGTTAATCCCTGATGTCGCCATCAGCGATCCAAGGCTGGCTACTGCTCTGCTGGCTAGGCTTTGAGCGGTGGAACTTTCATCCACTGGATTGATGTAGCTTATCCTGGCGCACGGACACCATACGGAACTAAACGATTGCCGTTATTGGTCCAGGCCGTATTTTTTGAGTTTGTAGTACAAGACGCTACGGTGGATGCCGAGCAGGACGGCGGATTTTCTTTTATTGCCGCCGGTTTTCCGAAGCGCGGCCGCGATCAGTTTTTTTTCCGCCTCTTCTCGGGATTTTTTCAGGGCGCCGGCGCCATTGTGGCCTTTGGGCGCCGGGGAGGGAGCGCCCTTGGTGATTTCTTCAGGCAAATGCTCCGGGCTGATTTGGTTGGCCGAGAGCAGGCACGCGCGCGTGATAACGTGCTTGAGCTCGCGCACATTGCCGGGCCAGGGGTATCGCCGCAACAGATTTATGGCCTCAGGGGAAATTTCGGCCACGGATTTTTTAAGTTCTTTGTTGGCGGTTTTCAAAAAATGGAGGGTTAAAAGATTAATGTCCTCCGGACGCTCTCGTAGCGAGGGCACGTTCAATGTAAATTGATTCAGGCGGTAAAAAAGGTCCGAGCGAAACGCGCCCTGCGCCATAGCCTGGGCCAGGGGCCTGTTGGAGGCCGCGACGAGCCGCACGTCAACGGGGATGTCTTTTTTGCCGCCCAAGTGCCGGACCGTCCGGGTTTCCAGGACCCTGAGCAGTTTAGATTGAATACCTAGCGAAAGATTGCCTATTTCATCCAAAAATAACGTGCCGCGATAGGCCGTCTCAAAAAGCCCGTGTTTAGATTTTTCCGCTCCGGTGAAGGCTCCGCGTTCATAACCGAAGAGCTCGCTTTCTACAAGGTTTTCCGGCAGGGCGCCGCCGTCGATCGCGAGAAAGGGGCCCTCGTGTCTAAGGCTTAGGAGATGGACGAGCCGGGCTAAGAGTTCCTTGCCCGTGCCGGACTCGCCCTCGATGATGACGGCCAAATCCGTGGGCGCGACTGTCTTAACTTGGTTGAGCAGGGTTTTGGCGGCACGGCTTTTTCCCAGGAAGGAGGGTTCAGCCTCGGCGGCTTTCAGTTGTTGTTTCAGGCCCGTTACTTGCTTGGCAAGCTCGCGTCCACCGAGCGCTTTTTCGATGGCAAGCAAGAGCTGTTCATGGCCGAAAGGTTTGGTGATGTAGTCGTGGGCGCCGGCCTTTATGGCGGCAACGGCCGTGGCAATGTCCACGTTGCCGGTTAAAACAATCACTGCCGCCGCAGGCTCGGCCTGCCGAATTTTTTTAAGAAGATCGAGTCCCGAAAGTCCTTGCAAGGTCAGGTCCAAGAGGACAAGGTCTATATTTTGGCGCTCAAGAATTTTAAGCGCTTCGCGAGCGGCCGCGGCCGCTCGCGTTTCATAGCCTTTGGCCTTGAGATACCGGGACAGAGAGTTCAAAAGTTCCGCATCGTCATCCACAAGAAGAATGTGTTTCATGGGTTAGTTTTACCGGCCGGCCAAATAATGCTCAGCGTGGTTCCGGCGCCCTGGGAACTGGTTAATTGCAATTTAGCGCCGTGCGACTCGATGATTTGCCGGGCGATGTAAAAACCTAGGCCCGTGCCGTCCTCTTTGGTCGTAAAAAAAGGCTTGCCGATATGACCCAGATGCGCCGCGTTCATCCCGCGCCCGCTATCCTGAATGATAATTTGAAAACCCTCGCGATGAGGGAGATAGTTTACGTGGAGCGTTCCGCCCGAAGGCATGGCTTCGACGGCATTGATCAGCAGGTTGTAGAGGGCTCCGTGCAAAAGATCGGGGTCGCGCAAGAGATCGGGCGCGGTTTCCAGTCGTCGGGTAATTCGCACGCCTTGTTTATTAGCCGCCGGTTCAATGGAGCGGCAGGCGGCTTCCAGAATGGGGCCGATGGCGCCCATGGTCAAGGCGAGGCTTCCTGATTTGGCCATGCGGATTAATCCATCAATGGTGGATCCGAGCCGTTGGACATTTCTTAATATCATTTCGAGATTCTCTCGCAGTTTTGGCGAAGGCGACAGAAATTCGACGGCGAACTCCGCCTGGGATTGGATCGTCGCAAGAGGAGAGCGCATTTGATGGGCAAAAGAGGCGGCGAGCTGGCCAACTGTTCCTAAGCGATGGAGCCTTAAAAAAGTCTCCCGTAAAACGCGGCTTTCCAGGGAAAGCCCTTCGAGGTTTTGGCTGGGCGCAATCCAGGCCAGGTAACCCGAGGGCGGATCCTTGGCCTGGCTCCTTAAAGTTTGGATTTCAAGGACGACCGTTATGGGCCCGGCGTCCTTGACTTTTAAGACCGCCGGCCAGTTGTGAGCCGCCTTGAAATTTTTCAATGAGGGCCAGGGATCCTCACCGCAACTCGTCAGGATGCTTGCCCATGGTTTGAGATTGAGCTCTTCGCGGGAGTATCCGAGAAGTTTCTCCGCTCCCCGGCTCATGGTGTAGACGCGTTCTTCCGCGTCGAGCACAATGATCGCTTCTTGTGATTCCTCAAAAGCCCCAAGAAAAGCCTTGTCTTCCAATCGGCGGCGCGAGCGGCGAAGGTTGTTAAACATGGCGGGCCAGATTGATGAGCCGGATGGAGGCTTTTTGGCGATAGCGCGTGTTGAGAATTTTTTGGATTTGCCGCGCGGTTGACGGCCCTTGGTCCTCTTGAATTTGTCGAATCAGAGTTCGGCGGCGTTGGGCCGGCGATATGAACAGGCGCCTGAGCGCGACGGTCTCGCCCCAGGGCGTCAAAAGCGCCCGCTCGGAAGCGAGCCGGCTTAGATGCCCGGGACTCACGTCCAGTTTCAAGGCGAGAGTTTTTTCGCTTAGAATTTTCAAGTCCGTTGGCCGCGAGCTTTTCCAGTAACTTTTATGGCGCCGCATGAGGTATTTTAAGACTTGTTCGAGCACGTTTTGTTTTTTATTGATCAGCCGAAGCGTTTGGAGAATTTGGTTGAGACGCCGGCGCTCCAGAAGACTCGGGCGCCGGCGCTGTTGGAATGCCCGCAGGGCCGAACGGTTGATTTCGTATCGGCCCCGGGCATAGTGGCTCGACAGGAAGGCCAGAGAAAAGCCCGCGGCGGTTTTGTCAATGCGGGCCACGATTTTAAGCGCTCTCGCCGGAGAACGCTGTGGGGCGAGTTGCGGGCCGGCCGATGGACAACGGGCCAGGTAAGAGTCCACAAACTGCCGGATGGCGAAGCAATCCTTTTCGATCAAATGGCAAGCCGCGGCAATGGCCGCGGGGTTCAAAAATTCTTCATTGTAAAGAAAAAAGCGCTCAAAGGATTCTCTGCCGATGCGTTCTATCAGCCGGGCGGCTTTTTTTTGTTCGGCCAAAAGTTCCAGGGGGGCCTCTTGCGGCGCGCTGGCCAAACGCTCGTCCAGGCTCGTCCATCGTGAATGATCAAAGGCCCATCGTTCATCGGGACGGCGCCAAAGGGGGGGCGGACCCAGGGGTTGGGGCGCCATTAATTCTTGGACCAATGGATTATGCTCGATTTCCCAAATCAATTCTTCATATCGCGATTCAGGAAGGGCCAGCATGCCCGATAAACGGATTCCTGCTTCGGTCCGAAGCGAGAGCCGGGGGGACAGGGCTTGAGATAAAGTTTCCATCCCTTTAATTGTAACCGGATTACGCCGTTAAATCAGCGATGAATTTGGAAATATCAGCTTTTTAAAGAAGGTCAAGAAGTTCGTCCGTGAAATAGGAGATGACGCAGTCCGCGCCGGCCCGGCGGATGGCGAGCGTGGACTCGATGATCACATCAGCCCGCTTGGCCATGCCGCTGGCGGCGTATTGCTCGACCATCCAGGCCTCGGCCGAGACTTGGAAAGCGGCGAGGGGATGGCTAAATTTTTCCTTGGCACGGCGGATAATGTCCAGATAAAAAAGCGCGGGTTTGACCATGACTATATCCGCCCCCTCTTCAATATCAAGGGCGATTTCCCGCAAGGCCTCATCCGTATTGGCGGAGTTCATTTGATAACTTTTGCGGTCGCCGAAGCTCGGCGTGGATTGGGCCAGTTCACGGAAAGGCCCGTAAAGCGTGGAGGAGTATTTTGCGGAATAGGCCAATATGGGGGTATTCTTAAAGTCCTGTCGGTCTAAACCACCGCGTATGGCCGCGACTTGCCCGTCCATCATGCCCGAGGGAGCCACCAGATCGGCCCCGGCCCCGGCTAAACTTACCGCTGTCTTGGCCGCTAACTCCAGAGTGGCGTCGTTATCCACGTCGTAAGCGCAGGGGTGATGGGTTCCGGGTTTTGGGTTCTGGCCAGAACTGAGAACTGGAAACTGAGAACTATTTTTCTTCAAGATGCCGCAATGACCGTGATCCGTGTATTCACAAAAACAAAGGTCCGCGGCTTTAAGGAGATCGGAGCCGAAGGCTTTTGTGATGGCCACAAGGGCCTGTTGGACAATGCCGTCGGGGCTGTACGCTTCGCCAGCCACGGCGTCTTTTTTTTGTGGAATGCCGAAGAGTATGATATTGCGGCCTCCCTTTCGGACGAATCCTTCGAGATAGCGCAACAGATCGCTCAGGCTTCGCTGGGGATGATTAGGCAGGCGCGAGGAGAGCTTGTTTTCGTGGCCATGGCGCACAAAGATGGGGAGCATTAACTGGTCTTTTGAAATTCGGGTTTCCTGGACCAGGGAACGCCATAGGGCGCTTTGGCGAAGCCGCCGCAATCGAACCGGCAGGGCCGCCGGGGCTACAGGGTTTTTATTGACCTTTTGTTTTAACGAGATTAAAGAAGCGGTCTTCATAGTCTTGAAAAAGTTGATTTTTCATCAGGAAATCGCCCAGCGTTTTAACGCTGAGCCGCCGGCCCTCGCATTGGGCGAAAAGCCGTTCGGCGGCGGCTTTGACGCGCTGTTCCGGATTAAAGAATCCGCGCTCTTCGAGCTCCGTGGCATTGGCCCTAAAGGATTTCATGGCCATATCGAGCGCGAGCTTGATCACGGAAATCTGCCAGAATTCCTCCGGGCCCGCGATCACGCCGGAATGACCCTGTTCCTCGATCTTGGGCAAGAGGACACGGTAGGTTTCGCGCAGGGTTTTTCTATAAGTCTTAGTCTGCTCGAGCTCGTGCCCGAAGCGGTATCCCAGGGCGCGCAAATGCGGGCCGAATTGCTCGATCATGTGATGCGCGAAATCTTTGGCTTCGTCGCCGAGTCCGTCGAACATTTCCTTAATTTGTTCCGCCAGGATAATTTTTGGTTTTTGGGCGCTCACCACCCCTCGGCGCACTCTTGTTTGGCGCGCGCTGATTTGCGATAGGCAGTAATACGTCAGGTTCGTGGGACCAAACGTGGACAGACTGCGCTGAGGCATCCGGAGAATTTCCGTGCCTAAAATCGCCTCACGCCAGTGTTCGAGCCGATGTTCTTCCATGGCAACCAAAGTATTATAACCAGTAATCGCTCGGTGTGGACCCTTGCAAAGTACTAGCGTCTCCCTCATGGGTAGTCGAACCCCCTCGCCTTCAAGAGAAGCGAAGTTCCTCAAAAAAAACAAGAAATTGGCGATTAGTGGTATATTGGGCATAAATTTATGGACCAAGGCGGCGGCTTTTCAAATAGGCTTTGAGAAAAATTATGTCAAAGACTTGGGGGGCGGCCACGCGGAGCATTGCTTTGAGAATGACCCTGATGTTTTTGGCGCTTGGCGCTATGCCCTTGGGCGCTCAGAGTCCGCCGGATTTAAGCCGGCAAGACCGTTGGGAAGAAGCGGACAAAAAAGCGTTTCTTAAATACTTAAAGTCCAACCAGCCCTTGCCGGCGCAGGGTCAGGTCAGGGAAGTGTCGGCCGGGGCCGGGACGGAACGCCCGCCGCGCAAAGCGGCTTATTTGACCTTAAATGCGGTGAGCGATACGATTTTTACCACCGCCACAGATGAAGATAAGGTCCGGGCCCAATCCACTAATTTTGGTCCCCGGCTGATTTTGGGAGGGCATCTTTTTTCCTGGGTCCGCTATTACGTCGGCATTCAATACAATCGTTTAACGCAGACCAAATTCGACGGGGCCCCTGCCCGCCTGGTTCATTATCAAACGCCGGCCGGCGTGGAGCTTGCCTTGATTCCCCTGGGCACGCCGCAAACCCGTTATGTGTTGCTACGCGGCGGTATGACCGCGCACTGGATCGGCGGCCAGGCCGACAAGAGTGATTTTAAGACGCCGCTTCTTGGTTTTCATGAATCCTGGAATCTGGGATTGGGGTACGAGTGGCAAATTTCGGATTCGCGCTGGAGGCTTCACGCCGTGGCTGAGGGGTATAAATTCGTTTCTAAAATCAATGGCTCCAGGCTCTACGGCGTTGGCGTGAGCGCCGGGATTGTCTACACCATTTAAAAGGAAAGTTTTTATTGCGCGCCTACGAAACTAATGGGTTCGCCGAAATGAAAACCCGACGTAATGGAAACAACGAGGCGCGAGCCTTTGAGGTTATCGTTTAAGGCATAGGCGAAGTCAATGGAGATCGGTTCGTTGCGCGTGGAGCGTGATGGGGCGATCCTAAGGCCAACCCCAACGGCGTTTTTCAGGCCCAAGAAGCCGCCCGGCCTGTCGCCTGTCCAGGCGTTGCCGGAGTCAAAAAAAATGACGCCGCCGAAGGACATTAAATGAAAAACATCGTCCGCGAAGAATAAACGATTTTCAAGATTGACGAGCAATCTGCGGTCCCCGGCGAATTGGCCGATGGCGTAGCCATGCAGGCCGGAATCATCACCCAGAGTCAGAAGATGGTCTTGATCCAGGCGATAGCCGTGAGCGTATGCCACATGTATGGCGAAAGTCTGGTTGGGCCGCCGTTGATAGTAATGCTGGGCCTTGGTGGACCAAACGAGATTGTTCGTGCGCTCTTTGAGAATGCGCGATCCCGCCTTGGTTTCGATAAAGGCGAAATGGCCGCGTCCCCAAGAGCGCCCGGCGCGCGCCGAGGCCGAGGGGAGGATTTGGCTTGAGCTGGTCCCCAGCCACTTAGGACCTATGCCCAGCGCCAGAGAGACGCCGGGCCCAAGATTGTAGTCCTCGTCACGGTCGAATTTTTGGATGTGGCGCTCCTTGATGAACTCGATTTTTTGCCAGCCGCCGTTGATCTCGATGATCCCGGTGTCGTTGCCAGCCGGCAGGATATTAGCAGGGCTCGCGTCAATCGGCTCAAAATCCTCGCGGGCGCGGCGCAGGGTCAGCGTGGTCTGGCGGGTCGTTGCGACCGAGGGGCTGATGGAGCGGCCGTAGCTCAAGGCCGCTTCGCGGTGAATTTTTTTAAACCGTCCGATTTCGACGCCCCCGGAATAAAGGGGCAGGTTTTCTTCTTTGACATTGGCCGAGCCGCCGGCGGAGTAGGGAGTGATAGTGGCGTAGAAAGGGCGCTTGAGAGACACGCCGTATTGCCGGCTGTTGTCCTGCACGTCAACGCCGGCCGAAAAATCCAAATGTGTGTTTAAAAATTGTTTGTCCCGGTAGAAGACGGCGTTGGTGTTTTGCGTTATTCCATTGTGGTAGAAGGCGCTTAGGCTTTTTCCCTGTCCGGCAAAATTTCGGTCCACCACGCCGATCTTCCAGCTGTTTTTACCCCCCACGCGGCTGAAATCCGCCTGCGGCTCGAGAGTCCACGCGTCGCGGGTTTTGACGGCGACATTTTTAGGGCCGCCGGCGAGCGTGGAGACGCTAATTTCGACATGGCGCAGGAAGTCGAGTCGGCGAAGATTTCGTTCCGATTCGGTCATCAGATCCGCGTTAAAGGGGTCGCCCTCCTTAAACAGCAGTTCGCGCTTTATGACGCCGGCGCGCGTCGTGGTATGAAGCGCGTTAGCTCCCCGGAATAGCCACCATGATTCCGAGGGAATGGAGGGGTCAAAGACATTGCCGGGTTCCACGGCAATGGCGTTGATTTTTATATCAGCGCCGGGTTCGGCCCCAAGAGCCTGCGCGGTGGTTAAGAGAAGGAAAAGCGCAATCAATCGCGGAGCCGGAACTGTCGGTGAGTGTAGAGATCGTCGGCGGTCTGATAAATGGCGATCGCGTCGCGCTCGAGCTCCGTATCCCCGGGATCCTGGCGGGGCGAAGGCGATAAAGCGCGCGCAGCCGTGTCCATTTGAAAAAATTCGACGGTTTTATTGAGCCCCAGCACCACCATCCGGCCGCGCCGAAAAAGGCCGATGTCACGGTTATGATGAAGAACGGCCTGGCCATCTTTTTTGGGAATGGCCAAGAGATCGCGGCCAAAAAAAACGCTTCGGTATTTTAAGCCTAAAAGACCCAGGAGGGTCGGCCCCACATCGAGCGAGCCGCCCAGCGTGTCAATAGTTTTAGCCTGCTTGATGCCGGGGGATAAGATGACCAGCGGAATTTCGTAAGAATGAATGGGAATAGTTTGGCTTCCGTAAACTCTCGCTCCGTGGTCCGCGACCACGGCGAACACCGTGTTGTTGAAGAAGGGCTCCTGTCGGGCCAGACGGAAAAATTCGCCCAGCGCCCAGTCTGTGTATTTGACCGCGTTTTCTCGTCGCCGCTCCTGCGGGTCCTCGGCGATGCGGCCCGTAGGATAGGTGTAAGGCTTGTGATTGGAAACAGTGAGAACGGCTCCGAAGAAGGACCGGCCTTGGCGGTTGAATTCCCGGAATTCTTCGATTGAGCGCCTGAACAGATCTTCGTCGCTGACTCCCCATATGGTCGTGAATCCGGGGTCGGAGAAATCTTTTTGCTCAATGAAGCGCTCGAAGCCGTTTTTAAGGGCGTAAGACCGCATTCCGTCGAACATTCCGCGCCCGCCATAGAGAAACAATGTGCGGTAGTTCGCGGTTTTTAGAGTTCGGGCCAGGGTAGACACATGATCGGAAAGATGCCGTTTAACGATGGAGTCTCCGGGAAGAGGCGGGAAGGAGGAAAGCGTGCCTTCCAAGCCTCTCACGGTTCGGTTGCCGCATGCGTAGAGATTCGTGAACAGCAATCCTTGTTTGGCAAGCTCGTCCATATAAGGCGTCAGGGAGGGGTTTCGTCCAAATGCGCCCCAGAACTCGGAACCGAAACTTTCTACGAGAATGAGAACCAGGTTGGCCGGTTTGGGTTTCGAGCGGCCCGGGATGAGCCGCTCGATGGAATCGGCTTGAGCGTCAAAAATGGCCTTTTGAACGCCCAGGATTTTTCGCGTGCGCCCATAGGCTTCGTTCTTTGGGATGGTCCGGTAAAAGGCCCCGAAGTCAAGATGATGGGTGTAGGCGGCGTAGACGAGCGAATAAAGACTATTTCCGGAAACTTCATTGAGAACCCGGTTATGGCTCCATCGGGTGGAGCTAAAGGATGCGGACCGCGTGCCGGCCAGCCAAAAAATTCCCCATGCGGCCAAGAAAAGAGCGCGGCTTTTTAAGGGAAGATGGAACTGCCAAGTTTTGGCCAGATAACGGCGTCCGGCCCAATAGATGAGAGCCGCCGCCAGCAGACAGCCCGCCAGAAACGGCACAACGGGGTAGCCGTCCCAAATATTAACGAAAACTTCATGCGGATAGATGAGATAGTCCACGGCCACGGCATTGAAGCGCGAGTTGAACTCTTCGAAGAAATAGTATTCCATGACCAGCAGGAAAAGGTATCCCATCGAGAACAGCGTGGTTGCGGCGGGGAGAAAAAAGCGATGGGGCTTGGAGAAAAATATTTTTTTAGGCAAAAAGGTAAGCCACAGGGCCAAAGGCCAAAAAAGCCATGACGCGGCCGCCGCATCCATTCTCAACCCCGTGGCAAAAATACGGGTGATTTCGCTCAACGAGGGTTTAGACTCCAGTCCGAAATGCGCCAACAGAAGAAGGCGGAACAGAATATTGGCCGACAGGAAAACAAGAAGGCATACATACAGGGCCCGCCAGCGCGGGTTAGCAAGAGTTTCAATTAACGCGTTTTTCCGGCGGGATTTCATTTTTAAGACCTCCGGCTACGAATGTCGCTATTAAAGCAAAAAGCCCGAGGCCGAATAAAAGGGGGCCTGTCGTGAACGAATGGCTTCAAAGGCCTAATTTTATTCATCTGTCCTCATGCGGGGTTAGTATAAACCGGGATTACGCAGTTGACACGCCATTTTCCTCGGGGCCACCGGATTCTTTTGTCCCGTCATACCGGCGTCCCAACCCTCTATTAAAATTGAGGGGACTGTCCCGTCTCCTGACGGGACGCAAGCCGGTATCCAGTTTTCCTCGGAACCTGGACCCCTGCCTTCGCCTCATCGTTACCCATATCTTTTCAGTTAACATGGGAAATCCGATGAGACAAAA
>CAYHKQ010000079.1:0-4501 GCA_964357255.1 uncultured Elusimicrobia bacterium
CCTTCGACAAGCTCAGGATGAGCGGAATGCAATGAATTTGCATGAGTCGTATTAAAGGTAAAATAATCGTAACTACCCAGGTCCCCTTGGATTCGTCATACCGGCGACCCATTCGACTCCGCTCAGGGTGGTGAGCGCTAGTCGAACCAAAGCCGGTATCCAGTGAAGGCAAATCCAAAGAAGGCCTAGATTCCGGCTTTCGTCCCGTCAGGAGACGGGACAGTCCCCTCAATTTTAATAGAGGGTTGGGACGCCGGAATGACGGGGAAGGGGAACCTGAGTAGTTACAAATAATCAATGACAATGCCAATAACGACGGATCGGTTTTTGGATTTACGAGAGCGCGGAGCTCCTAAAAACGGAGAGCCGCAACATTCAGACCGGCGGCTGTATATACAGTTGGCCGCCTGGGGGGGTTGCCGTGGCGCTCAGGCTTTGACCGCGGCCCTCAAGAATAGCCGTATCGAAGGCGTTTTGTATGCGGACCTTTATGACCCCCAAGGCGTGGCATTGATCGTTATGAGCGAAAGCCCGGATTTTTTTGTGAACGAGCTAAGAGACTTTCTTTTGAAGGAACCCTTTGCCGGGCTTTGCCCGAAACCGGAGTTCGCCATGTTCGGCCGGACCTATTCGAGCGGCTATGAGCAGGATTTAGAAGATTGGCTCATTCGCCGGCCCCGCCGCGTGCTTGGCGGCCCTGATTGTCGTTGGGCCATTTGGTATCCCTTGCGCCGCACCGGCGCCTTTGCTCAGTTGCCAAGGGATGAACAGGCGCAAATTCTCAAGGAACACGGGACCATCGGCCGCGCCTTTGGCGAAGCGGGGCTGGCTCATGACATTCGCCTCGCCTCCTTTGGCTTAGACCGCAATGACAATGATTTTGTGATCGGCTTGATCGGTTCGGACCTCCACCCTCTTTCCGCCACGGTTGAGGCTATGAGAAAAACTCGTCAGACCTCATCCTTCATGGAAAAGATGGGCCCTTTTTTCGTGGGCCGCGCCCTCTGGCAAAGCCCGTTAAACTGAGCCCAGGAGCGGGATCGAACCGCTGACCTCATTCTTACCAAGAATGTGCTCTACCAACTGAGCTACCTGGGCGTATTCTTCAATCCGTAAAATGGCGCGCCTGCCGCGTTGTATTGCGTTGATCGTCGGCAACATAGATGATTGATTATAAATATAATCAAGATTAATATGAAAAAGGCATTGGTTACCGGCGGATGTGGTTTTGTTGGCGGCGCTTTAATCGGACAATTGCTCGATCTTGGCGTGGAGGTCGCGGCGCTTGATCTGCCAAGGCTCGAGGATCGCTTTGCCTATAAGGGTAAAGCCAGATTTATCGGCGCGGACATTACGGACCCGGAGAGTCTTGCTCGCGCCCTGGACAGGGACATTGATTGCGTGTTTCACACGGCCGCCCTTTTTAAGTACGGCGTTCCGCGCGAGATCATACGCAAGGTCAATGTCGAGGGGACCCGCGTGCTGTGCGAGGCCTTGCTCCACAAAGGCATTTCCAGAATTATTAATTGGGGCTCCTCCACGGTTTACGGTTTTTGGGACGATTCCAAATTTATTAAGGATGAAGCCTGTCCCGTGCGCGAGGAGGACTTGACTGAAACCTACGCCTGGAGCAAGCGGGAGCAGGAGAAAATAGGCGAGACCTTCGCGGCCAAGGGCTTAAAGGTTACGACGATCAGGCCGGGCGACATTTACGGCCCCGGAACGCCCAACGGCATGGCCCTTCCTCTGTATTATTTCAAGATCGGCCTTATGCGCTCGGTTCCAGGATTTAGAGAGGTTTTTGTGTCGCACGTTCACGTGGATGACGTGGCCGGGGCCGCGATACATTTGGCCAAGACCCCGGAGTCGGCCGGCCAGATTTACAATATCGCGGACTCCGCCCCTTTGTCCAACTTTGAAATTTTTGAGTTGGTCTCCAAGATTTTTAATACCTGGTACCTGCCGCCCCGAACCAAGACCTTCGACATCCCGGTATTTCACACTCATCCGGCGATCCTGAAACTTTCCGGCTTGATTGAAGAGTGGCGTGCCAAGATGAAAGGGGTTTATCCCCGCTATGACCGCCACAGTTCCGGATACATGGCCAAAAATCATATTTTGTCCAATAGGAAACTTTTGGCTACGGGTTACAAGCTCAAATGGCCTGACTGCCGCGACGCCTTAGCGCCCCTTATTGAGTGGTACGAAAAAACAAACTGGGCCATCGTTAAAGGGTAACAATGCTTCAATTTGAAACACCTAAGCGCTCAACCGCTTATCTGCTCAACCGCTATCTCGGTCGCGCCACCTTCCAAACATTCGTTGTTGACCCGCCTACCATGCTCGCCTTTGGCATTGGCGCGGTTCTCTTGGCCGCAAAATTTTTTAAGGGCAACAAGCGCTTAGTTTTTATTCTTTGCGCCGTGTTTCAGCTTATTTTTTGGGTGTGCGGCCCCATGATGTATTGGGATCACCCATTTTTCGCCTCCCAAGGCATGGGCAACGATTTCATGTGGAACGGCTACCTGATGGGCCTGCGCGTGATGCCGATTTCCAGCATCCCAACCTATCAGAATTCTTTGTTTAACGCTATCGCCATTATTAGTTGGCTGATTCAGCCTCTATGTCTTTATTTTGGAGTTACGCTCGGCCGGCGTTTAGCCCAAAAACTGGGATGGGATTAGGCCTTATCGGTATTAGTTTTTTTTCCTCTCCCCTGCGGGAGGCCGTTCGCGGAGCTCTCGGCACTTGCGGCGCCCCAGGCGCTGATCCGGCCGTTCGCGGAGCTCTCGGCACTTGAGGCGCCTGAGGCGCTGATCCGAGGGCAGGGTGAGGGGTCAATTGATTATTGTAAACCATAAATTGGCGCAATGGGTTTAAGTCTTCTTAAAGATATCGTTTCTATCCTTCGGGGCCAACAAAGCCCCCGCGCGACCGCCGCCGGTTTTGCCGTGGGCGCTATGCTGGGACTTGTTCCCAAGGGCAATCTCCTGGGCCTTATTTTCTTTTTGTTGTTTTTTCTGACGACCGTCAACAAGGCCGCGGCCTTGTTGGCCGCTGCTCTATTTACGCCCATTGGCTTTGCGCTCGACCCCCTGGCGCACAGGATTGGCCAGGCATTGCTTGGTTCCGACGGTCTACGGCCTCTCTGGACCGCGCTTTACAATCTGCCGGTTATTCCCTGGACTCAATTCAATAACACCGCGGTTCTTGGGCAATTGGTTTTAGGGCTGGCGTTTTTTGCCCCGCTTTATTTTATGGGCAAGAAATCGGTTGCGTGGTACAAAGAGCGTTTGGCGGCGCGGGTTGAAAAGCTCAAGATTGTCCAGGCCTTGAAAGCCTTTAAAATTTATCAATGGTATGAACGGATTTCCGGATGATTAAAAAAGGCAATCTGATTTTTACCTTGGTTTTGGCCGCCGGCCTTGCCGTTTTCTTTTTCTTTTTTCTCGACCCTATCCTCAAATTCGCCATTGTCAAGGGCGGCGAGGCCGTGTTTGGCGGCCGCGTGGATTTGGTTTCGATCAAAACTCAACTGTTGAAGGGCCGCGTGGTTTTGCGCGGTTTGGCCGTTGCCAATCAAGACGAGCCCATGACGAATTTGTTGGAAATCAGCGAGGCTGATTTCCAACTCAGCCCCAAGCCGCTTCTGGAAAAGAAAATTGTGATTCAGGAAGCTTCGGTCAAAGGATTGGCGTCGGGAACTCCCAGGAAAACTTCCGGAGAATTGCCTAAAAAAAACAAAACAATCGAATCCAAGAGCGAACAGCCTTCATTTTTGGCTTCCAAGCTCGAAGAAATGGGGGGGAAAACCAAAAGCCTGGGCTTAGAAAAATTGGACGCTTTAAAAGGCGCGGGCGGCGCCGGGGCAGAGTCGGTCAAGTCGGAAAATCTTTCTTCCCTCAAGGTTTTGGAGGAAGGCAGGCTGAAGATGGATAGCTTGAGTTCAGGCTGGGATTCCAAAATGGTTCAGCTTAAGGCTGATCTCGACACTGAAGCGCTTGCCAAGCAGCTTGACGAACTCAAGGGCCCGGGCTCCGATCCGCAGGAAATTGTGGCCAAGATAAAAAAACTCAAAGACCTTCAAGAGGACATCAGGCGCCGCCAGAAAAATATCAAGGAAACCAAGGGCCAAATCGAGGGCGACGTGGAGATGATTAAAAAATTGATCGCCCAGGCCAAAGAAGCCAAGGCCAAGGATTTGGCGGCCTTAAAAGATTTGGCAGGGTTGCCGTCTTTGGACGCCCAGAATATCGCTATGTACCTCTTAGGTCCGGCCATGGCGAAAAAAATGGGGACAGCGACGCGCGGCTTCGCCTTGGCGAAAAAATATATGCCTAAGGGCAAGGCCAATAAGGCCAATGACGCCAAAGAGGCCAAAGAGGCTCGGAAAGTTGCGCCCCGGCCGGGGCGCCGGGGGGGGTTGGTTGAGTTTTTTAGGGCGGGGTTATTTACGAGTTTTTTTTTGGAAACACCGCGATTGGGAGGGGCCGTGCCGGGG
>CAYHKQ010000079.1:4511-10191 GCA_964357255.1 uncultured Elusimicrobia bacterium
CCTAGAACAAACACCCCAACCACCCCAACCCCCCCACTGCGGCCCTCCGCGGGCCCCCCGGGCGCGGCCCCAGGGGGGTATTGGTTCATTTTTTCAGGGCGGAGTCATATCCGAGTTTTCTTTGGAAACACGCGCTATTGGCAGGGGCCTTGCCTGGCGAGGACGGGCCCTTGGAATTTTCCGGAGAGTTAGCCGATGTCACGAGCGAGCCGGGTCATTGGCCACGGCCCTTGACCTTGCATGTGCGGGGCGAGCGGGGGAGCCAAAGTCTGCGACTTGACGCGCTTTTGGACCATCGTCAGGAGACCGGCGAGGACCGCGTGGATTTGGTTTACCGAGGGTATCCCTTGGAGGGTTTAATGCTCGGCAAGGAAGAGTTGGCCGTGGCGATTAAAAAAGCCAAGGCGGATTTGACTCTCAAGGTCGTAAAAAAAGACGAGCGATGGGACGGCGCTCTTCTTCTTGAAGCCCGCGACGCGGTTTTAGAGCCCCAAACTCAAATGAGCGGGATTGTGGCCCAAAAATTGGCCGAGGCTGTCCGTGGAATCCGTCAATTCCAGGTTGAGGTGGGCTTTGCCGGCCAGGAGAATAATTTAGATTTTAAGCTCCGTTCTGACATCGGCACGATCTTGGCCGCGAGCCTTAAGGCCATGTTTGATCAGGAACTGGCCAAACAGAAAAAGGCGCTGGAAGATAAGGTCAACGCTCTTTACAAAGAAAAGGCCGACGAGCTTGAGAAGTCCTTGGCGGACAAAAAGGCGGTGATTTTGGGACCACTGGCCAAACACGAAGGCGCCTTGGGCGGTTTGTTGGACCGGTCTGTGAATCAAGCCAAATCCAGCGTCGCACCCTCCGCCTCGCAAATGCCCGCCAACGTCGGCGATTTCAAGAAATTATTTAAGAGGTAAAAGTTAGGAACACCGGATGATGAGCCCGTGAAACATACGGTCGTTTCCTTATCCACCCGGATTTTTGTTTTTCCCGCTAAAAAATCCATTGCCCAAAGCGTCTATGGCCCATTCTCGGGCAAGACATCACGAGAGGCTCACGAGATTTTTTTTGACTGCGGCTTTGAACCCAGGTGGCTGGCCAAGCACAAAGCTCATGTCCGCCAGACCCATCGCCGCGTCAATTGCGCTGTTGTAGAGGCCCCAGAGGCATCCTTAAAGCGCTTGTCCGAGGATCTCAAGAAAAAAGGCCATCGCATCGCCGGCGTTAAGCCGGTTTATCTTTTTCTTCACGAAAGCGTGGCTCTGATGGAGGCGTTGCCCCTTTGGCAACAGGGTTTGACCGGCAAGGGGATTAAGGTGGCGGTCGTAGATAGCGGAGTTGACGCAAATCATCCGGATTTGGCCGGCCGGATCGTGGCGGCTAAGGATTTTACAGGCAAGGGTTTGGCCGACCGCGTGGGCCACGGAACCCATGTGGCCGGAATCATCGCCGGCGCCGGCGCTTACTATCGCGGCGTTGCGCCTGATGCAAGTTTGATCGCGGCCAAGGTCTTAGACAAAGAGGGAACTACGGACGACGTGGTCTTGGCCGGAATTTCCTGGGCCGCTTATTCCGGCGCGCAAGTCATCAACCTTTCCTTGGGCGGCCCGGGAAGCCCGGACGACGTCCTGTCTCAAGAATGTGACGCTCTAATGAAGGAAGGCATCGTCATCTGCGTTGCGGCCGGCAATTCGGGCCCCATCGAGCGCACCATTGGCTCGCCCGGAACTTCGCGTCTCTCTATTACGGTCGGCGCAGTGGATAAAGACGGCAAGATCACCCTTTATTCTTCTCGCGGCCCGGTTAAAGACCCAAAAACTAAAAAGGATTTCATCAAGCCTGATCTCCTGGCCTGCGGCGGCGGCTACGCCCATGTCATCGGTTGTGACTACCGCGCCGGCATCATCTCCGCCAAAAGTTCAATCACCAAGCCAGGCGAATGTTCCGTGGTTTTGCCTTCTCCCGTCATTGTGAGTCTCAATTCCCATTCCACCGCTCTCTACGAAAAGATGTCCGGCACTTCCATGGCCACCCCCCATGTCTCCGGCATCTGCGCCCTCCTTTTGCAATCCTTGAGCCAATCCCCTAAACCACCCAATTCCTCTATTGCCCTGGCCCTCAAAGAGACGCTAATTAAATCCGCTAAATCCCTGGGTCTGAAACCTTCAGAGCAAGGCGCCGGCCTTCTTTCTGCGTCCAGGGCTCTTAAAAGAACGCCTAAGAATTTTACCGTCCCACCATCGTCTCATTCCCCCCTTGGCATTCGCCCCTGGGGCGCCAGCCAAGTCTTGCGCGAAGGCCCGGGCTACAAGGCTAAAATTTTGACCATTAACCCCAAAAGCCGCACCAGCCTTCAATTCCATCGCCACCGTAGTGAAACCTGGATTGTTTTAGAAGGCGAAACTTGCGTTATTCTCGGCGAGTCAATTCAGAAACTCAAGACGGTCAATCTCAAGATAGGGCAAACCCTGCGCATTCCAAGCCGTTTTATTCATCGTATCGAAAATGCCACTTCAAAGATTTTGCTTATTTTTGAGGTTCAATGGGGCAAAATTTTGCGCGAAGACGACATTACCCGCCTTCAGGATGATTACGGGCGCGACACCGTTTGTTTGTAAGGGGAAGGAAATTTTATTTCAGATTCCACGAAAGCGTTTAGTTGTCAAGGTTCCTCAAAGTTTTCTCGTCACACCGGCGCAAGCCGGTGTCCAGGTTCTGCTCTGGATTCCGGCTTTCGCCGGAATGACAAACCGGTAGAACTAAACGCTTACGATTCCACGAAAGCTTCGCCGACGTGGCGCCCAAGCACATTTTGCTATACTTGCTAGCCAGAGTCGTTTTAGCCATTTTAAATCGTTAGTTTTTACATGGGTGAAGGAGAAATGCGTCAGAACTCTACTCTACTTAAGTATTACCTTGCCGAAGATACTATTGATCAAAAAGATATTGACCGTCTGATTACTTGGCTCAAAACCTATCCGCGCCTCACTAAGGACAAGGTGACGGTCCAATTCGAAGAGAAATGGAGCCAATGGTTGGGACAAAAGTATTCCCTGTTTAACAATTCTGGTTCTTCCGCCAATTTGCTGATGTATTATACGTTGCTATTGTCTAATCGGCTCAAGAACAAAAAAGTGATTGTGCCAAGCGTGGGGTGGGTGACAACCGTAGCCCCTGCGATCCAGTTCGGTTTTGAGCCTATTATGTGTGAGGCTGACCCGGAAACCTTCGGTTTAGAATTGAATTATTTTGAGGATCTCCTCAAAAAGCACCAACCCGGTTCCGTGGCGTTGGTCCAGGTCCTGGGTGTGCCCCATAAAATGAAAGAGATGATGGCGCTTAAGGAAAAATACGGATTTTTCTTGATGGAGGACGCCTGCGCCGCGATCGGCGCGGCTTATCAGGGCCAGAATGTCGGCACTTTCGGCGATATGGCCAGCTTCTCTTTTTATTTTGGCCATCAAATGTCCACTATTGAAGGCGGCATGGTTTCAACGAGCGACAAACAGTTGTTCGACATCCTGCGCATGATGCGCAGTCATGGCTGGAGCAAGGATTTGGACCGACCCACGCACGAGCGGATGGTCCGAGATTCCCAGATCGAGGATTTTCACAGCCCGTTTGTGTTCTATGAGCCCGGATTTAACCTGCGAGCCACAGATCTGCAGGCGTTCATCGGCCTGGGCCAGTTGGAGAAAATAGGCTGGATCATATCCCGCCGGCAAGAAAATCACGCCCGCTATAAGAAGCATTTGGGTGAGTTATTCTATGTTCAAAAGGCTCCAGCCAATAGCGTCACTTGTAGCATTTCCTTCGGAATGTTGGCGGAGAACTCCGAGCAACGCCGTGCGATTGTGAACGCGCTGGTGGCCAATGGTATCGAAACCCGAATTTTTTCGGCCGGTAATTTAGGGTGGCATCCTTTTTGGTACAACCGCTACGGCAAATTCAGCGCACCCATGGCGGACCGTATTCATTATTGCGGCCTCTTTTTACCGAACAATCCTTCTTTAAAAATTGAAGACGTGGACCTTATCTCCAGCGTGGTTTTGGAGGCTGTTAAAAAACCCGTTTCAGTTGCCGCATGAACCCCCCATTGCTTGTTACCGGCGGCAACGGGATGTTGGGTCGGGCCCTACGCCGGATCGTGCCCGACGCTACTTTTATCACCCGCCAAGATTGCGACTTAACGGACGCCTGTCAAGTGCAACGAGTCTTTGAAAACATTCGTCCCCGGCGCGTTGTTCATACCGCTTCGATGGTGGGCGGCGTCAAACGCAATGCCGCAAGCAACGCGGATTTCGCTTTGATCAATTCCCAAATTAACGCCAACGTGTTGTCCTCGGCGGCCCAAATTGGCGTGGAGCGGCTGGTCGCTTTTATGTCCAGTTGTGCCTATGGCATGTGGGAGCAAGGAGTGGTGAGCGAGGACCATATCCATCAGGGCATGCCGTATGACGGTAATTTGGGCTACGGCTTTTCGAAGCGAATGTTGGATATTCAGCTTCGTTTGGTCACCCAACAATACGGCGTGAAGTGCTCTAGTCTTTCACCGGTCACGATGTATGGGCCTCACGATAATTTGGATTTAGAGGACGCTCACGTGGTGGCCGCGCTTATTCATAAATGTTTCTTCGCTCAAGAACGGGGGCAACCATTGGAAGTATGGGGAAGCGGCGAAGCCGTGCGGCAGTTTGTTTTTGTGGATGACATCGCTCGACTTACGTTAGAGTCGTTGGAAAAATGGGACGGACCGGACACGGTGATTGCGGCGGCTGATCCCGGCGCCACCATTAAAGAATTGGTGACTGAGGTCGCCGCGGCCATGGAATTTCGTGGCCCCATCCATTTTGACGCCACCAAACCTGAGGGCCAGAAGATCAAGCGGTTGGAGAGTCGGCGATTTTCGCGGCAATTCCCCGGGTTTCGATTCATTCCATTGAGAGAGGGACTCCGCCAGACCGTGACTTGGTTTTTAAAGGAATATCATCCGGCAGGAGCGGCAAAATGAGCGGAGCATCATTGAAGATTTTAATCACTGGCGGCGCCGGTTATTTGGGTTCGGTGTTGACCAAGACTCTATTGGATTTGGGCCACCAAGTTACCGTGCTAGATAGTTTTTTGTTCGGCCAGACGAGCCTGCTCGATTGTTGTCCTTATGAAACCTTTGACGTGGTTCGTGGTGACAGCCGCGACGAGCGATTGCTCCCTGGATTGATGAAAGATAAAGATTTGATCATCCCGTTGGCGGCGTTGGTGGGCGCGCCTTTGTGCGATCGCGACCGGGTGGCGGCCGAATCCACGAATACGGGCGCTATTCGATCGGTGTGCAAGCTGGCCGGCCCCTCGCAAAGGATTATTTTTCCGACCACCAACAGTGGCTATGGCCTGGGCCAGGGCAACATTCATTGTACGGAGGAAACGCCGCTCCGTCCGATTTCCCTTTACGGCGAAACAAAGTCTGGCGCAGAGAAGATTATTTTAGACAGGGGAAACTCGGTCACCTTCCGGTTAGCCACGGTTTTCGGGGCTTCCCCCCGGATGCGCCTCGATCTGCTCGTTAATGATTTTGTTCATCGGGCGGTGCATGACAGGGCGGTTGTGATCTTTGAGGGACATTTTAAGCGCAATTACATCCATGTTCGTGACGTGGCCAAGGCGTTCATCCATGCCATAACCAACTTTGAGA
>CAYHKQ010000080.1:0-10186 GCA_964357255.1 uncultured Elusimicrobia bacterium
GTGGAGTTCCGAGGTGTGCTCTTCCGATCTATGGAAATGACCACGGACCCTTCCTTTGTTTCGATGGGGATGAGTCCAATTTCTACCGGAAACTCGGTCTGGTCCTTTCGCCTGGCGTAGAGGTCCCGCCCTGTTCCCAGGGCGCGGGCCGACGGAGCGCTGAAGAAGCCGTCCCGTTGGGCAACGTGATTTTTTCTGGAACGTTCGGGGACGAGTATCTCGATTGATTGGCCGAGGAGTTCTTTTTTGTCGTATCCGAAGGATTCCTCCGCTTGAGCGTTGGCAAAAGTTATTTCCCCTTGCCGGTTGACCAAAAGGATCGCGTTCGGCCAAGACTCCATCGCCAGAGCGCAGTATTGTTCGAACTGAAGGCGGGTATGAACCTGGCTCATTTTTTTATTTAAGCAAATCTGCGGCGAAGCCATCGGCCGGCGTCGTCGGCGATGAGGGCCGCCATGGGGATGGCGAAGAGGGTCAATGGCATGGCCAAGGTCAGGCCCCAGGCCAGCGCCAAACACATCGGCGCCACAAACGGTTCATAGCCGCCGAAACCGTATGCCGAAGGAAACAGCCCCAGGAGCGTCGTGATCGAACTCGCAAAGATGGGTCTCAGGCGCGTCGCGCCCGCGTCAATAGCGGCCTCGCGCAGGGAGGCGCCTTCGCGCCGGCGCTGATTGATGAAGTCAATCAAGACGATGGAGTTATTGATGACGACTCCCGTCATCGCCACCGCGCCCAAAAGGGCCATAAAGGAAGCGGGTTCGCCGTGGAGCATCAGCGCCCAGCTGACCCCGATCAGACCGATTGGAATGGTGAGCATGATGATGAACGGCTGGACGTAGGAGTTAAACAGCGCCGCCAGGATTATTAAGTCCAGGAACAGGGCCACGATGAAGCCGCGCTTGAGCGAGCTGATGGATTTTTCCGTCATCTCCTCCTCGCCGCCGAAAACGAGATCGTATCCCGGGAATTCTTTGGCCATGGCGGCGAAGGCCTGGCGGACTTTTTCATTGGCCTGATGAGAGGTTGCGTTTTTATTGTCCACGTCCGCGGTAACGGCGATGGCACGCTTGTAGTTGTAGCGCTCGATGTAGGGCGGACTTTTTTGACGCTCGATTTTGATGAGAGGCGCGAGGCGCACCTGCTGTGAGCGGTTATTGAGCACTAAGAGGTCTTCGAGCGCCCGCGCTCCGGTGCGATATTCGTTTGAGAGCCTGACCTTGACGACGACCTCCTCGTCAGCCTGGCGGATTTTTGTGACCTCCCCCCCCTCGAAGGTATGCAGGATATGGCGGGCCACTTGAGTCGCGGGTACTCCCGCGAATGCGGCTTGCTCCGGGTTAATCCGCACCAGAAGTTCGTTCTTGCCGCTTCCGGCATTATCTTTGACATCCGAAACTCCCGGGAGTGATTTTAAGATTTCCTGGATCCGCCGCGAGATTTCGTTGATTTTGCCGATTTCGTTGCCTCGGATGCGCACTTGCACCGCGCGTCCAACCGGCGGCCCTGAGTGCAATTTGTCAAACGTCAGCTTGGCCAGGCCGGGGAGGGTCTCAATTTTCGGTTTGATTTCGGCGATGATTTCATTGGCAGTGCGTTTGCGGTTTTCCTGCGGCGCTAAGAATACTCGAATTTGGCCATGATGAGTGCCCTGTTGAATGGATTCCTCATATCCCGCTTGTCCTACGGAGGATGTGATTGTCTCTAATTCCATCGGCGCTAAACCCAGGACGATGCTTTCCACTTGGCGGACGGTTTTTTCCGTTGTTTGCAACGAGCTTCCCTCGGGAGTTTGAATCTGGATGAAAAATTGATCAATCATGCCTTCTGGAAACATGACGATTTTAAGCCGCCAATGCGCCGCGGCCGCGGTCGCCAGGATAACGCCCGCGGCCAGCCCCAGAAATCGGTAACGATGATCTATGCACCAAGCTAGGGCCATTTTATAGCGCTCAATAATGGCCGTATACCAGCGTCCTTCGGATTTTTTTTGGATTGGACGCCCCAGGTGCAGGAGCTCTAAGATATGCGCCGGCAGGATGCAAAATGCTTCAAAAACGCTCGCTAAAAAGCATAGGATGACGATGACAGGGATCATGAAGAGAAACTTGCCCATAATTCCGCTCGTTAACGCAAAGGGAATAAATGCGGCGCCCGTGGCCGCCACCGAACCCAGGACGGGAAGAAGAATCTCGCGCGCGCCGTCTAAGGCCGCTTGGAGAGGAGGTTTGCCCATTTCAAGATGCCGGTAAATATTGTCCGCGACGGCGACCGAGTCGTCGTCTAACATGCCGAGCACGATAATAAAAGCCAACAAAGACAACAGGTTGATCGTGAGTCCAAGGGGCGCGCCCGCGATCATCGCCGTGGCAAAGGAGATCGGCACGCCGGCGCTAGCTACCAGGGCGATTCTCCAGTCCAGGAAGATAAAGAGGGCCGCTAAGATTAAGAATCCGCCTTGGAGCATGTTGGATTTCATCACGTTTAAGCGGCGTTTAATGAAAAACGAGATGTCATCTGAAATCATGAGTTTGAGTCCCTCGTGAGCGGCTTCGGCTTCAAAGTCGTCGCGGATTTTTTTAATCGCGTCAGCCAGCTCGATTGCGTCGGCGCCGCGGCTTTTTCGCACTTGAAGGTTGATGGCGGCCAGGCCTCCGGAGCGCTCCAAGACCCGTTGTTCGGCGAAGGTTTCGCTCACTCGGGCCACGTCGGACACCCTGATAAATCCGCGTTCGTCATTGCTCCGCAGGATGACACGGGCAATATCTTGCTCGCCGCCTAGGGAACTGATGGTGCGGACCGCGAATTCTTTGTCTCCGGCGTTGATGAAGCCGGCGGGGATGTTGATGTTTTCCGACTTGATGGCGTTGGCGATTTCACCGACTGTGAGCCGGTATTGTTCCAGCTTGGCGGCAATGGCTTCAACCCATATTTCTTTGACAAGATCGCCGGGAGAATCAACTTTTGAAACTTCCGGAAGGTCCTCAATGAGATCTCTAAGGCGCTCTGTCATGCGGTCGCGCGATAGGTCGTCGCCGCCGGCCACCGACAGGGTAATGAGCGGGCGGTCCGACGTCATTTCGGTGACTAGGGGAGCGCGGACTTGCTCGGGCAGGTACTCGAGCGATGCTACGGCCTTCTGGATGTCGGTGACCGCGCGGGACGTTTCTTGTTTGTTCAATCCCTCTTCGAGCCTCACGACGATTGTGGAATAATTTTCCAGGGAATAGGATTCCACCCGGTCAATATGGTTGACGGTCTTGATTTGTTTTTCGACCGGTTGCGTGATGAAGCGATCCACTTCTTCCGGCGAGGCTCCGACGTAGACCGTGCTTACGATCACGATGTCGAATTTAACGTCCGGGAATGCCTCCCTGGGCATACGCAGGAATTGCCACGCTCCGAGGGCGGCGATGAGTAGCGTGATCAAAGTGGTCAGCACGCGGCGCTTGAGAAAGAATTCGATCATAAAACGAAGATTTCGAGTAAGTCGCCCAGGGCGAGCCGGACCTCGAAAGCCGTCAGGATTTCATCGGCGCGAGCGCGCGAGAGCAAGGCCTTGGTCCGGTGAATATCCTCTTGGAATCGGATGAGCAGGTCGGTGTCGGCGCGGCCCCTCCGGAAATCTTTTTCAGCGGCCTCAAGTTTTGAGCGCTCGAGATCGAGTAATTCCCGGTAATCGTCGAGGCGGGTTCTGGCCAGGCGCCGGCGCTCGCGCGCGTCGGCGATTTCTTTGCCGATTTTTTTTTCGAGGCGTCTTAATTCCGAACGCGCCATCTCAAGGCGCAATCCGGCTTCCCGGCGGCGCAGGCCTTCGTGTTTGAAACCAAAGGGAATTTGAAGTTCCAGGCCGGCCGTCATGATTTGGTGTTCAAAGGAGGCCGCGTCGCTCCAGGAGCGCCACGTTCGAGCGTCGAGTCCTGCGCTCGCGTAAGAAGCGACCGCGGATAAGTCCGGCAACGTTCCCAATCGCTCCACCCGCTCAAACCAGGAAGCGCGCTCGAGTTCGTGACGCGCGGCCTGATAATCCCCTCGCTTGGCGAATGCCGTCTGCAGGATGTTCGGGTTTTCGATTTCGTTTTCTGTCACAGGGGCCGGCGCGGGCCATTCCAGCGCGCCGGTAAATTCGGCGCCGTTCGTATTATAGATGGCGGTTTTTAAGGCGGTTTGGGCCTGCGCGGCAAGGGACTGCGCCATTTTGAGTTCCATATCGTGAGTCCGCACTGAAACGCGGACTTGCAAAAGATCGGACGCGTCAATGAGTCCATAGCGGCTTTTTTCCTGGTATTTTTCATAAAGTCGCTTCGCGTCGGCAAGGGCTGAGTTACGGATGTCGGCGGCTTCGTTTGCCGCTAAACATTCAACATAAGAGAGCGTCGTTTGGGCGGCGATTTCTTCCTTAAGGCGCTTTAGGCGTTCTTCGGCGGCGAGCACCCTTGAGCGCGCCTGCCGGCGTTTGGCGACGTCGGGACGGCCCCAGAAATTTTTGAGCAAGGGCTGGCGGATGTTCAGGCTCAGGCTCGAATCAATCGTGGGGTTCAGGGGCCTAAAGATCGCGGCATTGTCAAGGCGTTGGGTTTTGAAGGAAATTTGCGCGTCGGTGCCGGTGAGCCAATTCTGGCGCACCGTTAAATCCAGGATTTGTGCGTCGCTGGAAGCTCCTTGAATAACAGGCGCGGAGCGCGGGCCGCGATCGCCTTGAATCCCCGCTCGCGCGCTGAACACAGGGTCGCTCAGCGCCAAAAGTCCCGGCTCTTCAAGCCGGGCCAGCCACAGCTCTTCCTCGCCCCGCTTGACTTGCGGGCTTTGCCCCAGGGCCAGCGCCACGGCCTGGGGCAGGGTCAGTTTTTTTTCGGCCTCGGCCGCAATAAACGGCGACGCCAGGACAATGACGCTGACGACGATGACAGGGCGCATAGCCTATTATTATTTTAATTGGCGTGTTTTGGAAATGCGTCATAGTTCCGCAACGACCTTTTTTTTTAATTTTTGTTGCGCTAGGCGGAAGCCGGTATTCTCCGAGCCATTGGCATTGCGGCGTAAAAACAACTTGATCCCTTTTGTTCACTTCAAGAAATAACTTAGCGGATTCGGCGTCGGCGGCCGGTGGGATTAAAATCGGGAACTTCATCGTTTTTGGTTTTGGTTGGGATGCGAGGTTTTTGGAGAGCGGGCGGTTTTTCTTTCGCGGTATTGGCCTCATCAGCGTTTTTTCGCGCTGGAACGCTGTCGCAGTTTGATTCAAGCGCTTTGAGATCGTTTTTTAATTCCTGAAGCTTAAATTCTTCCCTAAGCGTTGGCGACTGTGAAGTTCCCGCGCGTTCAAAACCGTCAGGCCAAATTCTGGGTTTATCCAGGTTGTCCCGTAGAGTTTTGAGCCACAGATTGACGCTCTCAATGAGAGCGGCGTTTTCTTCGTTTGCCCCCCCTAAGTTTTCGAGGTTATTGGTTTTTATAATCCGGCAAAGCTTGACAATGCTACCCTTGCGAGGCTCAGATGATTTTATCTTCCATGTATTTTGAAGTTGCTTGGTATGATCCTCATATTGCCTGACTTCAAGGACTCCATCGGGTTGCCCCAGGGAATACTTTAGCAGGCCGGCAACAATCTCGAGATCATCCTTCGACAGACTGAGCGAGCCTTGCAACGCGGCTCCTTTGTGACGGGCGCGAAGTTCGCCGAAAGCCCGGATTTGGGCCAGCCAAGCAGGGAATGATAACTCGCTTCGCAGACCAATCTCCTGAGCAATTAGGGCGGTATCCTGGAGCGAGCGCTCGTGGATAGAAATCGTTCCAAATTTTCCGCTTAAGAGGATGGCGATTTCATGGCGAAGATTGGGATGAATTTTTGCCCATTCAATCATGGCTTTGAGCATCGTCCGGCGGTCTTGTTCCCGCAGGGGCGCCTTTTCTACGATCAGGCGCGCCAAAGAAAAGAAAATGGCCTTGTTAGCGTCGGGAAGGTCCCCATACTTAAGGAACCAATCCACCAGGGCCGGGCGATAGTTCTTGCTTGAGGAATCCAGCATAACTTTGGTGAATTTCAAAGCCATGATATTCGGCGCGCTTTTAAACTTCATGGGATTGGTGCCGAGAAGTAAAAGAATCTGCCCTTTGGTCTGGCGAACCGGCAGGGCCAGCGAGTTATGCAAGGAGGGCGCGATGGAAATGCCGGCTTTGCCGAGTAGCCACTCGGATGCCTTTAGATCGTCTTCCCGGGCGTCTTCATTCGTTATCATAACTTTCGCCACTTTAAGGGCCTGGTTTTTGTCTGGCTTAAAGAGGCCTGATGCCTGCGCCTGGGGAGTCATGGCTCCTTGCAAAATCAATCTGTAGTAAGGGGTTGAAACCCCATTAATGTTCAGGCTCGAGGCTCTTAATGTCTCCGGCGTTTTTATGGCTCTATTAAGATGATGATACACGGCTCGCAAGCGCGGGGTTGCGTCTTTAAAGGGGGCATGAACAGTTTTATTCGCTTCAAAGCTCTTGGTCAAAACTTCGATGAGAAACTCTTTCTTTGGATCAGGCCAATACTTTTGAGGAATCCAACCAAAGCGAGACCATGTCTCCCAGTCTTTCCAGGCGCGATCAATTTTTTTCTCCCGCTCCTTTTCTATGGCATTGGGCCATCCGGCCACGAGTTCAAGCATTTCCTCCTTTTCAGCGAAATAAGGTTCATCTGTGATTGCGGAAAACAAGGCTGTTTGTTCTTGGGGATCAAGATGGGTAAGGCTCAGATAATACCGCAACAGGGGAACATTTTTCGCTCTGACCGCCGTCAACCATGGATCGTTGAGCCGATGGACGGGTCTGCTGAATTCGCCGACATTTCTGCTCGGCCTGGGCAGATGAGCCCCATTTTGCAATAAAATTTTGGCGATTTTTATGTTTCTGTTGTAAAGAAAAGCCAAAGCGTTGACGTCATCACTAGGATCCGCGCCCCGGGCAAGAGCTTCTTTGAGGCAGGAGAAATCTTCGTTGTAGACGGCTAGCCATAGCAGGTAAGAGAGATTTTTGGCTGTTGGATATTTTGTTGCCTCACAGGAATCCTTGGCCCCTGCCCTAATGTTGGGGACCCCCCGATCCCCTGATGGGCGTTCGGCCCGGGCATGCCCCAGAAATAAAAATACTAGGGCAAGCGCAGAGCTTTCCCATTTTGTCATTATGAGCCGCCGACGAAGCGATTTCATTCTAATAATAGGATGCCGGATCGCATTCTTGGGTAATAGGGACTTTAGGGCAGATAACACTAAACTTTAGTCCTATCCAAAACAGGGACTAAAGTCCTATTTTCTGGCCGTGATGATCAAGTGTTCGCCCATGAGAACAGGCCAGGACAGCATCCATTTTAAGGTCTGCCGATTGCGCCGGCGTTGCTCCTGATCTTTTTCCTTGCGAAAGGCGACGAGCGTGTAGAGCGCTATCCAGGGCGCAAAAATCAGGTACGGCAGGCTAATCGGTTTGACGTAACTGCAAGAAGTGTTTTCAATGGTAAATCCGTGTCGGTGCAGGGCGTAGCGCAGATGGGGCAGGGTCAGCGGCGTGACGTGATGGGCGGGGCTGGGCCGGGCTTCATTCAATGGCAAAGAAAACATTTGAAAAAATCCACTGCCCAAAAATCGAATTCGGGACCTGATGGATGTGATATTCGGCGTGGTTAAAATCAGAATGCCTCCGGGCTTAAGAATTCTGTGAAATTCGCGCGCCAGAGCGTAGGGATTTTCCAGGTGCTCGATGCCTTCCACGCTGGTGATCGCGTCAAAAGATTCATCATCATAAGGAAAAGGCGGCATATTCAAATTCCAGGTTTGGCTTTGGATTTTTTCTGAAGAACTGGGAAGGGGGTCAATGTCAAGGCCGCGCGCTTTAAAGCCTAATTCCTGCAATCTTAACAGGAGGGCTCCTTCGCCGCATGGCGCATCGAGCACCGCGGCGCCAGGGTTTAAGCGCTTGATAATTTTTAAGACAGCCCGATGAACTTGAGGCAAGGTTCGCGGCTCGATAGCTTTTGTCGTCAGGATGGTATTTTCCATCGGTTAAATTTTGGTCCCAGTGGCATCTTTGGCGTTCTTGGCCTCATTGGCCTTTTTTTCGCGGGCATGGCGCTCGATGACATTGGCCAGGGCGCTGATTAAGGTCGGTGAGCCATTGGGGCTTTCCGTGCGGGAAAATTCGATTCCGCATGATTCGGCTTGGCGTTTATAAAGAATGTCTACGTCATAAAGAGTTTCGAGGTGATCGGTGATAAATCCTACGGGGCACAGAAGAAGGCGGCGGTGTTTTTCCTGGGCCAGCCGCTCAATGGTTTGGGATACGTTAGGTCCCAGCCAGGGCTCGCTGGTTTTGCTTTGGTTTTGATAGGCGAAATACCACTGCCCGGGCGCTAAGCCCGTTTGCTGAGCCACGAGGCGCGAGGTCTCCAAGAGTTGTTTGGGATAGGGGTCGTTCATTTCCAAAATTTTTTGGGGCAGGCTGTGAGCGGAAAAAATGACTTGGATTTTGTCGTGTTCACGGCGTGAAAATTTTTTCATGGCCTGGCGGATTTTTTCGGCAAAGGCTTCGATGAGACCGGGTTCGTCGTGCCAGCTTGGAATCAGGCTCCAGGAGAAATTCCCCCCCACGGCGCCCAGCGCCTCTTCGAGTTTTTTGCGATAAGCGCCTACGCTTAAGGCCGAGTAGTAGGGAGTCAGGCAGATGGCGGTAAATTCAGCGACGCCTTCGGTTTTCATGGCGGCGACGGTTTCCTTTATATAAGGACGCCAGTGTCTCATGCCGAAAAAAACTTTATAGCGAGTTGCGAGTTGCCTCTGAAGCGCCGAAGCTTGGGCCTGGGTGATATCGAGCAGAGGGGATTTCCCCCCGATAGCCCGGTATCTCTCTTTAATCTCTTCAATAAATTCAGCGGGTATTGCGCGTCCGCCGCGAATATCGTTGAGATAGGGCTCGATTTCTTCCAGGGATCCGGCGGCCCCATAAGCCATGAGTAAAATCCCAGGGGTGGGCGCTGACGAGGATTTTTCCGAGGGAGTTTTATTGGCGGTTGTGGCCATGAATCAATTCGACGACATAACGCGCGTTATCCCTCGGCGTTTCGGGCAGGATGCCGTGGCCTAAATTAAAAATGTGGCCGGGGCGGCCCTGCGCTTCGTCTAAGATTTTAAGAACGTGCCGCCGGATTATGGGGCGTGGAGCCAGGAGAACGGCGGGGTCTAAATTTCCCTGAATCGCAAGATTCTGCCCAATTTTTTTCCACGCCTCGCCCAATGGGATGCGCCAGTCCGCGCCGATGACCTCGGCCCCCGAGAGTTTCATGAGATGCAGAAGCCCTGCCGTGCCCGTGCCGAAATAAATCACCGGCGCTTGATATTTTTTGAGGTGTTGGATAATGGATTGCACGTGAGGCAACACAAATTCTTTAAAATCTTGCGGCGCTAAGCAACCGATCCAACTGTCGAAAAGTTGCACAACATCGGCCCCAGCCTCGATTTGGGCGGCGAGATAGTCCCGGGTCGCCTGAGCAAGCTTATTCATGAGCAAATGCCATGATTTTGGCTCACAATGCATCAGCCGTTTGGTTTTAAGATACGTCGGGGAGTGGCCGCCTTCGATGAGATAGCTCGCCAGCGTGAAAGGAGCGCCGGCAAATCCGATGAGAGCCACAGACGGGGCCAGGGCTCTTTTGATGAGCCCGAGGGCCTCCGTGGTAAAGCGCATTTCCTCGTGAACGTCGAAGAGCCGGATATTTTTGATGGAGCGGAGGTCTGTGATCGGATTGGCAAACGCCGGCCCCTCGCCTTTTTTGTAATCGAGTTGAAATCCCATGGGCTCGGCGATGAGGAGGATATCGGAAAAAAGAATGGCCGCGTCAACCCCGAGTTTTTTGACCGGGTCCAACGTTACCTGAGCGGCCAATTCAGGATTTTTTGAAATTTCCTTGATAGTGTATTTGGCGCGGACAGCCCGGTACTCCTCCATATAGCGCCCCGCCTGCCGCATAAACCAAACCGGCGGCCGCGCCAACCGTTCCTTCCAGCAGGCCCGGAGCAGAGGCAATTTTGTTTTCATGGGGTTATATTTTGACTTATTATTTTTGGTTTTGCTTCGCGCCTCTCGGAGTTTGGGGTCAGGTCTTGCAATCAAGCAACGCTGATGAAATTTTTTCATACGGTATGTTTTTTGCTTGATT
>CAYHKQ010000081.1:0-9962 GCA_964357255.1 uncultured Elusimicrobia bacterium
CCCGGCTCGTGGGGGGCGGGCGGGCCCGCCCCCCCCCCCCCCCCCACACTAGCGGATCCGGGGGCAGTTTTGAAGATTTTGGGCGCCCGGCAGTTTAACTTGAAAAATATCGACGTTACGATCCCTCTGGGGCGCTTTGTGGCGGTAACCGGGGTTTCGGGATCAGGCAAGTCCACCTTGGTTCACGAGATACTTTACCGGGCCGCGGCCGGGCGTCTCTATGGCGCGAAGGAGCCGCCGGGACGCCATCGCGCCATAGAGGGCCTGGATTTGATTGACAAGGTTTTATTGGTGGATCAGGGCCCTATCGGACGCAGTCCGCGTTCTAATCCTGCCACGTACACGGAGGTTTGGACGCCGATCCGCGAGCTTTTTGCTCTCTTGCCCCAGTCGCGATCACGCGGGTACAAGCCGGGAAGGTTTTCCTTTAACATTTCGGGCGGACGCTGTGAGCATTGCGGGGGCGACGGGATACTTAAAATCGAGATGCAATTTTTAGCCGATGTTTATGTGGTTTGTGAGGTGTGCCGGGGCCGGCGTTTTAACGAGGAGACGCTTGAAGTCCGTTTTGACGGACGCAGTATTGCCGATGTTTTGGAAACGTCCGTGAGCCAGGCCATCGGGTTTTTCGCGGATTTTCCAAAGATTCATCATGTCTTAAAGACGCTCGACGACGTTGGCTTGGGTTATATCAAGCTCGGCCAGTCCGCGACCACGTTGTCCGGCGGGGAGGCCCAACGGGTTAAGCTGGCGGCGGAACTGGCTAAGCGCTCCACGGGCCGCACGCTGTATATTCTCGACGAGCCAACCACGGGGCTTCATTTTGATGATGTGTCCAAACTCCTGGGCGTTTTACATCGCCTGGTTGAACAAGGCAATACGGTTGTCGTTATCGAGCATCAGATGGACGTGGTCTCGAGCGCGGATTGGATTATTGATCTTGGTCCCGAAGGCGGGGACCGGGGCGGGTCTTTAGTCGTGGAGGGGCCGCCCGGCAAGGTCCGTGCCGAGCCAAGCTCCTGGACTGGCCGATTTCTTCGAGTTAATACATAATAAAGAACAGTGCTGAACCGTTTTTGATTGGAGGTCGTCATGCGTATTTTAGTCACCGGCGGAATTGGATTTATCGGCTCTCATGTGGTTGGCGATCTCCTGGGCGCGGGGCACGAGGTTCGCGTGATTGACTTGTTGGATTCCCAGGTTCATGGCGAGGACCATATCCCTCAATTGGACCCACGGGTAAAATTTTTTCATGGCGATATTAACGACCCGGACTGTTTAGTTCAGGCTCTCGACGGATGCGAGGCCGTGGCTCATTTAGCGGCCACGGTGGGCGTGGGTCAAAGTATGTACGAGGTGACTTACTATACCCATGCCAATGTCAACGGCACGGCATGTCTTTACGAAACGCTTATTAAGAACAGAAAGCGGTTTCCGGTTAAAAAAGTCGTGGTGGCTTCGAGCATGAGCGCTTATGGCGAGGGGCTCTACCGCTGTGATGGCTGTGATTGCGCGTTGCGAGGCCGGCCCCGTCCCGTCGAACAGCTCAAAGCGCGGCGATGGGAGCCGGAATGTCCGAATTGCCGTAAGGCCTTAAAACCTATGCCGGTCCCCGAAACGGAGCCTTTTATGTGTGAAAGTATTTATGCCTTGACTAAAAGGGATACGGAGGAAATCGCTTTGATGCTCGGTAAAAGCCACGGCATTGCCACAATGGCGCTTCGATTTTTTAATGTTTATGGGCCCGGCCAGTCGCTGTCCAACCCCTATACGGGAGTGGCCGCTATTTTTATATCGCGCATTTTAAATCGCCATGCCCCGGTCGTTTATGAAGATGGCCTGCAGAGCCGGGATTTTGTCCACGTGCGCGACGTGGCCCGCGCCGTGCGGCTCGCCTTGGAAAGCAAGGACGGGGACATGGTTCTTAATGTCGGCGCGAATCGTCCGGTTACGATTTTAGAGGTGGCCCAGATAATTTTGAATTTATCCGGCGCGACCGGCCCAGTCCCTTGCGCCACACAAACATACCGCTTTGGCGACATCCGCCACTGCTTTGCCGATATCAGCCGGATCCGAAAGTTATTGGGTTGGCGGCCCGAGGTGAGCATCGAGGATGGTTTTCGCGAGCTTATGGATTGGTCTGGGACCGTCAAGGCCGTTGATCGTTTTGATCAAGCGACGAAAGAACTCGAGCGCTATGGACTGCTGAACTCGTGAACGAGGCCAATGACGCAAAACAATAAAAATTTTCTTGTAGCCCTTGCGGCCTCTTTGGCGTCGTTGGCCTCTTTGGCTTTTCCCCTGCAAGCGCTAGGAATCCAAACCGCCGACGGGTATGTGCGTATCTTGGGCGTGAGCGTCGGGGAAACGTGGCTTGTGAGCGCCCAAAGTGATTCTTGGGCGGTTTTAAATTCTGCGGATCAAAGCGCGCTCGTGGCTTTAGAGATCATCGAACCAGGTCCGGCCGAGCGTCTGCGCGACGGCTATGAAAAGCTTCCTGACGCCGCGTGGCGCCGAGCGCTTCCTCGAACCGTCGAGTTGCCGCCGCGATCGAGCCGGCGCGGGGATTTGTACGTTCGGCTACCCGAGCGCGCCCAATACGCCGCTCGGCGCTATCAGGCTTTTTTTCAAGCTCGTGTTTTGGGGGCGGAGGGTTCGTCTTTCGATATTGCCGTTGCCGTGAAGGTCCCGCTTTTAATCGAGGCGGACGCGCGCGCAGGGGGGCCCTTATTTGAATTTTTTCCCAGTCGTATCGAGTGCAGTCTTAAGCGTGGAAAGAGGACGCGTTTGAGCCGCTTGGCCAAGGAGCCGGTTAGATTGCACAATAAAGGCCCCCAACAGGCGGCATGGTCTTTTCGTTTTTTGCCGGAACTGTTTGATGAGAACGGCGAAATATTTCCGGATTCCTCTTGGACTTTTGTCAAGGCGACGCCTTTGACGGTGCTCCCGGGCCGTAAAAAATCCGTCTCAGGATGGATTGAGATTCCGGTCGGGGCGATTCCTGGGCGCTATAGCGTTATTCTTGAAGCGAGGATTGCCGGCGCCAGGGCCGGCCCGGTGGCCCACCTGCCGGTTAGCGTTGAGGTTTTGTAGCGTTGTTATAGCATGGGACAGGCTTCGCGCAGTTCAACTGAAATGTCGCGCATTCTTTTTGTTGACGACGACACTTCGCTTCAGGAATTTGCTCGGACCTATCTGGCGATGAAAGGCTATGCGGTGCTGACGGCCTCGGACGTAAAAGAAGGCTTAAAAATCGCTCTCGAGTCATTTCCTCATTGCCTTGTGATTGATTGGATTTTAAGAGATTCCTCGGGCATTGATTTGGTGGAGGCGGTGCGCCGGGAGCCTTCCCTGAAGCTGGCTCCGGTTTTAATGATCAGCGCCAGGAATCTTAGCCCGGAGCACGTGGCCGAGGCCGTGGACGCCGGCGCGGACGACTTTTTGGCCAAACCGTTTAATCCTATGGTGTTGGTCGCCAAGATTCAGGCGCTGTTGCGCCGGGCCTCATGGCAGGATAATTCCAAGGTAGCGCCCCAGGTTATCCGTCATCACGATTTGACGCTTAATCTTACTTCGCGTTTAGCCGCGATTCACGGCGAGCCGTTGGGTTTGACCTACACGGAGTTTGAGTTGTTGGCTTATTTTTTACAGCATCGCGGCGAGGCTGTTGACCGGCCGTCCTTGTTGGGGGCTATCTCCGCCCACCCTGATCAGGTTTTTCATCAGGTGGTGGACAAGCACATTGAGAATTTGCGAAAGAAGCTCGGCGCCCTGGCCAAAAATTTAGAAACAGTCCGCAACGTGGGGTATCGGCTTGTCTGAACAAATTTCAAGCCGTTCCTCGCGTTTAAAAATTTTGCTTTTAGCTTTTATGGCCGTAATCACGCTTGCGTTTGATCCCCGCCTGGCCGCTCCCTTTGACCTTGTCAAGACCGCATTGTTATGGATTGTGCCGTTGGGGTTTTGTCTTGATTTTTTCTATGGGCCGTTCGGCCCTAAAAAGCCTCTGGCGCTCAAATACCATCCTCTCATCGCCCTGTTCTGGGTCATGTTTGCCGGTTTTTTGCCTTCCTTATTCAAGAGCCAGGAATTTTATTCGAGTTTTTTTGGGGCCTACCCATATTTTTTTGGAGGATTGTTGACCTGGGTCGGACTTGGTTTTTTGTTGTTTTTGAGCGTTCAGGTGGCGGACGAGGCGTTTTGCGAACGCCTGCTCAAAATCGCCATGGCGGCAACGGTTGTGGCTTCAATTTACGCCGGGATACAAATTTTGGATTTGGACCCAACCCCTTGGCAGAACAATCCTAAAGAGCCATTTTCAACCTTAGGCGGAGGACTTTTTTTTGGCGGCTATCTGGCCCTAATGACGCCCATGGCTTTGGCTTTTTATTTAAAAGAGGACCGGCCTTATCCCGCGGCCGCGGCTTTGATACTTTTGGGGATTATTGTGAGCCTGCTTCTTAAGACCCTGGCTCGGAGCGCATGGCTAGGGGCTTTAGCGGGAGTCGCTGTTTTTTTTTGGCACGTCGGCCCGGGGCTCCTCAAGCGCCGCGCCCTGCGCCTGGGGGCGATCGGAGCCGTCGTGGGAGGCGTTCTTTTATGGTATCTCCTCATCGGACCGGCCTTGCGGCGAGAGCCTTCCAAGGTTCAGGACCGAGCCAAGGTTTTTTTAAGCTCCAAGGAAGGCTCGGCCAAGGCGCGTCTTGAGCTCTGGACTGTCGGGGTCGCCATGTGGCTCGATCATCCTTGGGTGGGGATCGGTTTTGACAACGTGGAGCAGTATTTTTGGCTGTACCGAAGCGTCGAGCATTTAAGGCTCACGGCCGCTCAGGCGACCACCGCCCCCCTTCACAATGATTTTCTTCAAATTTTAACGACTGCCGGTTTGGTCGGATTTATTCCCTACGCCGCGTTTTTGCTTTATGGGGCCTATTGCCTTTGGAGGGTGCGTGAGAGCCTGCGCGCGCCGGAGAGCCGCTTGATGTACGGCGCTTTTTCCGGCGCTATCGTGGCTTTGGGAGTTTTCGGGCAGTTTAATTTTAGCGTCGCGGCTACCAGCGCTTGGGTTGCGGTTTTGTTGGGTTGTCTCGCGGCTCAAGACCGGCTCGCGCGCACGATTTATCTTAAGCCTTTTTGGGTTAGGCCCGGGGTCTGGACGATGGCGGCGTTGTTTTTGTATCTCCTAGTCAAGGGGGCAATGATTTATTCGGCGGACCTTGCGTTCGCCCGGGCCAATCTTTTCGCCCATAAAAAAAATTTTCCGATGAGCGATATGAATTTTTCTTTAGCCCGGCGAAGCAATCCCAATGTCCGCCAGTATCATTATGGCCACGGCGCGATTTATTTGGCTCGCTCCAATATCGCCAAGACCCTTCAGGAAAATTTGAAATACCTGGAGTTGGCCCAAGCCGCCTACGAGGAGATCGGACGGCGTTTTCCTTGGAATAGTTTGGCCTGGCACAATCTGGCCACTGTATTGGAGAGCGTCGCCAAGGTCAGCGGCCGAGATTTGGACGCGCGGATTAAGGAGTGCATGAGAAAGGCGGTGTCCCTGTTTCCGGTATTCCCCAGAAATCTCGGCCATTACGGCGAGATCCTTTACGCTCAGGACAACAAAGAAGGCGCGCGCCGCCTTTGGGAGCGCGCGTTGGATTTGGACCCGCGCTATGTCTCAGCCCGCCGGGAGCTCGAGCGCTTCAAACCGGCCGAGTATATTTATTTTTTCAACCAGGACGTTTATATTCGCGGCGTTGCCCCGGGCGCCGTCATCTCAACGGCAGTTCTTAAATTGGTCAACGAGCGCGAGGAGGGGGCCGAGACCTCGGTCGAGATTGTGCCCAAGGAAGAAACTCTCTATTCCGACATTTCAGGCCATTGGGATTTGGCCGAACTTGGCTGGGCGAATATAAAGGAAGACCGTTTTGTCTTAGCGCCCAATACAGTGCGACCCGTCACGGTCCAAATTCGCATTCCCCGATGGCCCTGGTGGCGCGGCAAGAAATTTGTGGCCATTATTCACGCCAAGGACAACAGTGTAAAATATCCCTTTGGAGCCCACGGACGAATAATTGTGGAGACGATAAAATGAAAAAGAATTTTAGCTTGTTTTTACTTATCTGCTTATCCGCTTATCCGCTCAACCGCCCTCTTTGGGCCATTGGCGTTAAAACCCTGACCGGGCGCATTCACGTTGAGAACGTTCCTATAGGTAGCACGATCACCTTGCAGAACATTTCTGGCAAGGTCTATCGCGTGGTGAACACGTCGGAGGAGCCGATGGAATACACCGTCACGCTTGGTCCTCCGGGCTCCGGCGATGAAATCCGCGATTTTGAGCCGCTTCCTAATTTCGAGTGGGTCAAGCTGGCGCGGACGAATTTTTTTCTCGCTCCCGGCCAGGAGGCTTTGGTGGATATTATTTTTTCCTTTCCCGACGACCCTTTGTTGTTGGGCAAAAAATTTGTTTGTTTCGTGACGTCCGGCAACGTGCCGCGCTCCCCCGGTTCCACCGGCATGGGCATTTCTATGAGGGTCAAAAGCAAATTTACCATGATCATGGCGAGCGATCGTTTGACCCCTGAACAACGCGAAAAGGCCGAGGGCATCCGCCAGCGTTTGGATTTTCAGCTGACCCCTTCGATCTTGAACGTCGAAAATTTTCCCAAGGGCCAGGGCCTGGATCTCAAAAAATTCAATAAAAAAACGCTTAAGATCATCAATCCAAACGACGAGGCTTTTGAAATGACCATGACGCCTATTGCCCCAAGCGAAGCTTTGATGAAGCCCAAAGAAGGTTTTGTCGAGGGCCGGCCGGAATGGATTCAAATTAAGGATCGGCGCGTGACGATTGATTCCAATATTATTTATGAGATTCCGATTACCATGGATATTCCAAAATCCTCAGAGCCGAAAAGCTACATGTTTGTCATCAAGGTGACCTTGGAAGGTTTTGACGTCCCCGTTAACAGCTACGGCAGAATTTACGTAGTTACCAAGTAAGAAAAGCGGTTGGGCTTTTCTCTTCTTCGTTCATTCTTCGTCTTCCCTTCGTCTAGTCTTCAAGCAAAAACTTTCCTTCCCTGATAGAACTATATCAAGCCTTTTGAGAAGGCTTTTCATGGAGGTGATTAAGATGATGAAAAAAATTATGGTGTTCGCTCTGGCGCTGTGTTTTGGCGCGCGAGCGGCCCAAGCAGCAGGGAACGCCAATGTCAACATGACCGTCACCATTAGCAACACCCTGGCTATTGCGGCAAACGTGGGAGGCATTAACTTCCTGGGAGGAACCGGCGCCGGAGGAGCATTCAACCTGGGCGACAACATGGTATTGATAACGTCCCCAATCGCGGTGACGAATCAGAACACGAGCGTTATTGCCGACCTGTCATTGTCCGCAACGAACTTCGGCGGCGACACAGTAGGAGAGGCGGCGCTTTTGGCCTCTACGCTCGTTAATGATGCCACGGTCCAGGGACAAGATAGCGTTGCCTTGGGGGCTGTCTTCGTGTCTCCGGGTATGCGCGCCTTGAGCACTGCGGACGTCACCAGGGGTGGCTCTGGCACCGATGCCGTTACAGCCGCAGGGGCTGAAGCAAAGGGAGGAGCCGCTACTTGCGACAATACCAAGAAATACTGCGCGGAGACTGACGCGATATATGCTACGCAAAGTTCGGGCGGCACCTACTACCTGGGAGACGGGCAAAACCTGTCCTTGGGCGAGACGGTGAGTTTAAGATTGTTCTTCCGTCCGCCAACTTCGATGACGTTTGACAGCGTCAGCTTGACAGCTACCTTGTTCATTGTGGCGTCAGTAGGCGGAAGCGAGGAATAAAAGGGAGTAGCCGCATAGGGGAAAGGCCAAAGAGGCCGCAAGAGAGCGAAGCGGCGCTCCCGGTGGTCATATAGAAGAGGGCCACTGGGGCCAAGAGGGCCAAGAGAGAAGGCTTCAGGGAAGGGGCCTGGTAATGCCAGGCAGGGAGGTAAAAAAGATGAGACGAACGAGATGGGTAAGGGCGGGTCCTTTAATAGAGGCAGGATGAGGTGGATTAAAAGGGAGCGGCCGTAGAGAAAAAGGCCAAAGAGGCCGTAAGGGAAGGCCGAGAAGGTTAAGACAGAAAAGGAGCGGCGCTCCCAGGGACTAGAAAGAAGACGACAAAGGTGAAAAAAGCGATGAAAACGATAAAGGCGAATAGTAAGGAGAGGGACGAAAGATTGTAAAAAACAGATTTTAGCGAGGGCAATAAAGGGTACCCTTCGGAGGAACAAGGGCCTTCGGAGGGGGACTCCGCCAAACGGGCGGGGTAGCAATCCTCGGATAAAACCGGGGGGGCCCGCGGGTTCCAAGGGGAGCGAAAGCTCTCTTCCAAGAGGGCCTTTCACGTGAAAGGCCGGCCCTCTTAAAGGAAAAGGCCAAAAACGCCAAAGAGGCCAAAGAGGCCAAAGAGGCGCAGGCCACGAAGAGAAAGCGACTAAGCGACTGAGAGAGAAGGCGACAAAAGCGAGTAGGCGACGAAGGCCTGTTGAAGAAGAAGGCGACTCAGGCGGCTTAGGGCAGGAAGGCGAGAAGCTTGAAGCTGAAACGGCCGGCCGGCCGGATTCAGCGGGAAGGCTTAGACCTTTTTAATCTCTTTTTTTTCCGACCCACCCGCGAGACCCACAAACCCGAATAGCCCACTTTGAACGCTCTTTGAGAAGTTCGGTAACCGAAAGCCATGGCGCCAACGTCCTCGGCAAAATGCCGGGGGAACCCGCAGGCCCAATATGGCAAGTCAATTCGGTCGAATTTCGATAGAGATGGGGAAAGTGGCGGCGGGTCAAGCTGTCTCATTTTTTTCGTTTCTCTTATTGCGGGCCTTCCATTTTTGCTCCATAATTAAAATAGAGATTCTGTCTTCGCTCGGGAGATGGATTCTTGCTATTTGGGAGAGGGACGGCTTCGCTCCCACGGCAACGGCGATCCGCAACCCTTGGAACCCGCGGGCCCTGAGCCAGGACGGAGCCCCCTCTCCCAATTCAAAAAGGGCCATTAGCGCCACCGAGGCCACGAGGGCCGCTGGCGCTATTGGCCTTCTTTTTATTTCCCGCCGCCTGTGGAATTACCTAAGGAGCCTTGCGACTTGGAACCCGCGGGCCCTTTTGTCCCAGGCGGCGGTTAATTTTAGGGCAGACAGCGTTTCGGCGTTCCGCGAACCCTTGGAACCCGCGGGCCCGGCCTGTCTGCCCTTTGATTTTGGGGCACGGAAAAATGCGCAAGCCTGCTTACCCTTGGAACCCGCGGGCCTTGGCTCCGTGCCCCTCGATTCCGCCGCACCGGAAATCTCTAGCGTCCCGCAACCCTTGGAACCCGCGGGCCTAGCGCCGGTGCGGCCCGTTCTCACTCCCCTGTCCGGAAATGCCGAAGAGTCCGCAACCCTTGGAACCCGCGGGCTCAACTCCGGCAGGGGAGTCGGATTCATTGCATCTATCGCCCGCCGCCTGTGGACCATGATGAAGCTCGCAACCCTTGGAACCCGCGGGCCCATCACCACGGCGGCGGGCAAAATTTGGGCACGGAGAATCTCAAGCGCCTGCTTACCCTTGGAACCCGCGGGCCTTGGCTCCGTGCCCCTCGATTCCGCCGCACCGGAAATCTCTAGCGTCCCGCAACCCTTGGAACCCGCGGGCCTAGCGCCGGTGCGGCCCGTTCTCACTCCCCTGTCCGGAAATGCCGAAGAGTCCGCAACCCTTGGAACCCGCGGGCTCAACTCCGGCAGGGGAGTCGGATTCATCCGGGATTCCGCAGTTGACCTCGATCCTCCCTCTGAAACCCCGGACTTTTTTGTCCCGTCATTCCGGCGGAAGCCGGAATCCAGTTTCCAAGGGGGTCTGGACCCCGGCTTTCGCCGGGGTGACGATCCAACTGCGGAATTCGGATTCATTGCATCTATCGCCCGCCGCCTGTGGACCATGATGAAGCTCGCAAC
>CAYHKQ010000082.1:0-9763 GCA_964357255.1 uncultured Elusimicrobia bacterium
CTCATGGTTCGACAAGCTCACCATGAGCGGGCGTATTTTGCATGAGTCGTGTAAAGAAGATAGGCTGGGAGGGAGGTCTTTATTTATTTTGCGTTATCGGCGTCTTTGGCCGCAGCGGCTCTACTGGCCTTAGAACTTGACCCCGGCCCCGCCCTCGTAGCCGGTATTGCCGTTAAATCGCGTGGCCGCTCCATGGATGTAGACGAGCGGCAACGGCTTGATGTTGACGCCGAGGGTCAAGCGGGTCCCGGTGGCTGAGGCTTCAAGGCCCACTAGGGCGGCGCTGGACGCTTCTTTGATTTTAATTTTTGTGCGGTCAAATCCAATGCCGAGGTAAGGGGAAACGATAGGCACGGAAAGGTCAGCCATGATATTTACGGCTTGATGGTTGATGGAAAAATAGTTGTGATTTAAGACATTGCCCAAGGCGGACACGGCGATGCCCGGAGAGAGCGGAATCATTTTGAGCTTGAACAGGCCATAGCGAAGCCCCCCGCCCACCATAGCCACTTCCTGCACGGTAACGCCCCGAAGGATGACGTCAATATTGAACGGCAGGCCGATTTCACCTTGGACGATAGGCAGGCCAAAAGCCTTGATGTTGGCGTTTTTGAGAACCATGTCGCTCTTGTCCGGCTTGGATTGGATGGCAAAGTGAACGCCGGCGTCCACCCCGGGAAATCCCAGAGAGCGCCCCGTGTGAAAGCTTCCGGCCCCGATGATGCCGCCCAAATCCTTGGCAAAGGGTTTAAGCAAAGCGTCGGTGACTTGGTTTTTAAAATCGGAAAATGGATCGGCGTGAACGTTTCCCGCGATTGTCAAGAGCAGGGTCGCGCTCCAAGAGATCAACGACGTTTTGACGATTTTCATGCTTCCTCCTTGAATTCGCAAAATAAAATGTTCTTATTGAGTTTTCATATTTATTAGACTAAATTTTAACAGATGGATAAATTGTCGTGGGCCCAAAGACCCTTCGTTTTGGCCGGCCGCGGCGGTTCTCGATGATCGCGCGCCGGCTCATCGCGCTAAGCGTCGTTATTATTTGCTTGACGGGGGCGGTTGTCACGGCTGTTTTTTACCGGCATGTCAGCCAGGTGATTCAAGAGCTGGTCGAGCGGCGCGGCAAAATTCTTTTGCAAGCAGTGGCCAAGCAAGCTTTGGAGTCCATGCATAAAGGAGATTTTGACGCCGGCTTAGAAGGCGTGGTTCGATCGCTTCAACAGGACCCCGACGTGAGCATTGTCATTGTCATTGACGGCGAGGGCACGGTTCTTTCACATTCGGAATCTTCGAAAAAGGGCGGCAAGATGTTTTTGTCGTTGTGGGACCAGGATGTCTTAAAAAGCGCCACGCCCATGATTCGATACGATAAAGAGAATGCCCGGTATATTATCGGCATGGCTATTCAGGGCCCGCGTTCCTATGAGCAGGACGGGGTGAGCCTTTCGTTGCCGAGCGGCGACTCCGGGTTTAGCTTGGGGGCCATTTACGTCGGCTTGTCAGCGGAGAAAATCAAGGCTCAGATTCAACGAACCATGAATTTCATCGTGGTGTCCTTGGGAGCCATCGTGATCGCGGCTACCATCGCGCTGATTATATTTACGAAGAAGTTTTTAAAACCCCTGCAATCATTAAATGAGGCCACTGGGCAGTTGGCCGGAGGCAATCTTGAAGCCAGGGTGGACATAACGAGCGAAGATGAGGTGGGCATGCTGGCCCGTTCCTTTAATGTCATGACGCGGCGGCTTCGCGAGACCATGGTTTCGAAAAATCAACTGCAAGCCATCGTGGATCAAAAAACCAAGGCTTTGAAGGACACCAATCTAACTCTTTTAGAAACCAATATGCAACTAAAAAATATTCACGAAATGGAAACGCGATTTATTTCCATGGCGTCCCATGAACTTAGAACCCCCATGACATCCATCTCCGGCTTTGTGAGTCTGATGCAGAAATATTACGATCGCCTCAGTAAAGAACAGATGGTAGGGTATCTTGAAACCATTTCTTCGGAAACGGCGCGCTTGGCCCGCATGATCAACGAAATTTTGGATCTCAAGCGCATTCAGCAGGGCCGGATCGAGCTTCATTCAAGCCGGGTTGATCTTAAAATATTGGCCGAGAAGGTGGTCGAAGAATTGAAGGTTCGTCCTAATCAGCCCAATTATTCCGTTTTTTTTGAGGACGGCTCGCTATTCGCCATGGTTGACGAGGACAAGGTCAAGCAGATTTTTATTAATCTTTTAAGCAATGCCGCAAAATATACGCCGGCAGGCAAGTTGGTGATTATTGAAGGCATTTTGGCCGGGGACAAGGCGGTGGCTATTAATGTTCGCGACGAGGGGAGTGGAATTCCAAAAGATCTTTGGGTTAAGCTGTTTCATCCCTTCGCCCGAGCCAATGACGAGGTCGCCAGGAAAACCGTGGGTAGCGGCCTTGGCTTGGCCATCACAAAATCTTTGATCGAGGCGATGGGGGGACGCATTCGGGCGGAGAATATTAAAACAGGGGCGCAGTTTACCGTTATCATTCCCAGGGGCAACGTGGATGAGGCCCCTGCCGCCGCTACGGTCGCGGCCCAGGAAGGATCTAAAAAAGTTGTGAGTTGAGAATTCGGATGAGAATTTTGAGTTGCTGAATTAAGGGAGGTGACTGATGCCAGTAAAGCGGATTCTTGTGGTTGAGGACGATACGCACACGGCGGACTTGGTGGCTGAGACGCTCAAGATGGAGGGGTTTTTCGTGCTCAAGGCGGGCTCAGGGGAAGAGGCTTTAGAAGTATTAAAGAAGGAGGGAGTGGACTTGATCTTGATGGATATGCTTCTGCCTGGTATTAAGGGGTGGAAGTTGGCCGATGAACTCAAGAAGGATCCCAAAACAGCCAATATTCCGATTCTAGTGGTTTCAATTTTGGCGCCCGATGAGACTAACCTTCAAAAAGATAACGCCAGCATTAGGGGTTTTGTCTGCAAGCCTTTTGATTTGAGCGTCCTGATTCAGGAGGTCAAAAAGAACGCGCATTAAGATGGCGGTTGGAAGGAAATTTTTTATCACTTAACCGCTAAGCGCTCAACCGCTATTTATTTTATGGGCTCACATATCTTAGTCGTTGATGACGAGATCAACATCAATCAAGTGCTTTCTGAAATTCTTAAGCTCGAGGGGTTCGAGGTTGTTTGCGCGTTTGACGGAGAGGAGGCCATTGACAAGGCCCGTTCAGGGATTCCAGCCGTAATTCTTTTGGATATCGGGCTTCCCAAGAAAACCGGCTGGGAAGTTTTGGAAATTTTAAAAGGAGACGAGCAGACCAGGGCTATTCCAATAATAGTTCTTTCCGCTTGGAGCCAGAAAGAGGATATTGACCGTGGGATTGGGTTGGGGGCCTACAAGTATCTCACCAAGCCCTTCAATCCTTTGGACGTGATAGCGGCGCTTAACGAGATTATTGGGAAGAAGTGAATAAAACGCAAGCCCTACCGACGAAAGTCGGGGTCCGGAAGAAGGCCTGGATTCCCGCCTACGCGGGAGCGGGAGCCGCGCTTAAATGCCGGATCATATCTAACACCGAGTCCGCGGCTTTTCTTAGGCCCTCCTGCTCCTGGGCAGTGAGGGGAATTTCAAAAACCCGCTCCATGCCTTCTCGGCCTAACACCGCAGGGACTCCCAGATAAACATCTTTGAGGCCGAATTCGCCCTGAAGATAGACGGAGCAGGGGAGAATTTTTTTCTTGTCTTTAAGGATGGCCATGATCATTTCAAGAATGCTGGCGCTCGGCGCGTAAAAGGCGCTGCCGGTTTTAAGGAGTTCAACAATCTCAGCCCCGCCCTGAACGCTTTTGCCGACAATGTCCTGGATCTCGGCGCTAGAGAGTAGTTTGTTTAGAGGCACGCCGAAAACTGTGGAATAAGAAGGCACGGGGACCATGGTTTCGCCGTGAGTTCCTAAAACGCAGGCAAAAACATTTTCAATCGAAACATTGAATTTGCGCGCCATAAGCCGCTCCATTCTCGATGCGTCAAGAATTCCCGCCATTCCCAGAACGCGGTTTCGCGGAAATCCGCTGGCTTTTAAGGCCGCGTGGCACATTGCGTCCAAAGGATTGGTCACCACGATGATAATTGTTTCAGGTGAATGTTGGGCGATCTGACGGGACACATTGGAAACGATTTTGGCGTTGATTTCTAATAGTTGTTCGCGGGTCATGCCGGGCTTGCGGGGGAGTCCGGCGGTGATGACGGCAATGTCGGAATTTTTTGTGGCGGCGTAATCCGTGGTTCCTGTAATTTGACTGTCGCTTAGCACGGCGCTACCAGACTGTTCCATGTCGAGAGCCTTGCCCTTGGGCATGGTTCCGGTTTCAGGGATGTCCAGAAGAATGATGTCGGCCAAGCCTGTGCCACTGAGGCGTTCGGCGAGGGTGGCGCCGACGTTGCCGGCGCCGACGATAGTGACTTTGGGACGCATGGAGACCTCCTTAAACATGGGTTAACGTTTTGACGGGCGGATTGTGGGAGTTGGGGCCGTCGTGGTGGTCGGGACCCGCGCTTTCTTTGAGATTGTAGCTCGAACTTCCCTTGCTCATCATAATGGCCAGGGTCAGGGCCCCTAGAGAAAGCAGAATTAAAACCGCGCGTAATCCAACCGAGAGATCCTGAATAATGAACGGGGCGATCATAATACTGACGAGATTCATGACTTTGATCAGCGGGTTTAAGGCCGGTCCGGCCGTGTCTTTGTAGGGGTCGCCCACGGTGTCGCCGATGACAGCGGCCTTATGCGCGTCGGTTCCTTTTCCGCCCAAGAATCCATCCTCGATTTTCTTTTTGGCGTTGTCCCAGATGGCGCCCGCGTTGCACATGTAGACGGCCAAAAGTTGACCGGTCAATATGGCGCCGCAGAGAAATCCTCCGAGCGCTCCGACTCCCAGGCCAAAGCCCACTAATAGGGGCGCGAACACGGCCAAGATCGCCGGCGCGATCAGTTCTTTTTGCGCCGCCCGCGTGACGATTTCCACGCATTTTCCGTAGTCCGGTTTTTCTTTGTATTCCATGATTCCTGGTTTTTCCCTGAACTGGCGTCGGACTTCCTCGACCACCAAACAGGCCGCCCGGCCTACCGCTTTGATGGCGAAGGAGGAGAATAAAAACGGCACGGAACCGCCGATTAAGAGGCCCACGAAAACATCGGGCAAATTAACCTGGATGCCGGTGGCAAAGAGATGGGATTCTTCGATGAAGGATCTAAAAAGGCTCACCGCGGCAATGACGGCTGTGGCAATGGCGAGGCCTTTAGTGAGAGCCTTGGTCGTGTTTCCAATCGCGTCCATCCACCCCAAGGTCTTGTCCGCCTTTTCGTCTTTAATTCCGCTCATTTGAAAAATTCCGTGGGCATTGTCCGTGATCGGACCGTAGGTGTCCATAGCTAAAATGAAGCCGGTCGTTGTTAAAAGACCAAGTCCCACCAGACTTACGCCGTAAGCCGCAAGGGCCGGGTTGCCCGAGAAAATCCAGGCCGAGGAAAGGATTGTCGCGGAAATGATGACAACGGCCCAGACGCAAGATTCCATGCCGCTGGCCATGCCGGTCAGAATTACGGTGGCCGGGCCGGTTTTGGATGACAAGGCGGTCTCGGTTGCCGGGCGTCCGCTCGGATGGGTGAAGTAATTGGTCATATAAAGCGTCGCGAGGGAAAGGCCGATGCCGATGGTGGTGGCTAGCGCGAATCGCCAGTCCACTTGGCCGGTGACAGGGTCCGTCAGATAAAAGTAATTAATCGCGAAAAATCCAACGATCGAGGTTAGAGAGCTCACAAGATAGCCGCGCGTGATCGGCTTCATGGGGTCGCTCAATCCTTCGCTTTTGGTGCGAACGGACCAAGTTCCCAGGATGCTGGTGAAGACTCCGAGGGCGCGGATTAAGAGGGGGAAAAGAATCAGTTTCAATGCGAAGGCTTGGGCATCGCTTCCATAGTAGGATAGAAAGGATTTGTCCATCAGGCAACCTGCCGCCAAAATAATGGCGGCGACCAGGGTGACTTCGTAAGATTCGAATACATCGGCCACCATGCCGGCGCAGTCGCCCACGTTGTCGCCCACGTTATCCGCAATGGTCGCGGCGTTTCTCGGGTCGTCTTCGGGTATGCCTACCTCGATTTTGCCGACTAAGTCAGCTCCGACATCCGCGGCCTTAGTGTAAATGCCGCCGCCCATTCTCATAAAAAGCGCAGCCAAGGCGCCGCCAAATCCGAATCCGACCAGGACTTTCATGGCGTTTTCTTTAAAAATCATGAAGATAACGGTGGCTCCGAGAAGACCAAAGCCCACCGTGAACATGCCCGCCACGGTGCCGGCTTCAAAAGCCATTTCCAAAGCGCCTTTAAAGCTGGTCAAGGCCGCGAACGCGGCGCGGACATTACCTTTGACTGCGAGCCACATGCCGAGCGCTCCGGCTCCGTAGGACGCGATAACGCCCATTAAGAAGGCCAGGGAAACGCCCCAGGCCAGGCTGGGGCCATAAAGGGGAAGGTAGACGCAATAGAGCAAAATAGCCACGGCTATCACAAAAATGCTCATGGTTTTGACTTGGCGGTTGAGGTAGGCGTAAGCGCCTTCTTCAATGGCGCGCGCCACTTCGAGCATTTTAACGTGAGTTACGGTAACGTTTAAAACCCGGCGCACGACATAAAGTCCATAGGCGATGGCAATCGCGGCGCTCGCTAAAACTCCCCATAGAATATTCCATTCCATATTTCCAAATTGGGGTAGAATAATTTTTCCTTCCATGACTTTTCTCCTTGTCTTCTTGTTGGACAGGCCTATTCTTTTTCAGCGGCTATGTTTGGCCGCACGGCGATGCCCGGCCCCATGGTGGAACATAGGGTCACTGAGCGCAGATACACGCCCTTGACCGTGCTCGGTTTGGCCCGAAGCACCGCGTCAATAAGGGCCTGCGCATTTTCTGTCAGCTTTTGCCGGTCAAAAGAAACCTTCCCGATGGCGGCGTGGACAATGCTTGTTGCATCGGCGCGAAATTCAATCCGGCCGCCCTTAATTTCTTTAATCGCCCTGGTCAAATCAAAGGTTACGGTTCCGGTCTTAGGGTTGGGCATCAGGCCTTTGGGCCCGAGAGTTTTACCCAGTTTGGTTAAATCTTTCATCATATCCGGGGTAGCGACCAGAACATCAAAATCCATCCAACCCTTGGCGATTTTTTCAATCAAGTCGGCTTCGCCTGAGTAGTCCGCGCCGGCCGCTTGCGCTTCTTTTACTTTTTCGCCCTTGGCGACGACCGCGACTTTTTTGGATTTTCCGACGCCATGGGGAAGCACGGTGGTGCCGCGAACTTGTTGGTCATTTTGTTTTGGGTTGATGCCGAGCTTAAGGTGCATTTCAACGGTTTCATCAAATTTTGCCGTGGCGCCTTTTTTAATCAATTCGGCCGCTTCAACCAGAGTGTAGAACTTTTCAGGGTCCACGAGCCCCTGGGACGCCTTTTGACGTTTCGTGAGAGTTCTCGTCATTATGAAACCACCTCAATACCCATGGAGCGGGCCGTTCCTTCAACCATCCGCACAGCCGCTTCCAGGCTGTCAGCGTTTAAATCCGGCATTTTATTTCTTGCCAATTCTTCAGCTTGAGCCCGCGTGATTTTTCCGACCTTGGTTTTGCCGGCCGAGCCGCTGGCCACGGCGATTTGCGCGGCTTTTTTCAAAAGGGCGGACACCGGAGGCATTTTTGTAATAAAGACAAAGCTCCGGTCCTCAAAAATCGTGATGACCGCGGGGATGATCATGCCGGGATCATTGCTCTTGGTCCGATCGTTGAATTGTTTACAGAAATCCATAATGTTGACGCCGTGCTGGCCGAGCGCCGGACCGATCGGGGGCGCAGGATTGGCTTGACCGGCCGGGACTTGGAGTTTAATGACGGTTTTGATTTTTTTCTTAGGCGGCGGCATTAGGGGTACCTCGCTTTGAGCCATTTGAGCTGAAAAATTTTGCGCGGCAAAATTTTCATATTTTTTCCACCTGCAAAAAATCGAGCTCAACGGGAGTGGCCCGGCCGAAAATTGTGACCATCGCTTTTAATTTGGCCCGTTCTTCATTGACCTCTTCGACCACGCCGACGAAGTGTTTGAAGGGGCCTTCGTTGATGCGGACGGATTCACCCCTGTCGAACGTGATGGCGGGCCGCGGCTTGGAGCCCTCGCTTGACTCCGTGAGCTCTAAGATTCCCTTGATTTCCGTTTCGGGCAACGGCACCGGTTTGGTGCCGCCTAAAAATCCGTTGACGCCCCTGATATTGCGGATGAACCAGTAGGTTTCGTTGTCCACAATCATTTCAATTAAAACATAGCCTGGGAAGAATTTGCGTTTTCGTATGACCTTTTTATTCTTTTGGATTTGAACGACGTCTTCGGTGGGAACGAGCACCTGCCCGATGCGTTCGGCCAAGGCCGTGCTTTCCCGGGCCTTTAAGATGGAACCTTTAACGCGTTCCTCGTGTCCGGTGATCGTATGAACAACGTACCAGGCTCGTTCTATAATGTTTGTCAAGGTTATTCTTCTTTGTAACTCAAGCAGGCACGCAGGCGCATAGCATACGAATTTGCATTAAATTCACTTTATGCCTTTGCCTTTGTGCCTGAGCAGTGCCTATATTCTAATAAAAATTCCGAAAAATTGAGCCACCAAAAAATCCGCGGCCGATATATAAAGGGAAACCAGCACGACTAGAATTCCCACGATTATTGTGGAAGCGATCATCTGCTGGCGGGGAATCCATGTGACTTTTCTGAGCTCCCCATAAGCGTCTTGGGCGAATTGAATAGGATTTATCATCAGGGAAATATTTTAGCAAAGGATTGGCGGTAAAACGCTCCGGAAGCGTTTTGCGGGGGTGGAAGGAGTCGAACCCTCAAATGCGGTTTTGGAGACCGCCGGTTTAACCATTAGCCTACACCCCCAATTTGGAAAAGGCCACTGAGGCCAAAAGGGCCAAAGACGCCAATAAGGCAAAGCAATTAGGAATAATTTTACCAAGTATAATCTTTTCATGGGAAAATGGATTGATATTTCGGCCCCCTTGAGCCATCGAACGCCGGTTTACCGGGGGGACCCACGGTTCCGGCTTCGTTGGGTCAAGCGAATCGGCCCCACGCACCGATCCAATTTTTCCGTTTTGAGCCTGGGCTCCCACTCCGGCACTCACATTGACGCGCCTCTTCATTTTTTGCCGAGCGGCGCCACGGTGGATCGGTTGCCCTTAGAAAGCCTGGCCGGACCCTGCAGGGTATTGCAGGTGCGCCGCGCCTCCTTGATCCGTTCTTCGGATTTGCCCTTGAAGAATTTGCCGGATCGCCTTTTATTCAGAACTGATAATTCCGAGCGCCGTCTTATGCGCCGCGCCCGTTTTGCGGCTGATTTTACGGCCCTGGCGCTTGAGGCGGCCCAAGCTTTAGTCAAGGGCGGCGTCAAGCTGGTGGGGATTGATTACCTTTCGATTGAGCAGTTCGGCTCCCCGCAACCCGCGGTTCATCGGACCTTATTGGGCGCGGGCATAGTCCTGGTGGAAGGATTGGACTTGGCGGATATCAAGCAGGGAAACTATGAACTGTGTTGCTTGCCGCTTCGCGTGATGGGAGCCGAGGGATCTCCGGCCCGCGCTATTTTAAGAAAAGCCTAATTCGCCTTGGTTTCTTTGTGGAGGGTCAGACCTCCTGATAATCATCTAGAGGCCAATAAAAGTCCCTCCTACAGGTTGTG
>CAYHKQ010000083.1:0-9514 GCA_964357255.1 uncultured Elusimicrobia bacterium
TGGAATGGTCAGTTTATCGAGGAGAAAATGCCTATTCATAGCCGTTATTCAGGTCTACGATACCCAATGCTTGATGTTATTTTTCCAGCGCCGCCGCCCCGGCATCAGATGGCAAACCTTTCACCTTTGTAGCCAATCTAACATCGATTTACCTTGTCCTTTATAAAATTAGAGAAAAAGTGCCGAGATGGAGGTAACGCACCCGGGGGAATTGATCCGTTGCTTGGGGAATTGTAAAATAGTTTTAGTTTTTGATAGGAGGTTTTTGATATGCCTTATGTGATTACGGAGAAATGCGTGGGGGAGCGCTACGCCACCTGTCAGTCTGTTTGTCCGGTGGAGTGCATTCATTCAGCAGAATACAATAGCGAGACCTTCATGATTATTGACCCTGATGTGTGCATTGACTGCGGCGTTTGCCTGCCGGAGTGCCCAATCAGCGCTATCGTTTCAAGCGTGGACGAAGATCCTAAGTGGGCCGGGATTAATAAAGAATTGACCCCAAAGTACAAGGGCAGTCCCAAACCAGCCATCCGGCCTCCCAATGATCCCCCGAAGAAGCAGGGGAATACGCTCGTTAAATAAAGAAGCGGCTGATCTTTCTAGATTTCCCTTTCCGGCACGAAGGCTTCGCTTTCGTGCTCGACGGTCTGGCGGCTCAGGTCAACGATAGCGGCGTCAAAGCGCACGGAGGTTTCTAGGGGGAGGCCCTTGGCGCGAAGATAAATGTGGGCCAGTTGCCAAAGTTTTTTTTGTTTGGCCTTGTCCACTGATTCCCAACCGCTAAGAAAATCTGTGCGCCGCGATTTGACTTCAATCACAACGATATAGCCGGACGGGTCGCCGGCAATTAAGTCAATCTCTCCCAGGGGGCAACGCCAATTTTTTTCAATAATACGCCAGCCTGGCTTTTGGGAGAAGTAGCGCTCTGCGAGTTGTTCGCCTGCTTGGCCTTGTTGAAGGCGGGTGAGGGACAATTTAATGTTAGGGTGTAGCGGAAACGGGCTGGCTGGGAGTTTCGGCGCCGGTGTTTTGGACGGACTTCTCGACAATCGTGACCGAGGCCGCCGCTTTCGGCGCGCGGACTTTTTCGTGAGCCACGCGATGGGATTTTCCCGTGAGATTTCGCAGATAATAAAGTTTTGCCCGGCGAACCTTGCCTCGTCTGACCATGGAAATTCCCGCGAATCTGGGGCTCGCGGTTGGGAAGATGCGTTCAACGCCAACGCCAAAGGAAATTTTACGCACGGTGATTGTGTGGCCTGGGCCGGAGCCTCGCATTTTCATAAGAGTGCCTTCAAATGTTTGCACGCGTTCGGAGCCCTCTTCCACGGTTTTAAACAGGACGCGCACCGTGTCGCCGATTTTTGAGTCTTTAAACTCTCGCATAACGTTATTTTATCAAATCCCGGCGCGCCTGCCTCGTTTTTTCCAGCGCCTGAGACACGCGCCAAGCCTTAATTTTGGCGTGATTGCCGCTTAAGAGCGCCCGGGGGACGCGTTGGCTTCTCCAGGACGCAGGCCGCGTGAATTGGGGCCATTCTAGAAGCCGGGAGGATTCGCGGCGTATTGAAAAGGATTCCTCGCGCGTCGAGCCGGGGTCATGGATTACGCCGGGCACATAACGGGAAACGGTTTCTAAAATTACCATGGCCGGCGTTTCCCCGCCCATGGTTACATAATCGCCGATGGAAATCTCACCGTCGAAATACGGTCGCACTCTTTCGTCAATGCCTTCGTAATGGCCGGCCAGAAGAATGAGTCGCTCTTCTCGGGCCAGCCTTTGCGCCAATCGGGGAGTTAGGCGTTCTCCTCGGGGAGAGAGAATGTAGGCGGCCGGCTTGGGATGTTTAGGATTTACGCAGTTTTGAGTGATATAGCGCAGGGTTTGGCGAATCGGTTCAGGCATTAACACCATTCCCGGCCCTCCCCCATAAGGCCGGTCATCCACCTGGCCGCCGGGGGCGAAGTCTCGGGGGTTGTGAGAGTGGACTGCGAGCAGTCCTTTCTTGATGGCTTTGGCTATTAGACTCGCGCCTAAAAAACCTTCAAAGGTTTCAGGAAACAGGGTGATCAGTTCGAAGCGAATGGGGGCGGGCTTAAGCGATGGCTTTTTCTTTTTTGAGCAAGCGCCGGGCCCCTTCGGAGATTTGGGCCCCGCATTTAATCCAATGATCCACGCGTTCTTGTTTGAAATTTTTAATTTTTTCACCGTCTTTCGCTTTGGGATTGTAGGCGGCCAGCACCTCAAGAGGGGGCGTCCTTGGCCCTTTTCTCGAATCAATGGCCACGAGACGGAAATGGGGGACATGGGGCTTGCCGACGCGAAAAAATCTGATAGCTACCATAGGATCATTATACGTTATTGGCGGATGCCACGGCTTGTCTTAGCCGCGGGACGCAAATGGCGGGAGTTTCCCGGAACATCGAGCTACCGCAGACTAGAACATTGGCGCCGGCGCGCACGACTTGGGGTATGGTGGTTTCGTTGATTCCCCCATCAACTTCAATCCATGGAATTTGCAACCGTTGACGCTCGATGATCTCGCGGGCTTGGCGCACTTTGTCTAGGCAGGCGTTGATGAATTTTTGTCCGGCAAAACCCGGCTCCACGGTCATGATGAGCAAGAGGTCAACCAGCGGCAATAGGGGCAGGGCGCGGGCCAGGGGAGTTTTGGGCTTGAGCGCCAGCCCTGCCTTTTTGCCCAAGGATCGGATAAGACGCAATCCTTTGTAGGCCGCATCCTTGGCTTCCAGGTGAACGGTGATTAAATCAGCCCCGTTTTCGGCAAATGGCCGGATCAGACCAAGCGGCCGTTCACACATCAAATGGACGTCTATAAACAAAGAACTGCGCTTTCGGATGTGCCCCACAACATCGGGACCGAAAGAAATGTTGGGGGCAAAATGTCCGTCAATCGTGTCAACCTGGACCCATTCCACTTCCTTGGTTGTTTCACATCGGACCAGATCGCGCTCAATATTCAGGGGATCGGCGCCCAGGATGCTGGCCGCGAGGATGATGTGAGGGGGGTTCGCGGAGCCGGGATTCTGGATTCGCGATTCGGGATTTAAATGGGAATTTTTTTTCACGGCAGGCTTCTTTCTTCCATAAAAACGCCGTCGAGGTAGATTCGAATGCGTAATCGGGATTGGTTTGCGAGGGACCCCAGCGGCGCGCGTATTTTTTCGCCGGGTCCAGCCCGGCCGTGATAGAGGCCGCGCTCTTCGCCGTCGTTGACGAGGGACTTGATCATGACTTCGCGAGTCCGAAGGGGCTTCGCTGGCACGACATAGTCAAAATGTTGGCCTTGGGAAGGCTCGCTCATGCTTCGGGCTACCGTAATTTCAAGCGTGACGCGCCGCGCTTCAATATCTTCCCTGTCCAAAATCGTGTCCGGTTTGAGATTTTGGGCGGCGACCGAGCGGTCGCGTTTAGCCGCCGGATCCCAGCTTTCCAGCACTTTTACCGGGATGGCGTTTTCTTTTGCCCATGCCGAGGCCGCGTCCTGATCGTTGTTTTTGAAATCGGGCACGATGAGTTTGTCGCCGGGGGGTTCGCCCAGGCTGATCATGACATTGACCAGGCCGCCCTTGTCGGTCAGCGCGAGGGGTTTTGGATCCTGGTCAATCACGTAACCCTTGGGTTGTTTGAGGGAGTAGATTTCGTTTGTTTCGCCCAAGGCCATTTGAACGGCGCGGATTTCAATTTCAGCTTTTCTCAACGGCAAGCCGGTCAGCTCCGGAACCGATATTTTTTCGTTGCCGACGGACAGCGCCGCCCGCACGATTTTCCCTTCGCGCACCTTGGTGTTTGGCAGAGGATATTGTTTGACAATGGAGCCGGCTGGAACATTGGGGTTAAATTCGTCGGATTCTTTAGCCAAGGCCAGGCCTTCGCGCGAAAGAATATCGAGCGCTTGGCGCAGATTTTTACCCACAAGGCTCGGCACCGTCACTTCTTTTCGGGCGTGGACAATGCTGTGCATCATCCATTCGAAGGAACCGTAGCTGACCGCCAAAACGATAATCAGCTCAAGCGCAAAAAGACCGAGTTTTTTAATTAAATTGCCCATTCTATTTCTTCGTTTCGCTCAGACCGGGACTCAGGGCGCGTTGTTCGGGGTCCGCATGTTGCGCGAATCCCCAATCCTGAATCTCGAAAATTTTGCCCCGCATAATTTTACGTTCCTAATCGAAGAATGTTTCCTGCGTTGCGGCGTCCGGCCAGCCAAGCTGAGGCCGGCATGGGCCGGCCTCCCTCGGGGCAAACGGTTTCTACTAGGATCTCGCCGATGCCGCATTTTACGAAAAAACCCTTTGCGGCCTCAGCGTTGAGGACCTGTCCAATCTCCCTTGTCCCGTTTTGATCCGGCCCTGCGGAGGCTTTGAGGATTTGAAGCCGATCCCCATTAATCGTGCTCCAGCATTTTGGCCAAGCGGCATAGGCTCGAATTTTGCATTCGATTTTTATCGCAGGTTCGGACCATTCGATGAGGCCGTCTTCTTTTTTGATGATTTTACTGTAACTGGCCAGGGTGTGGTTTTGAGGAATCTTGGGGGCCGTGCCCTGGGCAACGCGATCGAGGCTCTTTAGAAGCAGGTTTTGGCCCAGGCGCTCCAAGCGTTGCAAAAGTTCCGGAGCCGTTTCTTTGGGACTAATGGGCAGGGATTGCTGGGCCAATAGGGGGCCGGTGTCCATGCCCTGATCAATCCAGAAAAGGCTGACCCCCGTGTCCGCGTGACCTTCGAGGATGGCGTATTCCGCAGGGCTGGGGCCGCGCAACTTGGGCAACAGGGAGAAATGGACATTGATAAAACCGGTCCGCGTTGCCGATAAAATCGTTTCCGGAAGAATTTTTCCGTAGGCCACCACCACGGCGATGTCGGCTCTTAGGTCTGATAATGCGCCGGAAAAATCCGCGTCACGCGGATGCGTCGGCGTGAAAACAGGTCCAAGGCGGTATTGCGCGGCCAGGGCTTTAACGGCCGAGGGGCCAAATTTCTGTCCCCGACCCTGGGGCGCGTCGGGCCGCGTGACGACCCCTGCGATGTCGTGGCGAGCGGACTCCAGCAACGTTCGAAGATATCCGGCCGCCAGAGCCGGGGTGCCGAAGAAGAGGATTCGCACTCAAAAAAAGCGGCTCGGTGAATCGGGGAAACGCATTACCACGCTCATTTGCTTAACCGTTTTTTTATGTATTGACTTGGCGGGTCACCGAGGCTTCCCATATAGCTTGATACCGCCTGACTTCTTTTTGGACTTGAATTTTTTGCATCAGAGGCAATCGCTCGATGAAGACCTTGCCGTCTAAGTGGTCAATTTCGTGCTGTAAAGCCCGGGCGAGAAGCCCTGTGCCGCGGATTTCCCAGGGGACGCCTTTGTGGTTGTAGGTGAGCGCCGTTGCCTTGGCCCAACGGTTAAGGCGTTTGTAAAGCCCAGGCAGGGACAGGCATCCTTCGGGCTCTTCCGCCTTGCCGTCGCTTTTGGTGATTTTTGGATTTATCAATACGATTTTTTTAGGACGATTGTTGGGCCGCACGTCAATGACGGCAAGGCGAATGGGAATTCCCACTTGATTAGCGGCCAATCCCACCCCGCCTACGGCATACATCGTTTCAAACATGTTCTCAACAAGTTCGGTGAGTTCTCTAGACCAACCTTCGATTTTTTTAGACTTGGCGGACAGAACCTTTTCCGGGTATTTAGTGATTCTAAGTACGGTCATAGAGTTGACAATGAGTTAATAAACGCTCAATATTCATAACTCGCCATTGCCTTAGAATTTTACTTAAAAAAGATTATGGGGGTCAGGGTGAAGGCGCATGGTAACGCCCGTTAGGCGAGACTGTTTGAGAGCTTGGCCGATGGCCGGCCAGGGAAACGGCGTTGTGGCATCGTCCGTGCGAAGGACGACTTGGAAACGCCAGAGATTGCGGATTTTTTGAAAATATCCCGGCACTGCCCCCGATGCCTCTATCGAAGCGTGTTCCGGAGCGGCTTGCCAAACCTCCACTAGCCGACGCGCCGCCTCGTCCACGCCGGCCCGGTTCTTACCTTTGAGTTCAACAAGAAGCAAGCGGATAAAAGGGGGCAGGCGCATCAGGCGGCGAATGGCGAGCTCTTGGCGGTAGAACAGGTCAAGGTCATTGAGCCGGAGGCTTTCAAAAATGTAATGCATGGGATTGGATGTCCAAATCCAGATCTCGCCCGGGTCGGCGCCCCGCCCGCTACGGCCGGCCACCTGCCATAACGTTTGAAAGGCGCGTTCGCAAGAGCGAAAGTCCGGCAGGGTTAGCTCCGTGTCCGCGTTTAAGACCGCGGCCAGCGTGACCTTGGGGAAATGCCAGCCCTTGGCCACGAGCTTGGTGCCGACTAAGACCTTGGCTTGGCCCGACTTAAAATCGGAGTAGATTGATTGGGAATTTTTGGAAGTGTCGCGGTCTAAGCGCAGCACGGGCAGGCCCAGAGCCTTTTGAAAGGTTTCGGCGATTTGCTGAGTTCCGATCCCTGTGGCCGTAAGTTTGGCCGAAGGCGCTTGGCACCCCGGGCAGGAAGGGGGAATTTTACGCCGAGTCCCGCAGTGATGACAGCGCAGGGATAAGAGAGCGCGAGAGCCCGTGGGCGCGAGAGCGGGAATAGTCGAAGACGATAGCCCTGTTTCTTTATGCAGGGTCAGCGGCAGGTCGCATTGGCCGCAGAGAATGGATTTTCGGCAAACCTGGCAGACGAGCGTGCGGCTGAATCCGCGACGGTTAAGGTAGATGATGCAATGGTGGCCGGACTCGGCTGTTTCACGGACTTTACGAAGCAGCTCTTCCTCTTGGCTGTGGGGCCGGTGGTCCAGCGCTAATATGCGCACGCCGGCCGGCCGGCTCGCTCCATAGCGCGCGCCCAAGCGAACCGCGGCTATTGTTCCTTCTTTGATCGCGTGATAACATTCCAGACTAGGGGTCGCGGAGGCCAGCGCCAGGGCGATTCCTTCCCGACGCATCCGCTCCAGCGCCGCTTCGCGGGCGTGATAACAGGGCGGCGGGGATTCTTGTTTGAAGGAAGCGTCTTGTTCCTCGTCTAGAATAATAGCGCCTAAATTTTTAAGAGGTAGAAAAACAGCGCTTCGAGTCCCTAAAATTAAGCGGATTTCGCCGCGAGCAATCGCGCCGATGAGGGCTTTTTTTTTGGCCGGATTCACTGAAGAACTCCAAAGAGCGAAGGGCGTTCCTTCGGGAAGGTGCTTTTCGAAAAATTCCAGAAATTGCGGGGTGAGTGAAATTTCCGGCACCAGGTAAATCGCGGAGCGGCCCTGGCTCAGCAACCCTTGAATCCAGCCGAGCAGCACAAATGTTTTGCCCGAGCCGGTGGGTCCCCATAAATAGGAAGGGCGTCCGGTCTGGGCCGCTTCGCGCAGGCCCCGGAGAGCCTGGGCCTGCTCATCAGTTAATTCCGGTGGTTTTTGACTTTGTCCTGTGCGCCAAATGGATTGGGTTGGCGATCCCTCGGCGCTCAGCGCTAGGACTTGAGAGGCGGATAAGATGGTTTTGGCCGCTTGGGCCAAGGAGGTTCCGTACTGCGACGCTAAAAATTGCGCCATGCCCAAGAGCCAGACGTTGAGTCCCGGCGCGGCGCGCGCCACATCTAGAATTTCATTGTGGCGGCCACAATAGGCGGCGTGGGATGAAATTTCTCCGGCCAAGCCCCAGATGCGGCGGCGACCGAATTGCGCTTGAACCCAGGAGCCGGGCTCGACTTGCGTCTTGAGCCTGATCGGCACCGCATACTCAAAGCTCTGCGGAGGAAAAATCCCGATGGGGAAAGAAACAGACGCGTACATATCCGAACCTTTTTTTCCAAGAGCCGACGTCGAGTCTTGTCTCCTCAGGGCGCTAGGCGCCAGGGGCGGGCCCCGGTTGCTCCCTCTTTTTTTCTTTCCTCGCGTTACTCGGTTTTTTTCTTTTTAGAGGCGCTTTCCTTGGCGGCGGGAGCGAGTTTTTCTCTGTCGTCTTTTAATTTTAATTTTTCCGAGGCGGTTTCTTCGGCTTGATCATCGGCCTTTCTTTTCTTTAGAGATTCCAATTCTTGCGCAACGGTTTTTTCATTGACCTTGCCGGCCAAAACGTCTCCGAGCGCCATATCAAGAAGTTCATTCGGCCTGAGATGTTGGTTTTCTTGTTTTTGTTTGAGCACCCGCGACCAGTCCACGGCGATTTGCGCGACAGGATAGCGCTCGGTGCAGTGGTCGAGGATGAGGACATGCAGGGGCAACCTCTCTTCTTTTTTGACGTCACCATTGTTATCGGCGGCAATTTCTTTCACGGTCGTTTTTTTACTCACGTTCGTTTCCTCCTGCTATCTCAGTTTTAAGCTGAACTTAGTTTTTTAGTCCGACGATCGCCATTGAGCCATTGTGCGCCGCCGAACTTTGCGGGCCGGAGCTCTTCGGCGCGTGCGATGGCAAAAAAATCATTGATAGCCTTGTCGAGCTCGCCGTTGACCATGCAATAGTCATATGAAGGCATTTGAGCCAATTCGATTTTGGCATGGGCCATGCGCTCGGCCCATTGCGCTTCTTGGCGTTTGCGAAGTCGAGCCAGCCATGTGTTCCGGTTCGGCGGCAAAAGAAAAATGCGTATACATCGGTCCTTAAAAATCCTGACTATGGAACGCGCGCCTTGAACGTCAATGGCAAAAAGGACATGCTTGCCTTCTTTGAGCCTACGTTCGACTTCCCGCTTTGGTGTGGCATAATGCGCTCCATGCACGAACGCTTTTTCGAGAAAATACCCGCTTTTGGCCAAGCGCTCAAATTTTTTTGGCGTCACATAACGATAGTCGTCGCCATCTTTTTCTCCTGGCCGTGCAATTCGAGTGGTATAAGACACCGGGTGCACAAAACTCTTGTCCCGGCAAACAATGGCCTTGGCCAGCGTAGATTTACCTACGCCGGAGGGTGCGGAGATGACAAAAATCACCCCCCCTCCATTATATGGAGCCATTCGTTATTGTATCAAAGGGGCGGGGCCTCATTCAAATGACTTTGGTACTCTTGAAGGAAATCTTCGGGCAGATGGGCTGTCAGTTTCAGGGGACGGGCAATGCCTGCTCGGAGAAAACGTAGTTTCCAGGCGTGAAGCATCAGACGGGAGAAAGGTTTTATTGAATGGGGATTGGGGTTGGCAGGGGAAGGAATTTTTTTGCCATAGAGGGGATCGCCGAGAATGGGGCAACCGGCAGCGCATAAATGGAGCCGGATTTGATGTGTGCGGCCGGTTTTGGGATGGGCCTCGATCAGGGTCGCCCAGCCGTAGCTTTTGAGCACGTGAATTTCCGTGATGGCTTCTTGCCCTGCGCTTGTTACACGGGACTCCGCTCGCGCCTCTGGCGCTCGGTGGGTCCAACGCCGGACGCCATGGACCCGCCCCGACTGTCCGGAGTCGGTCTATATGAGCACACCATGGGGGGGGGAGGGTTTTTTTATAGGAAGATTTAAGAGCAGATGGGGGTGGGGCGAGATTG
>CAYHKQ010000084.1:0-7552 GCA_964357255.1 uncultured Elusimicrobia bacterium
TTTGGCTTTCGCCAGGATCAGCTTGGAGGGATCGCCTTCCAGGGTCAAATAAAGCGTTTGGGGGTCTTTAAACAAAATAGCGGAGGCATTGGCCACGGTTTTGGCGCCATCGGGCAAAACGACCTTGACCGAGCGGCGCTTATTCCACCGGCCCTTGGAATCCGGCTCAAAACGATGAATCAGGCCGGAGGCGGCGTCTAAAACCCAAAGAGAATCTTTCGCGCCCGCGATGCTCAACGGGGACATTTCCGCGGGCAAGGCGAATAAGAGGACCGGCTTTTCCTTAAACTTGACCGGATTGTAGGCGTAGACATTTTTACCGACCGTGTCGAGAACAACCAACCTGGGGGACACAATACTTAATTCAGCTGAATTAAGTTTTGTGTCCCCCGATGACCCCGATGCCCCCCCCGATAACGATAGCATGGCCAAATTAAGGCATGAAGCCGACGGCGTGGGAATCTCCCCGATAACAACGGAAGGCTCGGCCAAAAAACGTTTAGAAATTTTATGGCTCACCGAGTCCAGGGTGAAAAGAAATCTTCCGTCGCCATCTACGGCCAAGGAGTTAGGATGAAAAAAAGGCGATGGCGAGGCAAGGCGTTTGACGACGCGGGTTGGATCATCGCCGGAAAACTTAAAAATTTCCCCGCTCTTCCAGTCGCACAGCCAAAGCCAAAATTTTTCCCCCTCGGTCTTATCCGCCTTTTCCCCGTTAGCCTTTTCCCATGCAAGGCCCGATGGAGTGGCGGCGGTTAAATCCCAGGAAGAAATTTCCTCAAATAACACGGGCCTGGCGGCCAAGCGCCAATGACGCGCGCCAAAAAAAACGCCCAATGCGGCCGCGAGGAGCGCGACGGCGCCTGCAATTTTTAATTTACGCCTCTTTTGGTTCTCTGGGGACACGACACTTAATTCAGCTGAATTAAGTGTCGTGTCCCCAGAGAACATGTCCCCCGGCTTGGGGGCTTTGGCCGGGCCCACCCAGCGGCCCATCTCGCCTAAAAAATTAGAAAACACGCGCGTCAAACGAATTTCTTTTTCCTCCTTATCGCGAATGAAATTTTCCCATTGGGCTTTTTCCTTGACATGCCGGGTTTCCCACTCGGCCATGCCAAGGCGCTGGTTCTCCCACACTTTTCTCTCGCGTTCCCACAACTCCTCCCACTTCTTCCTCTCGCGCTCCCAGTGGTCTAAAATCTTTTTTTTCTCTTCCTGGGCCCGGGCCAGTTCCCTGCTCAACTCGGCCGAGCGGCTTTGAAAAATCTCCACCTTGGAACGCTCTTCGATCAAGGCCGCGGTGCCGGCCGCCATCGCGTTCTTGGAACTTTCCTGGACCTTAAACCTGGCCTCCTTCTCCTGGCGCAAAAACTCCTCGAGTTCTAAAATCCGGTTGCCCAGCTTGCCCGCGCTTTCCTTGGCCGATGTTTCAACGGCCAAAATTTTAGATTCCAATTCGCGTTCGCGCTCACGCGCGGACTCGATCTCCTGCGTTTTTTGCCATATCTCATGATTAAGCGCCGTCACGTTGTGACGGTTTTCCTCAAGAATCTTCTTAATCTCGAGTCGAAACTCCGCGGCCTCGTCATTGAGCTTGGCGATTACGGAATCCCGAAGCGCTATTTCCCTCTTATACGCATCCTGCTCGCGACGCATTCCCGTCTCGAAACTCTTGAGTTCTTCGGCGCGAGCGCTAAGTTCCACCATACTCTGGGCCCGCTCATTATCGAGCGTCATCTGGATATTCCGAAGCTTCTCTTCAATCAAACCCGCACCGGCGCGCAACTCCCCAACCTCCTTTTCCTTGAGGTCTAAAAGGTCCATCAGCGAACGTTTCTCGCTATGATAACGCCGCCGCGCGTAGTCTAAAAGTTCCTCTTGTAGTTCTCTTTCCACCGCTAATCTCTTTTAATGGGCAAAACAATCGTAAATTTCGCGCCCTTGCCCAAGCCCTCGCTCTCGGCCTTAATCCGGCCCCCATGGTTGTGAACAATGCCAAAAGACACGGCCAGGCCCAGGCCCGTGCCTTTACCGAACTCTTTGGTCGTAAAAAACGTCTCAAAAAGATGCCCTAAATCCTCCGGCAAAATTCCAGCGCCCGTGTCTTCGATTTCAACGCGCAAATGAGCCTGTTCCTCAAAGGCTCTAATATAAAGGATGCCGCCATGAGGCATCGCGTCCCTGGCGTTGACGAAAAGATTTAAAAACACCTCGGCCAAATCCGCGCTACGACAAACCAGGGCCGGCAAATCCTCCGCAAGACTGCGCTCAACCCGAATGCCGGCCTTCTCAAAATCCGAACCCGTCATATCGAGCACCGAATCAATAATGCCGGCCAATGACGCCTCGGCAAATTCCGCCTCGCGCGGCCGGGCAAAATCCAGAAGATTCCTGACAATTTTGCGGCAACGCTGGGCCGCTTCGACGATCTTGTCCACATGGAGCCGGGCGGGATGATTCGCGTTAAGACGCGAGCGCAATAAATCGGCCTGGCCCAAAACCCCGACCAAGGGATTATTGATTTCATGCGCCACGCCTCCGGCCAACTGCCCCATGACAGCCAAGCGGTCCCAATGCATCATGGCGCTCTGCATGGAGCGCGATGTTTTCGCCACATGAGCGATCGCGGCTAAAACCCGGCCCATTTCATCCTTGCGAGAAAAAACGCGATCATCCGGAATCTCCCCGCGCCCGAGCCTGCCAAGCGCCTCTTCCACCAAAGCAAAGGCGCGCTTCAAATCCCTTAGCCAAATCACGGCTAAAAAAATGACGAATGCCGAAAGACCGGCCAAGGCCGAATTTATCAGCCGCTCGGCCAAGGCGATTTGCCGCGCATCCGATTCTTCCCGCCGGACCCTGCCTTGAGACAGGCGCTCGGACAACCCGCTCAAGCCATTCTTAAGCTTTGACATGGCAAGCCTTAAATCCGCCAAAAAGCCGGCCGGGCTCCCGCGCCGCAAACCGGGACTACGCTGGCCGGCCAATGATTCAAGCGCTTCAAGATAAGCCTGATAGTCAAAACGCAAAAACCTCAAGCCGGGGTCGTACTCGATCTCATCAAAAAACGTTCCCCTTGACTTTTGCCGCTCGTAAATAGCCGCGAGCGAGGCTGTCTTGGCCATGACCGCGGCGGCGCCGGCTTGGCCCGTCGCCTCCTCCAGCGCTAGGCTAAAATCGCGCGTTCGCTCCAAATCAGCGCGCAAACGCCCTGAGCGGCGGACTGCGTCATGACGGCGAGCCTCGAGATAAAAGAATCCAGCCACCGCTCCCCCTTGCGCCCCCACCGCTATTGCGACCAGCATTATGACCTTTGTTGTTAATTGCATACATTCAAGGCTAATTCAAGTTTGCTCCCTAAAAGTCATCTTTTCAATGACTTTTTCGTAACTACCCAGGTCCCCTTGGATTCGTCATACCGGCGAAAGCCGGTATCCAGTGAAGGCAAATCCAAAGAAGGCCTGGATTCCGGCTTTCGCCGGAATGACGGGGAAGGGGAACCTGAGTAGTTACACTTTTTCACTTTTATTGTAACCAGGGGAACTGAATTTCTTTAGCCATTTGAAGTTACACCGCTCATCCTGAGCTTGTCGAAGGATGAGCCAAGGCGAAGTTCGCGTTTTGCTCATGGTTCGACAAGCTCACCACGAGCGGCCTTCCTTGGCCACTTCGATTGGCTGCTAAAGAAATTCGGGGAACTTTCCCTGATGAGAGAGTTGCTTTGCGCGAGCCCTCATTGTCTCATCCGCAGACGATTTAATTCCCGTTCAACCTCCCCGAGGTCAACCCCGCTCCCCTGGAACCTTTTTTCAATTCTAAGCAAGGTCTGTTCCAGCAACGAAACATCGGCCCGCGCCGCGACGAGGCGCCGATACGCGGAGAACACGCGCTCGTAGTCCTGCCGGTCCGCCTCGATTTCAGCTCTGATTTGAGCCCACTCCTTTTTAACCTGGGACCGATTCGCATAGACATCGAGCAATTTGTCTAAAATCCCGGCGAGTTCGGCCCTGGAAGCGCCGGATGTTTTGCGCTCGAGATACAGCGCCCATGCCGGCCCGAACTCGTCCTCCCGCGAATCTTTAACGACTATTCTAACGATGGGCGGCGCCACCTTCACCGGCTCCGGCGCATACAGCGGCGCGGTAGACGCGAACACGGGCTCTCCCGGATGAGCCGCGAGCATCAGCCGCAAATCCTCAAGCGCCTGATCGAGCTCCCCCTGGGCGCGAAGGCGAGCCGCGCGCTCGTCGCGATAAAGCCGGGAAATTTCCTCCTCGGGAAGATCCTGCCCAAAGCGAACGCTCAGGGTAAAACGATGGCTCGCGCCAAAAGGCCGCGCCTCGCCCATGGATGCCTGGTAGGCGTAATCCAAACTCACCGCATTGGACCTCCAAGTGGCGCCGAGCGAGAAAGACTTAAAAAAACGATTTCCGGCTCCCAATGAACCGCGCAGGCCAAAATCTCCAAAACGCGCGCTCGGTATGAGCCGCTCGGCGCCAAGAGCCCAGCGCTGATCCTGAAATCCGGCAAGCCTTTTTTTGAGTTCCATTTCAGCCGCAAAAACCATAAAGGGACTGGCCGACCAGCCGGCGCCAAAATGGATAGCCCTAGACAAAGGATCTCTCTGCGGCCCCAAGGCCAAATCAGGCTCGCCAACGTCTTGAACCGAAACGCCGAACGCCACCCCTGCGCGATGACGCCAGTTAGCACCGACATCGTAACTCCAGGCCTTTTTGCTAAGCGCTCCCCGGATTAAAACGGGGTCTTGCCGGCCGGTGACCGCGCCCTGATTGTCCAGCGCGTTCGCGTTGTCGGCGATATCCCCAAAAGTGCGCGTAATAAACTTGATCGTAGAGCCCACGGACAGTCGCCCCCTCAACAAGGAGTTCGATAGTACGGTTGCGTAGGACCCATACCAAACCTCCTCCCCAAATAATCTCATCCCGCGTCCATTAACAGGGGAATTCAAGTCAAATTCCGAACGGGCTATCCCAAACGCGCGGCGCAAACCACCCGGGGCTTGCCACGGATACACAAATCCCACATAGGACTGCTCCAAATTGGATTGATCGGAAAGCCCCATCCAAAGCCGGGCGTAATCCATCGAGGCTTCGGCGCCCGGAGCGAACCCCAATTGCGCCGGGTTGTAATAAATTCCATAGACATTGCCGGCCCCTGCCGCAACAACGGCCAAACCCAGCCCAGCCTGCCGCGCGCCATAACCCTGACCCTGAAGGGAAGCGGCTTGAGCAAAGAAAGAGGTGAAGAATAAGATGAATAAGGTGAATGTAGATACGAATAATGTAAATAACGATCGCGTCTCATCCCCGTCATTCACCTGTTCCACCTCATCTACCTCGCCACCAGAATCGTTCCCGTAAATGTCCGGCCCTCGGCGCCGAGTTGATAAAGATAAACCCCGCCGCCGGCCGGATTACCGTTGGAATCCCTGCCGTTCCATTGCCGGCTGTTATCAATAGGACCCTGCTCCATGCCGGCCACAAGCCCGCCGGACATATCAAAAATCTTGCCCGTGACATCGGAATCCTTTGGATTGTCGTAGCGGAAAATCACCACATCGTTTAAGCCGTCGCTATTTGGAGTAATAATTCGCGGCGCCACGCGGGAAACGTCAAAGTCAAAACCGGCTTCGCGCATAAGCCTTTGCACGGAGTACGTCCCCAGGCTCGCGGAATTCGCAATAATGAGTTGATTGGACTTATCCACCGTGCCATAAATCTTGATCTTGCCGGCGCCATTGTTCCAGTAAAGCGCCAACTCCCTGTCCGCATTGTCCGAGCGCACCGACGCGGACGCCGGTTGAGGGCATATCTGACACGACGCGACAAAGCCTTGTTTATTAACCGGATAATACAGCGCGATTTGGGCCTGCGGTTTGGGAAAAACAAAATCCGGAATTGCCCGGCCCGTGTCGGCATCCTCGGCCCAAAACCGCACGGCCGCAATAACGGCCCCGGCCTGCTCCACGGTCTCTTGAGCGGCCCGAATGACGATGGCTTGGCCCCAAGGATTATTTTCCGAACGCAGATATCGGGACATCTCAGTCGGCATGGCCACGACGGAATATTGATCCTCGCTTGAAGCAAGCGTCCTGCCCCCGCTGTCCAACACCATGCTACCCTGGGAACGATTGCCAAAAGCGTCCACGGCCTTGAACTGAAAATACACAAGACCGGTCACAAAAAAAACCGCGGACAAGGAATCCGCCGGCGACAGCGCCGCTAAATCCCAAGGACCCCCCGGATTAATCGAATAATAAATTTCATACGACTCAATTTCATACGGCTCGGGTTGATCAGGGTGGACGATGGCCTCGCCGCCGACATTTAATCGCGGAGGCCTCCACGACAGCGAAACAAGCCCGGGCATCAATATCTCTGAAACCACCTGACCCGGCGCCATGGGGGCCACGTTGTCGCGCAGCCGCGCTTTAGCGCTTACGCCCGCGGAATAGTTGCCCTCCCTGTCGCCCGTCACGATCAAATAGTAATAGGTCGTATTGAGAAATTCCTTGCCCGCGATGAAGTCATCGAAATCATCCTCGCGATTTCCCGCAACCGTGGAAACAATCAAAACATAACTTCCATCCTCCAATGTCCCATCCGTTACCACGCGCCGCTTGCGGTACAAAAGGCCGCGATCCGGCGGCGCTCCGGCGTTCCTTAAAACAACCACGCTGGAAAGATCCGGCGAATAGGGCGTAACCCATCGTAAACGGTTGAGATTGTCGACGACTGTGCTGGCCGTGACGGAAAAGTAGGCGGCATCGGGCGAGGGCACATTGTCCAAAAACAACCTAACCACGCCGGAGAGAGGGCCGGCGTTGCCGCGATCATCCAAAACCTGAACGGCGAAATACAGCGTGCTCTCGCTGATAAGATTTTCCAAAAGAATTTCCTGGCGCGATCCCACGCTCGCCGAGGTCGCGACGTCAATGACGTTGGCATTGGCGTTAAAATCAGCCAAGGACGCCATCGGCCGGCTTGAATAACCCACGCGAAAGAGGCCGTTGAGCGCGCCTTTGGCGGCGTCATCCCCGGGATTGGCCCAGCGAAGAAAGACCGAAGTGGCGCTTGCTTCGACAACCGCCAAATCGGAAATTTTTGACGGCGCGGTTACGTCCCATTGGGCCCAGGCCGAGGCGATATTGGAAATTGAAGACCAGTTCCCGTCGTTGTCCATGGTGAACACGGCGAAATAATAAGTCGCCCCGGGCGTCAATTTGGAAACCGCCAATTCTTGAAGGGAACCGGCCGCGGCTTGCGTGGATAAAATCAGCTTATTGTCGGGACCGAGGACAAACTCCGTCGCGGCGTCAGTGCTCCAGTCAACGCGAAATTCCGCAGGGCTGGTCAAGTCGCCCTCGATACCGTTGTCGCCCACGGCTGTCCAGCGCAACGTAATTTTGCCTTCAAGAATTCCCGGCGTCCCCGTTAAATCGCCGACCGGATCCGGGGGGCCCCCCAGGGGCGCCCCCCAGGCAACACCCATAAAAAAAAAGCTGGGCGGCCAAGGGTTTTAACACCCTAAACAG
>CAYHKQ010000084.1:7562-9350 GCA_964357255.1 uncultured Elusimicrobia bacterium
TTTCCCTTCAATAATTCCGGGCGCCCCCGTTAATTCGCCGACCGGATCGGGGGCGACCCGCTGGGTCGCCGCCATGACCACCGAGCTAAAATCCGAGCTGGTCTGACTCGGATTTTCAGCGCGTATCCTGTAATAGCCCGTTACACCCTCGGTTAAAGAAAAATCGGTAAACGTAGTCAGGGTCGTCACGACGATCTTTTGCCAGTTAATCGCGTCCGGGGAGCGCTGGGCAAAATAGGTGACGCTCGATCCATTGCCATTGGCCAGCCAATTCACCGTCACGCTGGAGCCCACAAAACCAAGGGAGGCATCGCCGGGCACGCTGGGCAAGGTATAAACGGCAAAAATCCCGGAGGAAGCCGCGCCCGTGATGTTATAAGCGATCACCTTGCGGGGAGGCACGGAATCTCCCCCCGAATACCCTATTTCAAGATATTGAGTGGCTGACTCCGGCAGTTCGGGGCTAACCGGCAGGCCGGTCTCGGCGTTCACGACGCGCTGTGCGCCCTCCGGCGCGACGCCGGCGGTCCATGTCCATAAAACCGTTCCCGTCGTGATAACCGCGGGGTTAAAAGACGCGGGCGCGGTGGGAGCCGGCGGATGGGTCCAAATCGTCGTTGAGACCGACGGTGGGCTCTCGTTGCCGAACGCGTCAAAAGCCGTGACTCTATAAAAAAAAGTCGCTCCATTGGGAAGGCCGGCGTCAAGGGAGTATGTAAAAGCCGTAGTCGTAGTCAACGTTACCCCATTGGGAAATCCAGCCGGGGCGCTGGTGCGATAGACCCCAAAAGCGGCGGCGACCGTAGCCGTGCTGGGGTCCCAAAGAAGCAAGGCCGCATGATCGTAAACCCCGGATTGAAAACGCAAATTGCCGGGCGCATCAGGCGCCGCGGAAAGAAAAGCGGTTGAGCAGTTAAGCAGTTGAGCGGTTAAGTGAAAATATAGAAATCCTCTGACGCAGAAGCGCTTTGGCGCCAAGGCGCTAAAGCGCTTCTGCGTCATCCCGTCATTACGAATCTTTCCCTTCATAGAGCATTCCCAATTTTTCCAATTCGTCAAAAAATTCATTGATCCTGAAGGGCTTGGCCAAATACGCATGGGCGCCCGCCGCCAGAATCAAGGCGCGATTTTCCGGGGTGTCGTAGCCGGTGATAGCTAAAATTTTAACCAAGGGCCCAAGTTCCGAGTCCCGGTGGATGGCCTGACAAATTTTGAATCCATTGACGCCGGGCAACATCAAATCCAAAATCACCAAATCAGGCAACAGTTCGGAACACTTTTTTCCCGCTGAAAATCCCTCGTTAACGATTTCAAGGCGAACCTCCGGCAAAATCTTGCCACCGGGGACGGGCTTGCCGGAGTAAAGCTCAAAAACCGAGCGTAAAAAATCCACGACGGCAGGATCATCGTCCACCAATAATACGCTCATAACGCCTGGGGATCGAGCCAACCGCGCCCCAATCTCATCCAAAGAAAGGCCCCGCTTCGACAAAAGCTGAATTTTCATCAAGCGCTGAAGCGCCGTTTGAGCGTCATAAAGGCGATGGCCGCCTTCGGTTTCCATGGCTGGACGAATCAAACCAATGTCCGTGTAATGACGGACGGTGGAAGCCAAAACAGAGCCCTTCTGGGCCAGCTCGCTGATCCGCAATAGCGCTTTTTCCATAAGTTAAATTAAGCTACTTACTTCCTGTTTTAAGGTAAAAAAAATGAAATAAAAATGACTTTCCATGAATTTCTTTAGCCATTTGAAGTTACACCGCTCATCCTGAGTTACACCGCTCATCC
>CAYHKQ010000085.1:0-9219 GCA_964357255.1 uncultured Elusimicrobia bacterium
GGCAGGCCGCTTCGCAATTTTTACACCCGGCGCACAGCCAAATATCCTCCCCCTCGGGCCGGCGCCCCAGCTGAATCTTGCGCACAAGCCTTCGCACTGGAGAGGTCTCATTTCGCACTCGAGCCCAAGGGCAGGAGGCCGAGCACGCGCCGCAACTAAAACAGGGCCGGGCCAGCCGCGCGGCGTCGTCTAAAACAGAGGCTTGGCGATGCGTATTAGGCAACGGATGTCTCCTTGAGAATTTTAGCGGAGTAATCCTTCACAACCGTGTGCATCTCTTTCATTTTAACGGCGAACTCCTTGCCTTCCGAGGCGGAAATCCATTGGAGCTGGAAACGCTCCGGGGCAACGCCCTTTCGCTCCATCTGCGCCTTCCACGCCCGAAAGCGCTTTAAGGTGTATTGGTTCGCCCAATTGTAATGGCAGTCTGAACCCTTCTCTGTCAAGCGGCATCCGGTCAACAAAACCGCGCCCGATCCTTTTTCAAAAGCGCGATTGATAAAGGACTGTTCGATGCGCGCCGAGCACATGGTTCGGATAATGCGCGAGGAGGGCGGGTATTGAATTTTTTCAATGCCGGCCTGGTCGGCCCCGGCATAAGAACACCAGTTGCAGGCGAAAACTAAAACTTTTTCCTCCGGTTTTTCTTTCAAAGCGGCGTCAATTTGGGCTAAAACCTGCTCACGCGTAAAATAAGGCATGATGATCGCGTTAAAATTACATTGCGCCGCGCAGGTGCCGCAACCCATGCAGGCCGCTTCAATAATTTTTACTTTTCCTTCCTTGACCTTGCCCAACTGCTCGATGGCGCCAAAGGGACACACCTTAACGCAAGCCATGCAACCAATGCATTTATCCAGCTCCAATTGAGCGGTCAAAGGCTCTTTTTCCAAATGACTCTGCGAGAGCAGACGCGCGGCTTTGGCGGACGCGGCCAAGGCATGGGCAATGGCTTCTCTGACATCCTTGGGCGCTTGAACCGAACCGGCCAAATAAATCCCTGCCGATGCGGTCTCAGCGGGCCCAAGTTTGGGATGAAGCTCCAACAAAAATCCGTCCGAACTTTTAGCGATCTTGAGTTGGGCCGTAACCTCCTCTTGGGAAGGCGCAAGGCCCGTAGTCAAGACCAAGGCGTCGTAATCCAAAGCCAAATCCTCGGCCAACAACTCATCTTTGAATTGAAGGGTTCCGTTATTTTGGACAATCGCTTGAGTAGGCGCTTGATCACGGTTATACCGGTAGAACCGAACACCCTCTCGCGCGGCCTCCTCATAAAGCTCCTCAGCATGGCGGCTGAAGGCGCGGATTTCCCTGGAGATGACGCTCACGCTCTTGCCCATTTTGACAAGGCGAAGGGCCTGGGCAATCATGGCGGAACAGCAATAACGCGAGCACCCCGAGCCGTTCTCGCGAGAGCCGATGCAACCGATCATAACCACCCGGTTGCCGATGGGTTCGCCGTTGGCCAAGGCTTTTTCCAAATCCCAATTGCTCATCACGCGCTTGTCCCGGCCATAATTAAATTCTTTAGGCTCATAGGGCTTGCTCCCCATGGCCAAAATAATGGCGCCGATTTTTAGCTCCTGCCCATCGGACAGGCGCGCCGTGAAACTGCCGACATGACCGCCGATTTGCTCGATCTTGGTATTGAGCAAAACATGAACGCCCGCGTCCTTGATTTGTTTTTTTTGAGCCTCGAGAAAATTCGCGGCCTTAATTCCGGAGGGCGGAATTTCGTCCATCTTGCGAAGCTGTCCTCCGAGCTCCCCTTGGGTCTCCACGAGATACGTTGGGTAACCCTGAGCCGCCAAGGACCAGGCCGCGCTCATTCCAGCGATGCCGCCGCCGATCACCAAAGCGCTCTGCGTGACCGGCTGTTCCGACGGGAACAGCGCGGTCAACTTCCTGGCCTTTTCAACGGCCATGGCCGTCATATCCATGGCCTTGAACGTGGCGGACGGTTTGTCATTTTTATGGACCCAGGAATCATGATTGCGGATATTAGCCATTTCCAAAAGATAGGGATTAAGGCCCGCCCTGCGGCAAACGCCTTTAAAAATTCCTTCATGGGTTTTCGGCGAACAAGCGCTGATGACGACCCTGGTTAATTTCTTATCGCGAATCACCTGCTCGATTTCCTTTTGCGTGTTGCCCGCGCAGGAAAACATCTGGGTCTGGGCATGGGCCACGTCCGGCAAATCCCGGGCGCCACGACACACTTTCTCGACATCCACCACGCCGGCGATATTGGAACCGCAATGGCAAATGAACACGCCGACCCTGGGAATTTCCTGGCCTTGAATCGGCGGGGCTTCCTCGGGTTTGGGATGACTGCGGGATTTCAAATGCGTAAGCGCTAAGGCCGCGGCTGCCCCTGCCTCTGAAACGCTGTCCGGAATATCCTTGGCCGAAGAAGCGCAGCCCGCCACATAAACGCCGGGCCTGGAAGTGTGAAGCAAGCCGCCTTTGGACTCAACGGAATGAACAAAACCGTCGGACTCCAGCTCAATGCCCAGCCTCTTGGACAATTCCGGCAGGCCCGCGGAGGGTCGGACCGCGGTGGCCAAGACGACCATCTCGTAATCTTCATTCACCACCCGTCCGGCCGACGTGTCTTCATATCGGACGGTAATATTGCCCTCGGCGTTGGGTTTGATGGTGGCCGGACGGCCGCGCACAAACCGGGCGCCCGCGTCCATGGTGCGCTTTAAAAATTCATCAAAGCCTTTCCCGTATGCCCGAAGGTCCATGTACAACACGGTCACATCCTTGACGCCATGATCAATCATTTGAAAGGCATGCTTGATCGAATACATGCAACAGAAGCGGCTGCAATAGCTGGAATAACGACGGTCCCTGGAACCGACGCACAAAACCAAAAGAGCGTTCTTGGGATGATGGCGGTTTGAAGGACGCACAATATCGCCGCCGGTGGGGCCGGCGGAGGTCAAAATCCGTTCCAATTCGTATGACGTCAAAATATCAGGATGGCTTCCATAGCCGTACGCCTTAAATTGACTCGCGTCCATCAAGTCATAACCGGTGGACACGATGACCGAAACCGCCTCGCGCTCCAAAACCTTTTCGCCGGGCATGGAAAAATCAATACATTTAGGCCCGCAAGCCACGACGCAACGATTGCAAGGAAGATAATTGGGCGGTTCGTTCAAGCACTGTTCAATATCAATAGCGTACGCCCCGGGAATGGATTGAGCGATCGGCGTATAAATCGCTTTGCGGGCCGACATTCCAACTGTGAATGCATTTGAGCTCACCTGCGGGCAGACCGCCACACAATCAGCGCAACGGGTGCACTCCGAGCTGACGAAGCGGGCTTTCTGGCGAATACGCGCCTTGAAATTTCCAGTCTCGCCGTCTAAGCTTTCCAACTCGGCCATGGTTAAGAGCTCAATGTTTTTGTTCTGCTCCACCTCGCTCATTTTTGGCGCTTCGATGCACACCGAACAATCGAGCGTGGGAAAATTCTTGTCCAGGACCGACATCTTGCCGCCGATAGTGGGCTCTTTTTCCACCAAAACCACGCGACTGCCGGCCTCGGCCAAATCCAGCGCGGCCTGAATGCCGGCAATCCCGCCTCCGATAATCAAAACAGCGTCTTGCTTCGCCATTTATTTCCCCGCTACCGCCTTATTTTTAGACCACTCATAGCCACGGGCAAAAGCCTCGATATTTAAATCTATAAATTTCGATTTGACTGTTTTACGAATGGCCTCTTCCAATGCCTCACGCCGGACCAGGGCGCTTGCGGCCCCAAAATAACCAAGCATGACGACATTGGCTACCATTTTCTTGCCAAGCTCTTCAGCTAATTTAAGCGCCGGAACGCCAAAGCAATCTTTGTCCTGTTTGTCCACCCGCACCAAGCCGGTATCAACAAACAGAATACCGCCTTTTTTGAGCGTAGGGCGAAAACGGTCATACGCCTCCTGAAACATCACGACTAAAATATCCGGCCTGGCCACCAATGGAAAATCCACGGATTGATCGTCAATCACAACGTCGGCATTTGAGGCCCCGCCCCGCGACTCCGGGCCATAAGACTGGGTCAAGACCGCGTGCTTGTTATCAAATAACGCCGCGGCCTTGCCAAACAAGGCGGCCATTAGGGCGATACCCTGGCCGCCATAGCCCGTAAAACGGACTTCCTGGCGCATTATGCATCCCCCCTTCGTCCCGGCTCGAACGGCCTTCGTTCACGATTGACAAAATTGCCCAGAACGGTGGGCCTTGTCTTATCCCGCAGATCAATATCAATGTCGGCAAGATTCGCTTTATCGTCAACCACGCAATGCTCCTTGTAAACCCACATTTCCTCAATGCCTTCGCCGATATCATTGGGCCGGCCGAAGCTCACGGGGCAAGGCGAAAGGATCTCCAAAAAAGCAAACCCCTTCTTTTTCATCATGCTTTTAATGGCATCCTTCATCTGGCGCAGATGAAGCGTGGTCCATCGCGACACATAAACCGCGCCGACAGCCTCGGCCAAATGCGGCAGGTTAAATGGCCGTTCCCAATTGCCGTAAGGCGCGGTGGTGCCCTTGGCTCCATAAGGGGTCGTGGGGCCGGCCTGACCGCCGGTCATGCCATAGGTAAAATTATTAATGCAAATAACATTTAAGTCAACGTTGCGGCGGGCGGCGTGAATAAAATGATTCCCTCCGATCGCGAACAAATCACCGTCGCCGGAAAAAACAGTGACCTCTAAGTCCGGCCTCACCACGACCAGCCCGGTGGCAAAGGCAATGGAGCGGCCATGGGTGGTGTGATAGGAATCAACATTCAAATAACCTGGAACGCGGCTGGAGCATCCGATTCCACTCACGCTCACATGCTGGTCCCAGGGAATCCCGGACTCCTTCATGGCCTGGGCCAAGGCATGCATGGCGGCCCCGATGCCGCAACCGGGGCAAAGAATATGCGGAAAACGCTCCGAACGAAAAAGATGATCCTCCACATGAACGCCGGTCGCGCCATCGGTGAGAGCCGTGGTTTTATCGCGCAGATTACCTGGCATGGGCAATGGCCTCTAAGATCACTTCGGGCTCAATGGCCCTGCCGCCTGCGTTGCCGACTTTAATCACCGGCCTCTTGGTTGCGCGCTCCACTTCCCTGGCCACCTGGCCAAGATTAACTTCCGCCGCGACAAAAGCCTTGACGTGTTTAGATTTTCCTAATTTGGCTAATTTTTCATCTGGAAACGGCCATAGCGTCACCAAACGCAAAAGTCCGGCCTTGACGCCTTTGTTGCGGGCTAAATTTACCGCGTGACGCGCGGAACGCGCCGTTGAACCGAATGAAACGACCACCACGCTCGCGTCGTCTAAAAGGTATTCATCGAGTTCGATAATATGATTGACGTTTTTTAAAATTTTATCGCAGAGCCGGCGCACCAGACGATCGTGCGTATCCGCGTCCATGGCCGGATAACCGCGCTCGTCATGAGTCAGGCTGGTAAAATGAACCCTGTGCCCTTCGCCCGGAAAAGGGAACGCAGGCACGAGCCCGCCATTTTCCGTCGCAAAGGGCTTAAATCCATTAGATCCCGTGTTAGCCGGCGGACGTTTGCAACGCACGATGGAAATTTCATCAGGCGTTGGGATGACGACGCGCTCGGTCATGTGGCCCACGATCTCGTCCGCCATGATGAAAACAGGAACGCGATAGCGATCCGCCGTATTAAAAGCCTTGACCGTTAAATCAAAACATTCCTGCGGGGAACTGGGCGAATACGCCACGATCTCATAGTCGCCATGGGAGCCCCATTTGGCCTGCATGACGTCGGATTGCCCCACCATGGTGGGAAGCCCGGTGGAGGGCGAACCGCGCTGAACATCCACCACCACGCATGGCGCCTCCATCATGACGGCCAGCCCGATGTTTTCCATCATCAGGGAAAACCCGGGTCCGCTGGTCGCGGTCATGGAGCGCGCGCCTGCCACGGAAGCGCCGATAATAGAAGCCATCGAACTCATCTCGTCCTCCATTTGGACGAAGGCCCCGCCAACCTCGGGCAATCTCACCGCAAGATGCTCCGCGATTTCCGTGGAGGGAGTAATAGGGTAACCCCCGAAAAAATTCAGCCCCGCGGCCATGGCGCCCTCGGCGCAGGCATGATCGCCCAGCATAAAATGCGCTCCGGCCAAAACGCGCTTTCCCTCTTTTGCTTTTGTTATTTCCGCCACCTTAAGCCGCCTTTGAATCTTCTGTCGTATAGATAGCCAGTTCAGGGCAAACAACGCTACAAAACTCGCAGTGGATGCAATCGTGTTCCTTGCCTAAAACTACGGCCGGGTAATGATAACCCTTGGCGTTGATTCCGGGAGATTCCTCCAGCACATCTTTGGGGCAAAATTCAACGCAAAACTTACACCCCTTGCAACGGCTGGAAATTACATAAACGTGTCCCTTGGGGGTTGTCAATACCTCCAAATCAAGCGGTTGCCTCATTCCTGTCATTTTATTAAAAAAGATACCCTAGCTTTAATTTTTTGTTGCAACAAAATAGCCAAATACCGCTCAAATTTAAACAGAAAATAAAATTTTTGTGTCCCTCGTTTGGTAATATACCCGCATGATTCGCGCGATCGTTATTGCCCTTATTGGCTACGGATTTCTTTGGGCCTACGATCCTGCTGAAATGATCTATCAAAAAGGGAGTCGGATATTCTCCTCAAGACCGCATTCTCTGAAAACCTCCGGGCTTGTTTCCCGTCGCCACCGCAACCGTGGGCCGGTGGTCCAATGGCCGAACGCCGAGCCTTTGCCGCCAGGATCTGACCTGGGCCGCCCCGTTGGGGAAACGGATTTAAACCAACTGCTGGACAAGCTATTAACCCTCCTTTCCCTGCGCCTTGGTGAAAAAGACTGGTTCACCGGCGCAACGACCGGTTCAGAAAACAACGGATTTTTTCTGACGTTTATAAACCAAACCCGAGACCGGGTCGTGGCTGAAAAACTGAGCTATGACCGATTAAAGGGCGCGGGTCAAATCGTAACCTTGGATGATAAAACGCGCTACCGCGTGCGCCTCTTGCCCAATCTCTTTGATCCGGTTCGGGGTAGCACGATTATCCTTGATCCCGTTGAAGGAACTTCCGGGCCCGCGCATAAAATAAAAACCGGGCGCCTGCTTGATTTGATCAAATCCAATTCTTATGTCTTTAGGGCCGGGGAACGAGAATTCTGGCTGGCCTTTGGCACGGATGTTGACTCGGAAAAAAAAGCTTTCGCAAAAACCCGCACGCTCGCCTTCTTCGAGGACAAGGGAATGGACAGCCATCTCTGGCAGGTGCCAGGGGAAAGCGTCCCCCCCAATGAACCCAGGGCCGTCAAATTAGGCGAAACGGAACTTCGAGTATTACGCACGCCCGAGAACCGGCTTCTTCTTTTCGTGCCTTCCTTGATCGCTCAGATGCGTCTTGATTTCCCACCAAGGAATGGCGAGGCCGTCTGGAAATTTCTGCGGACGTTCAACCTGGCAGACCAGTAAAGCCTGCCGACACTTTTCCTTCTTTCAAAATGCAACTAATCCCGAAAAATCCCGACTGGAAGGTTTGGCGGTGGCCTTGATTTGTAAAGGTTTAGCCCAGGGGGGAGATGGGTTGCACCCTGTTTGACAAAATACTCAATGATTGAGTATATTATCTTAGTCGTTGATGCATAGTAGATACACCCATTTTTTAGGAGGATTATGACAGTCCCTAAGATTCAGTATGCGCGGCCCCTCGTCGCGGAGATCCAGAAGGCGCTACATAAGGATAATTCCTTTTTGCATGTCATTACAGGGCCGCGTCAGTCCGGCAAGACGACCGCCGCCGCCCAGGCGGCGCGGACTTGGAAGGGGGAAGTTATTTTCGCGGCCGCGGATGCTCCGCTACCCCCGGGACCCGAATGGATACATGCCCAGTGGGCGAATGCCTTGTCGCGTTGCGTCAAAGGGCAAAAGGTTTTGCTTATCCTTGACGAGGTGCAAAAGGTTAAGGGTTGGAGCGAGGTCGTTAAGTTGCTGTGGGACAAGGAGAAACGAGAGCGCAGGGGAATTCGAGTCATCCTGCTTGGTTCATCTACATTGCTCATGCAAAAGGGCCTGTCGGAAAGCCTGGCTGGGAGGTTTGTGACCTATCGGTGCAATCATTGGGGTCTTTCCGAAATGCGCCGCGCCTTTGGGTGGGGTATGGATGAGTGGATTTTTTTCGGAGGCTATCCCGGCACCGCGCCGTTAAGAAACGACGAGTCGGCATGGCGCCGCTACATTACGGATTCTCTGATCGAAACTGTGCTGTCTCGTGATGTTTTGCAATTAGCGACGGTGGCCAAGCCGGCCCTGCTTCGGCATTTATTCGGCCTGTCAGTCGCGTATCCTGCGCAGATTCTCTCATACAACAAGATGTTGGGACAGCTTCAGGATGCGGGCAATACAACGACCTTGGCCCATTATCTACATTTGTTAGAAACGGCCTTCCTGGTCAGCGGATTAAATTCTTTTCGCTCCGGCCGCGGCCGCAAGAGGGCGGGGAGCCCTAAACTTGTGTTTTGGAACAACGCCCTTGTAACGGCTTATTTAGGCGGCGGTTTCAGTGAAACGAGGAGCGATCTGCCCTGGTGGGGCAGATTGGTGGAAAATGCGGTCGGGGCGCATCTGCTTAACGGCTTGGACCGTGTTACCCATCAGGTGATGTATTGGCGCGACCGTAATGACGAGGTGGATTTCGTGATTAAGACGCCCAGGAAATTTTGGGCCGTTGAGGTTAAATCGGGGCTTGATAAGCCGGGCCAAGGGCTCTCGGCGTTCCTTCGCCGCCATCCCAAAGCCCAATCCTTTATCATAGGCCCTTCAGGAATGTCGCTAGAAGAGTTCTTCACCAAAGAACCCGCAGTGATTTTTGACTGATAGGGAAAGCCGTCCAACAATCCGTTATGAGTTCACAATTTTTTACCAAGAGCCCCTTTTATCTTCCGAGTGACATTTTGAGATTATCGAGGCATCCAGCGCAGAAAAAGAAGGGACACCTCAAAAAGGAAAACGATGGCTGTTCCCAAAATGACCTGAGAAAAGATGTCGGGGCCTGGTGTTAACACAGCCGCTGCAATAAATGAGCCAAGATAAACATAGCGGCGATTGCTGGCTAGCTGCAAGGGTGTGACTAACCCAACTTACGCTAATAGACCCTTGATTTAGCGCATTTTTTCCTTATTTTC
>CAYHKQ010000086.1:0-9106 GCA_964357255.1 uncultured Elusimicrobia bacterium
GTTTTTAAGGATCAACTGCGTAATCCCGGATGAGCGGAAAGATGATTGCTCCTCCACGGTAAACATCTACGCGCTTTTTAAGGCCTATCCCCGGTGTAATGAAAAGGGTGGGCCTTTTCTTTTCCTTCCCTGAGATTCCTTTTTTCCCGTTCAGCGCGCGCCTCGGCAAATAGCGCCTCGAGGCGGGCGGCTTGGGCGGAAAACTCCTGCCGACGGGCAATCTTGCGGACCCCTGCGTCATAGACAAGAAATTCCACGATCTTTTGCGCCGACTCCCTGTCAATGTCCTGCCCCCGGCCTGATTTTCCATGCATTCTCTTGACAAAACGGGCCCAGTCCTTGCGGCTTTCAAACGGACTATTAATAGGACGGGCCAAGGTATGACAAGGGGAACACTTGGCCTTAAAAAGCTCGTAATTGGCCTGTTGTGCCTTAGGATACTCCAACACGTCAATGACGTCGTTGCCCATATCCCAAGAAAACTGGGCGGCCAACTGCGCCTGTGTAAACCGCGCAACGGCCGGCCGGGCCTCCTTGTTCTCGCGGGAGCAGGCAACCACAAAAAGCGCGATCAGGCAACAAGCCATTGTCGTCAAAATTCTATTCTTGACCATGAGTAAGCTCTAATTTTACGCGATAGGTTGGACGGCTTTTTTTCTTTCGCCGGAGGCGTATTCCTTAATAACCATCATGGCGATCTCGTTGCGTTGCATTTGGCTCGTGCCCTCGTAGATTTGGGTGATCTTAGCGTCGCGCATGAACTTTTCAACGGGAAAATCCCGCATGTAGCCAATGCCGCCGCACATCTGAACGCAATCCGTCGTGATCTGCATGGCAACCTCGGAGCAGAAAAGTTTGGTCATGGCGGAATACTTGGTCAAGCGGTCCGGCTTTAAGGTCTTGAGTTCCTCTTGAACGGTTTTTCCGCTCTTGAAACTCCGGGCCACGGATTCGAGCAGAGCCTTGTCCATTTGTTTGGTCACGCTGTAGAGCAAGGCGCGGCCGGCCTCGATTTTGGTCGCACAGTCCGCAATGATGTGTTGAATCGCTTGAAACGACACAATGGGAGATCCGAACTGACGGCGGGTGCGCGTATAGTTAATGGTTTCATCAAGCGCTCCCTGGGCCATTCCAAGAGCCTGAGCGCCAACGCCGGGCCGGGAAAAATCAAACGTGGTCTGGGCCACCATCAGGCCTCTGCCGTCCCCGCCCAAACAATTGTCGGCTGGAATTTTACAATTGTCAAAAATCAGTTCATAGGTGGGGCTGGCGCGAATGCCCATCTTGCTTTCTTTCTTGCCAAACTTAAAGCCGGGCGTTCCCTTCTCCACCACAAAGGCCGTGATGCCCCTGGGCCCGCGCGCCGGATTAACAGTGGCAAAAATAGTGTACAGACCAGCCACCTCCCCATTGGTGCAGAAAGTCTTGGTCCCGTTGAGAATGTAGTGGCCGTTATCAAGGCGCGCCGTAGCCTTGGTGGCGGTCGCGTCCGAGCCCGCCTCGGGTTCGGTGATAGCAAAAGCGGTCAAAATTTTACCACTGGCCGCGCCAGGTAGCCAGCGCTCTTTTTGCTGTGAAGTTCCAAAAAGAAGAGTGGGGAAGGACCCAAGCCCGCAAGCCGCCACGCACAGAGCTATGCCGCCGCAAGCCTTAGACAATTCCTCCGTCACCAAACACAGCTCCGTGTTGCCCCCGCCAAAACCGCCGTATTCCGTGGGAAGGTAAACTCCGAACAAATCCGTGCGCCGCAGTTCCTCCACAATCTCCCATGGAAAAGACTCGGCTTCGTCATGTTGCATTCTGACCGGCTTGATCTTTTTCTCGGCGATCTCGCGCGCCAGGGCGACAATTTCCCTCTGTTCCATGGTTAAACCCTGATCTAATGTCAACAACATATTAAGATTCCCCCTTTAACTATCTAAATTTTTGATCAACTGCTCCCAGCGCTCTTCGATAATGCCCCTGAGCATCCGGGCTTGTTCGGGCGTCATATACTTAAATCGGCCCTGGAGTTTAAGATAATCTTCAAGGCCTTTCCCCGATGAATTAACATTGAGCGCCCAGCGCTTCCCATCAAACACCTCATAAAGAGGAAAAACCCTGCTCTCCACGGCCAATCGGGCCAAGGTGATCATGTGCTTAGGATCGGCATGCCAGCCCGTGGGGCACGGACACAGGTAATGAATCATCCGAAAACCCTTTGTTTCCTTGGCCTTCAACAGCTTTGCGGAAAAATCCTCGGGCCAGGCTATGGACGCGGTCGCAAAATAAGGGATGCGATGGGCCGCCATAATAGCCCCGATGTCCTTTTTTGCTTCACCCTTTAAGGCTCCTTGCGGGGTCGTTGTTGTCCAAGCCCCGATGGGAGTGGCCGAGGACCTTTGAATACCCGTGTTCATATAAGCCTCATTGTCGTAACAAATATAAAGAATGTCTTCGTTCCTTTCCGCCGCGGCGGAAAGCGCCCCGAAACCGATGTCAAATGTGCCCCCATCGCCGGCCAAAGCTACCACCGTCGTATCTACGATACCCTGAACATCAAAACCCGCGCGAACGCCCGAGGCCGTGATCGCCGCTGTCTCAAAGGCGCAATTCACCAAAGGAACCCCTATAGCGGAAAAAGGATACTGCCCATTAATAACCGAAAAACAGCAAGCCGGCGCCACATAAACCGTCTTTGGACCCAAACAACGCTGGATCAAACGAACAGCCGGCATCAGGCCGCAACCCGCGCAAGCGGCGTGACCGGCCTCCAAGGTTTCGGGTTGATTCGGAAGTTCGTAAGTTTTCACCCAGCCGCCTCCTCATCGGCCTGAAGGCCGATCTTCAATCGGCAAGGACGAGGCGGGGTCACCGCGCCGGCTCCTTGGGCCTGGGACTCACGGGAGAAATTTCCTCAAGCCAACGGCTCTGGGCCGGAGCGTCGTTCTCCTCGCTTGTGCGGCGAAAAATCTCCTCGATGACGCGCGGCGTAATATCCGCGCCGCCGAGTCCATAAACATAGCTATAGATTTTGGGTTTCAATAAATTCTCAAGAGGATAAAGGGCGGAGCGCAATTCCTGAAAAAAAATCCCGCCGCTACCCCAGGAACAATTGCGGTCCAAAACCGCGACCTTAGGCACGCCCTGCAACGCCTGGCGCAAAGCCTCGGCCGGGAACGGCCTAAACAACCTCACGCGCGCGAGCCCTACGCGCCAACCCTCGGCCCTTAAGGAATCCACGGCGACCCGCGCCGTCTTGGATGGAGTTGCGGAAGCCACCAGGACAATGTCGGCGCCCTCGGTCCTGTATGTTTCAATGGCGCGATAAGAACGCCCAAAACAGCCCCTCCACTCCTCGTTGATTCTGTCCAAATGAATCTCGGCGCTATCCACGGCCTCGGAAAGTTTTTGGCGCATGCGTTGATACTGGATGCCCCGCAAAAATTCTCCGAAGGAGCGCCTGTCGCCCGGCTGAATTTTAAAGGCGGGCCAGCGTTCAGGCAAAAAGGCGCTGACCGCCTTCATGGTTGGAATATCCACAGTCTCGGCCGTGTGGGACAAATAAAACGCATCCAGCACAATCATCACCGGAACTTGAATCGTTTCAGCCAAACGATAGCCCATAATAACGCAGTCTAAAACCTCCTGCGCGTCGGCACAGTAAATTTGAACCCACCCCGTATCCCGCTGAGACAAACTGTCCTGTTGGTCCGTCCAAATATTCCATCCCGGGGCAATGGCGCGATTGACATTAACCATAACAATAGGCAGGCGGCCTGCCGCGGCCCAGTGAAGAAGCTCGTGCATCAAGAGCAGGCCCTGAGAGCTGGTGGCCGTAAAAGCGCGAGCGCCCGTAAGCGAGGCCGCGATGATGGCGGCCATAACCGAGTGCTCCGATTCAACGGTCATAAATTTATATTTCCAATCCGCCTGTTGCATTAATCCGGCCAAGGTTTCAATAATGGACGTTTGCGGCGTAATGGGATAAGCGGCCACCACTTGAGATTTAGCTAAATAAGCTCCCCAGGCGGCCGCCTGATTAGCGGTAATAACCTTAAAGGCCATTTTTGCCTTTCTCGATTTTATGGCCTTCTTCGCCTTCTGTTCTTAACCTTATATGAATCGCGGCTCTTGGGCACTCCTCAACGCAAACCGCGCAACCCTTGCAATAATCATAGTTGACCTTATATCTCACCCCGTCGGCGTCAAGAACGATAGCCCTGTCCGGACAAAACAACTCGCAATTGCCGCAAAGATTGCATGTTCCGCATTGAAAACAACGCAGGGCTTCACCAAGCGCTTCGTGTTCAGCCAGGCCCCCAACCATCTCGTTAAAATGCATTTTTCTTGATTCGGAAGCCAAAATTTTACCCGCCGGCCTTGGAGCAATCGAAAAATAAGATTTATTAAATTGCTTAAATTTTGCCACCTCGGCATTAACGCCCCTGAGCCGCATTAGATTGGTCACGGGTTCTTTCTCGGCGCCAAGCAGGGCGGAGACCTTTAAGGCCATTTCCCGGCCCGCGCGGATAGCCTCGGCCGCGGTGGATGTCTTCCCCGTACAATCGCCGCAAGCAAAAATAAGTCCGCTCGTGGCGGGAAAAGGACCGGTCGCGCTCAAATACCCTCCAGCGAGAGTCGGTTGGGCCAATCCGGAAATATCCAAGGTTTCACCCAAGGCTTTAATCACATAGGAAACATTCATGGTCTTGAACGCTCCCTCAATGGGCACGGGAGAAGCCCTGCCAGAAGCGTCCGGCTCCCCCAGCTTCATTTGTCCAAGAGTCAACTCAAGGTCGCCGCCGGAGCGCTCTTTAATAGCGGACGGGGTGACTAAAAATTCAAACCCAACCCCCTCTTCCCTGGCCTCCTCAATTTCCTCCGCCAGGGCCGGCATTTGCGCCTTGGTGCGGCGATACAGAATCACGGGCCGCGCGCCAAGACGCAAGGCGCTTCGGGCGCAGTCCATAGCCGTGTTGCCGCCGCCGATGACAGCCACAACGCCTTTGATAGAATCAACCTTGCCTAAACTCAAATGCCGGAGCCATTCAACCCCGTCGAGGACCCGAGGATTCTTCTCCCCTGCAATGCCAAGATTCCGGGCAGATCCCAGCCCAATGGCAACGATCATGGCTTGAAACTGCCCCGCTGTTTCTTCGGGTCCCAAATCCCCGCCAAAATACCGCCCCGTGACAAACCGACACCCAAGTTTTTTTAGTTTCGCTATTTCCTTGCCCACAACATCCTTGGGAAGCCGAAAACCGGGAATACCGCTTTGTAGCAGGCCTCCCAAAAAATCCTCTTTTTCGAAGACGGTAACAGGATGGCCCAATAGCCTCAAATAAAAAGCCGCGGACAACCCCGCCGGCCCGGAACCGATAACAGCCACGGTTTTATCGTTCTCCTTGGACAATCTTGGCAACCAACCCTGGCTGATGGATAAATCTCCTAAAAATCTTTCAAGGGCGCGAATGGAAACGGCTCCCCCCAAGGCTTTTCTGTTGCAGGGTTTTTCGCAAGGATGCGGACACACCCGGCCTGTTATCGAAGGGAAGGGATTGGCCTGCCAGAGGGCCTCGACAGCCTCTAAATATTTTTTGTCGCCCAAAAGTCTGATCCAAGTTACAATGTCCTGCCCGGCAAGGCAGGCGTTAACGCACGGCGGGGTCCAGTCTTGAAAAAAAGGTTCCTGATAACGCCAGTTGCCGGTTTTAGGAAGACCTCCGTCTCCGGCAAAGGGCGCCCAGTCTAGCGCTGTTGAATGATCCGACATTGAGCATATCCTTCGCGGGCCGCGTCCTGATTTTTTCCGGCTTGATCGGGGAAGGTTTCCTCGACCGCCTCCATCAGCTGGTCTAAATCAGCGATGGGCGCGGCCTTAACCAGGGCTCCGGCCATAACCGTATTGACTATAGGCGCGGACTGATTCCCGATACCGTGGGACGCCGCAATGGAAGAGCCGTCCACCGTGGACAGCGTCCAGCCGAGACGTTGCGCCTCAAAGACAAGCGCCTGAGGCAAACGCTGGCCATCGGGACAATTCAGACATAAAAGTCCCTGGGGCTTCAAGCCCTCCCAGGGCCTCATGGTATCCAACATGGAAAGATCAAAAATCAACAGGCTGTCCGGAAAATATATCTTGCTTCGATCAAAAATAGGGCTCTCATTGACCCTTAAATAAGCGCACACGGGAGCCCCTCGTCTTTCAACGCCAAATTCTGGAAAGGACTGCACATGAGAACCCCTGCGCGCCGCGGCGCGGGCTAACACCAAGGACGCTAGGACCGCCCCTTGGCCGCCCCGTCCATGAATCCTGATTTCGGTCACGTTGCGTTCAAAGAGGGGAGTATTTTTTCGAGCAACTCTTTGGCCATTTCCTCGGGCGTGCCCTTGAGGAATTCCCTCTGCCGCTCGGGCTTGGCTAATTGTCTTAAACCCGCCACCACGGTCGGCGATCCCGCAAGGCCGATCAATGCCGGATCGCATGCAATGTCTTTAGCCGACCAGATGGTTACGCTGTCGCTTGGCAAAGACGCGAGTTTTTCAAAATCAAAAAAACGCGGCTCATTAGCGCCGACTTTCACCGACACAACGGCCGCAAGCCGGGCTTCGACGCGCTGATACCCGCCCCTAATTTCACGCTTGGCAATCACCGCGGCGCAGTCTTGCGAAAATTCCAAATCCGCGGCGTAAGTAATTTGGGCGATATCGAGCCATTCGGCGATGCCGGGAGGAACCTGGGCTGTCGCGCCGTCGGAAGATTCCTCGCCGCAGAGGATGAGATCAAAATTTCCAATTTTTTTAATCCCCTCGGCCAAAACATAAGACGTGGCTAAAGTATCCGCGCCGCCAAAAGCCCGGTCCGACAAAAGATAGGCCGCGTCCGCGCCCATGGCCAATGCCAACAAAAGAAAATCTTTCGCGAACGGCGGACCCATGCTCAAAATCGAAACCCTGCCTCCCGAACGAGCCCCCAGCGCAAGCGCCATCTCTAAAGCGTTCATGTCGGGCGGATTAATGACATTCCTGGCATTGGCCCGGTCCAACGTATTTGTTTTGGGATCAACACGGACTTCCTCCGGCCTCGGAACGACCTTCAAGCAGACGATAATATGGGGTTTATTCATTAACGGCTTTCAACCTCGCGCGAGCGCTTGGCGGCCTGAACTTCCTTGATCAATGCGGGGAGAATTTGAAACATATCCCCAACCAAACAATAGTCCGAGCTCTCAAACATAGGGGATTCCGGGTCGGAATTAATGGACACGATCTTGCCGGACTCGGCAATTCCTACGGTAAATTGAAGCGCTCCGGAAACGCCGCAAACAATCGCCACCTTCGGCCTTGAGGCATATCCGGTCTGCCCGATTTGAAGTTCCCTGGAAACCCAACCTTCATCCACGGCAACCCGCGTGGCGCCAACTTCTCCTTTGAGCAAGCGGGCTAATTCCTCGATCCCGCTAAAGTCTCCCTTTGTTCCGCGTCCGCCAATGACAAGATACTTTGCCTTGGTGACATCATGAGTCGAAGATTCCCTCTGGGTTTGCAAAACCTTGGTTCGAATATTGGACGCATCAATCTTGACGTTGCACAGGGTCACCTTGCCATGGCAGGCATGGGCCGGCGCCGCGGCTTTAAAAATTCCAGGGCGAACCGTGGCCATTTGGGGTCGTCCCTTGGGACAAATAATCATGGCCGCAATTCCACCGCCGAATCCGGTCACCTCGCCGGCCAACAAGCGCTCGCCATCGTAGTCTTTCATTTCAAGATTGGTGCAGTCCGCGGTTAGCCCTGTCTTAAAACGAACAGCCAAACGGCCGGCCAAATCACGGCCGTTGGCCGTTGCGCCGATTAAAAGAATATTGGGCCGATGCTCGTTAATAAGCGCGGCCGCGGCTTGGGTGTAAGAATCCGTCACATACTCTTCGAGCAAGGCGTCGTCCGCGACAAACACCTCATCGAGACCGTAACCCAGGGCCTCCTCCGCCAGTTGCGCCGCTCGCGAACCGAGCAAAAGCCCCTGCGCAACATCACCGCAGGCCGCGGCAAGCTCCTTGGCCTTGGCGATAAGCTCAAGCGCTACGCCTTCAAACGATCCTCTGTCATGCTCCAAATAAACCCAAATGCCTTTGGGACTCCTAGCCACCGGTCTGCTCCTTAAGATAGCACGAGCTCAACTCATCTACCTCACGATCCGTCAAGGGCCCGCTTTTCAAGGAATAAGAAGAAGGATTTAAGGCCCAGGCCGCAATTTCCGCCACATCCATCACTTCCATCTTGGCGTTCGCCATTTTTGCGCTGTCCTCAAGACAAGCGATGCAAAATGGGCAGGCCGTTGCCAACACTTGAATATCCTTGGACACGGCGTCGCTCACGCGAAGATTGGAAAACCGCTCCTTGGACTCTGTTTCCATCCACATCCTTCCGCCCCCGCCCCCGCAACAGAGCGCCTCCTCCCGATTCTCATCAAGCTCAACGGTCTCGATCCCGCCAATCGCGCGAAGGATGGCGCGGGGCGCTTCGTACTCGCCATTGCCCCGCCCCAAATAACACGGGTCATGATACGCCACCCGAATCGGAAGCTGATTCTCAAAAACAAGCCGTTTCTTCTCGATCAACCCGGCCAATAACTGCGTGTAATGCAGAACGCGAAACCCGGCGCTCTCCTTGGGGTAATGATTTTGAAACATATCAAAACAATGCGGGGAAATGGCAACCACGGTTTTGACTCCCGACTCACTGAAAAGTCGCACATTGTCGGCGATGATCTTCTGGGCAAATGCCTGCCGGCCCAAGCTCATCATCGCCTCGCCGCAACAGGGCTCCTTGTCGGCCAAAATTCCAAACCTCAGCCCGGCAGTCTCAAAAATTTTAAGAAGAGCGCGCGTGACTTTTTGAATACGCCGGTCATAAGAGGCCGTGCATCCGATATATAACAGCGCCTCATCCGACTTATCAAAAGTCTTGATCTTTAAATCTTTAGCCCAGGCCATGCGCTCCGACGGCGGGCGCTGATAGGGATTGCCGCCAAAATATAAAGACCAGGCAACCGTGGACATCCCCTTAGGAAGATTGCCTTGCCGGCAGGCTTCCTCGCGCAAGCCCCTGACGATCTCGGTGATGG
>CAYHKQ010000087.1:0-9020 GCA_964357255.1 uncultured Elusimicrobia bacterium
TTGGCAAGGCCCTGGCCAAAGAGACCATCTTGCCCCAGCTCAAGACCGAAACCCAGGGTCCCTTGGCGCCGGGGGTCGTAAGAATGATCGAGAGAGGAGCCGGAGCGTACAAGGATATTAACAACGCCTTGGGCCGATGGAGGCAATCCGGCGCTCTAGTAGGGAACGCGTTGAGGACATGGATGAAGGATAGGAAGACTCCGTCATCTGTCATTACGAGGAGCGATAGCGAGGAAGCAAAAGGAAAGATTCTTAATGAGATTGCCATGTCCGCCCGAGGCGGGATCGTAATGACAGACGAAAAAAATGCGACTGCTCAAGTCTCAGGCCCCCTTCCTGCCTCGCCCCTGGGGGGGCCGTTCGCAGAGCTCTCGGCACTTGAGGCGCCTGAGGCGCTGATCCGAGAGGCCGCGCTCGACGCGGGTGAAGGGTCAATTCTTGTAAAGAGAAAATTCGGGGAAGCTGTGGCCGGGGACGCTATTGTGAACCACTCGGCTGTGGCGGTTGAAAAAATTTACAGGCATAAAAAAATTCTGGCTAATCTCAAAAGCCTGGGAATTGTTTCGGTCCTCGTGGGTTTGGCCGCCTACACAACCTGGCACAACGCGCGTTCGTCCGGATGGTCCGGCCTGAACCCTGTCATATATTTGATCGCCCTGATTTTATTGGTCCCTATCATCCGGGAACTTTTTCAACGGCTCAATCAGGTCAGCCCCAAGGGCATGCCGGTTCTTGACCCTAAAAAATATCCGGGGATTTACCGCGAGGTGCAAGGCTTCTCCAAAAAAGCGAATCTCCAAATGCCGAAACTTTTATTTTGGAATACCGAGATGCCTAACGCCGCGGCCACGGGCGTCGAAACCCCCATGCTTGTGACAAAAACCTACGTCATTTTTACCAAGGGTATTTTAAATACCATGAAACCCGGAGAACTCGCCGGCATCATCGGCCACGAGCTTTCCCATATCCGCCACCATGACATCGTTTTTAAAATCACGGGAATATTGACCGCGCTGATTTTGCAACTCAATATTCTTGTGATGAAGGCTCCCCTGCTCTTGTCGCTGGCGATCTTAGTGGCGGCCAATCTTTTCTCAGGCGCGTTGAGCCGGACGCGAGAATATCTGGCCGATCAAGGCAGCGCGGCGCTGACTGGGCGCCCTGGAAATCTCGCAGTCGGACTTTTAAAACTGGATTTCTGGCGCCGCATGGTCTTAGGCGCCAATTCCGCTCCTGTGGGAACGCGCACATTGGACAATTTAACGCAAAGCCATCCGCCGGTGTTAAGCCGCGCCGAAATCCTGCGGCGACTCGAGATAAAATCCATTTCAACTGAGGATTCTGGATTAAGCGCAAAGGGTAAGGCGAGGGCCGGCGGTTCCTCCGTAAAAACCTGGGCAATCAGGACAAAATCCGTCTGGATTTCCCACGCCAACGGTTTCTTGATGATTTTCGGACCGGCCGTCGTCCTGTTGGCTTGCCTGAAGCTTCCCTTCATCGTAGGGGCGCCGCTATTTTTGGTTTTGAATTTCGCCATTGCCGGCCTGCAGTTTATCCTGGGCCGCCTCGGTCACAGGCCCGGCGTTATTACGGATCGCATTTTGGCCTACCTGAGCCATCCTGACCAAAAGATTCGCCTATGGAGCGTCACAGCGCTCAGACAAATGATCGCGCGGACAAAAACCATTTCAACCCTGGAGAGCGCGCGCGCCGCCGTAATAAGCGCCTCCCTGCAAGAAAACGCTTCTCCAATCAAAACCGAACTGGGATGGACCGCCTGGCGACTGGAAGCAAAAAAAAGGTTAATTTTGCGTCAAGAAAGCTCCCGACAGGAGACTTGGCACAAGGCGCTAAAAGCGCGCTTTGAGGCGCTACGTCAATCAGGGGTAACTCGCGAAGATCATGAGGGTTACCGCTCGGCTCTGGCTCTTTTGAACGGCGCCATCGAGCCGCCGGAAATTGCCGCTCTCAACGGCCCCCCCGCTCTTGACCTGCTCAAAACCTGGAACCTTTATCTCATCCCCGAGCTTAGCCGGGCCCCGCCGACAAACCAACTCCCGTCGTTCCTGTTTCCTTTATTCTTCGATAATTCCATCTCCGCCTTAGAAATGCGATATCTTTTTCTTGATTCCGACAATCCCAATCCCAATCTCTATATCCATGAGCCTTTTTGGCAATCGTTAAACGAACCGGCGCGCGCTGGGCTTCTCTGGCGCATCGCAGTCCATGCCAAGGCACGGCAAGCCTTTAAATCTTCCGGTAAATTCTGGGTCTCGCAGGACCCCGAAGTCAAAAAATTACACAACCTTATTCAAAGTCAAACTCCGGTTAAAGGCGGCCGGCCCGACGCAAGCCAAGCCGCGGCCAAAAAAATCTTATTGTCCAAAAACCTCTCCGAGACAACGGCCTTTATCAAATCCTCCCTGACGAATATCGCCACCCTCGTCACCGTCAAACTGCCAAAAATCGCTCAAGCTCGGCTTTTCAATCTTTCCACTCTAAGCTTGGCGGCGTTAGGCGCGGGCTTCGCCGTCTTTGGCATAACGCGCGGCTCGCCAGTTATCAGTTCCCTTCTGATGGGCTTGGCCGCCATCAAAGGGTGGCGGGCCGTTTCCGCTCAAAAAAAAGAAAAAAACTGGGATCGCAATGACCTGAACAGTTACGCGCGAAGCCTCCTTCTTTTCGCCTTGCCGGCGACTATTGGCCTAGCCGCGCTCGGGCTCAACCTTCATCTTCCCTGGGCTTGGTCCTGGTCGCAAGCGCTGGCCGCATTAGGCCAAAGCTTTGCGCTTTCCTGGTTTTCGATCGCCAGCCTCCAGAATTTCCTGCGCGAACGATTCACCTGGCAAAACGAACCCGCTCTAAAATTTTCCAAAATCCTCCTAGCCACGGCCATAGCCACGGCCATGGCCGCTTCCTCTCTGGCGCTCGATGCCGCGACTCTATGCAAAACAATCATCTTGAGCTCATTTTTCCTGCACTTGGCCCGCCACGGCGCCAAGGCCCCGGCCTACCTGAACGGACTCGCGCTAGCCGGAATTTCCTGGCTTGTGTTTCTGGCGGGCTACCCAAATCTTTCTCTTGCGGCTGTTTTAATCGCGGCCCATTATTTCGGCAAACGTCTGACAAAAAATCTCAAACCCGCTGAAATAGAATCATCAACCCTCAAGCCCGATCAAAACTTGCCGTCACGAACGTTGGGTCTGATCAAAAATAAATTTCCCTTGATTCTCCTGGCCTTGGGCATCGGCGCGTCCACCCTGCTCTACGCCGGCCCGGCCTTAGCCTCGACGGCCGCTACGCTGGCTTATCATTCCCACGCTCCCTGGCTGGCTCCGGCCGTCGCCTTGGGTCTTGCGGCCATTGGGATAACTTTTTGGAGCAAAAGACAAAACCAAACGCAAAATCTTTACGATGACCTCGACCAGCTCGGTTTTAACGACCCGGTTCTCAAAAAAGCCGCCCAAGCCGTAGGCCATGCCTATCAAAAATTTCGCAAGGCAAAACCCATGGGCCGCTTGGGCGGAAGAAAAGAAATTTTCACTCAACGCGACGTCACTCGCGCCTGGGCCCTGGCTTTTCGCCGCCGCTATCTTCAACTCAAGCAACTCACCGAGGCAAGGTTCGCGGCCCTGTTCGCCTACGCCGAGGCCATGGAATTCGCCTACGGCGCCGCCCTGGATTATGATCCGGACAATCCGGACAATGAAAATAACCCGGCCAAGAATGGCGACCGCCTGGCCTACCGGCAAATCCTCTATGTCAACCTTAAAAATTTAGCTAAAGACCTGGGCTTTACCATTCCCCCGGACATCGAGTCCAAAGCCCGGGACCCGGATCGAGTTAAAACCGACGATATCCCTAAAATGCTTAAGGCATTAAAGCCCGATTCTATTTCCGATCCCTTGGATGTCTTGTTAAATAACGCCAAAAAAATTCCCGGCATACCCGGCGCCCAGCCGACAACTCTAAACAACGCTTCAGGCGATCTAGGAAAAAGCGGGGCGATCTTAAGATTGCCCGAAGAAATGAACCGGCAATTTTATACGGAGGTCAAAGTCGCGGGCCAAACCGTTCCCATTGGTAGCGCCAATCGCCTGATCGATCACCTAAAAACAGCCGTTGAACTCAATCTCATCCCCTGCCTCGTGGGCCCTACGGGCACAGGCAAAAGCGCCGCGCCCAAATGGCTTGCCGCCCATAACGACATGGCGCACCTCGCCGTGGCCATGAAGCCCGCTGTTGGCAAGGAGGAAATGATCGGCTCCATCCGCCCGACGAGCAAGGGTCTGGCCTGGCAATGGGGATTTTTAATCAAAGCCATGTTTCGTGGTGACTGGGTGACTCTTGAAGAATTCAACCTGGCTCCGACTGAAGTCCTTGAAGCTCTCAACGAATTTTTCAATACCGGCGTCATTCACCTGAGCCAGCACCTAGACGAGGAAACCTTGAAGGTCGTGTTGCCTGCCGATCTTTACGAAAATTTAAAAACCCAGGGATTTGCGTTTAAACCGCATTCAAAATTCCGTCTTTTCCTGACCATGAACCCGAACCACTATGCCGCGCGCAACAAGCCGGCCGAAACCTTAATGAACCGCACCGTCCAAATCTGGGCGCCGGATTACTCCGCCCAGGAGATCGAAAACATCCTTCAAGCCCGCTTCGGCCTCGATCATGTTCGCTCCGCGCAATTAGTAAGAAACGTCTATTTGGGCCTCAAAATGAACATCGAAACAGGCAAGCTGGCCAAGGCTTACAAAGACAAATATGTCGTTAATTTAAGGACGCTTCTGAAAATCACCGGGCTTTACAAGGAAAACTTGAAACTTTATAAAAAAATTCATCCCGACCAGCCCATCGGCGAAAAAACAGATCTCCAACTCTTTGGCCGGGCCTGCTGGGAAGTTCTCGGAACCATGATGCGCGGCGACACGGACGAACAACAGCTTTGGCTACTCCTCGACGCTTCCCTGGGATTTAACATACACAATCTCACTCTTGACGATCTCAAGCCATCGGTTGAGAAAATTCGTTTTGACGCCCAGACCAATGAGGTCGTCTTTGAAGATAGGCTCCTTCCACTAGGATTTCCCCTGCGGCCCGGCGGCAATTTTGTGCCGCTCGATTATTTCGACCTGCCGCCGACGCGGGAGGTTTTAAACCATATCTACTGGATGGCCCGGCGCCTGGGGAGCGGCGAGCATATTTTATTGGTGGGGGAAACCGCGGCCGGAAAAACAAGCCTTGTGCAACACCTGCACCGGCTCATCAACGCCGCTCTCTTTTACACCAATCTTTCTTCGGAAAGCTCCAATGAAGAACTTGAGGGCGGCTACCAACCCGACCCTAAAAATCCTGGCGGCTTCCACTTCGTCCCCGGCCTCATGGAAAAAGCCGGAACCGCAGACAATGGCCAGGGCACAAGCATTTTCATTGACGAGTTCAATCTCAACTCTCTGGTCGAGTGGTTCAACACGGCCCAGGACGACCGGATTCTGGTCACATCCAAAGGGGTTGTGCGCCTTGGGCCAAAAACCGTAATCATCGGCGCCATGAACCCTCCCCATGTCCAGGGCCGCAACATCCTAAGCCCCGCCTTAAGAGGCCGCTATTGGGAAGCCTGGATACCCGAACCGGACGAAAAAGAAATGACCCTGCGTGCCGGCTGGTTGTTAAAAAAATTACTCGAAGGCGGTGGCAAGGCCATGGTTGCCCTGGCTCTCGCGGGTCTGGGCCTGCTCTGGCCCGCCACGGCGCACGCGGCGGCGACAGGCGGCCCAACCTCGCACCCTGTTTCATGGTTGCCGCTTCTTATCCTGGGGGGAATGATAATCAACGCTCGCTCCTCATCTCAAAACCCCGATTCCCAAACGCCCGCCCAAAAATCCGAACATCTCGACCTCCTTGACCAATACCTTGAAAAAAATAAAATTCCACGCGAAAATTGGCCCGAAATCCGCCAGACGGTTCATCGGCTTTGGCAAATTCTCTCCGGCGTGGCCACGGCCATCGGCCGCAATCAAAACGTGCGCTTTCGCATCGGCGAATGGTGGAAGACAGATCTGGACAATATGGTGATCGATCTTCCGCTCAAAGAAATCGTTGAGCGCCGAGACAATCTCGACGCTTTAGCTGGCGGCGCAGCACATGAGGGGGGACATGTTTTTGAAACGCTTTTTCCTAGGCTCCCCTCTTACCGCCGGTTGCTGGAAAAATCAAATCACCCCATGGCCGTGCATGCCCTCTTTAACGTCCTAGGGGACATGATTCAGGAATTCAACACTTCCGAACGCTGGCCGGGATTGGCCAAGTATTACAGGGCCCTCCATGCCCTCTACCGCCCCGACCTGTTCAGCGGCACGCTCGACCTGCCCGAAGAACTGCGCTCGGCCAAACCTGAACCTGACGCGAAACGCTCCGATGTGATCAAAAAAATGTTCCCTCACGAAGAATACCTGGACGCTTTGCGCTCCTACTGGATGACGCGTCAATTCCCGGCTTCCGACGACATCAAAAATTCTGAAGTCCGCCAAGCCGTCAAAGCTACCCAAGAAGCGGTCCAGGAGCTTCTTAAAATCAAATCCCATAAAATGGCGCCTTCGGAATTGGAAAGGATCAAGCTGGACTTTAAGCGCTTAAAGCTTATCGAGAAAAAAATTCTAACCCATTATTTAAGGCTTGTCCAAATCAGCGCGGACCAGATCCAGAAAGCCTTAAAACAGCAGGGAAGCCAGGGACAGGGAACCTCTCAAAACGATAAATCCAACGGCCAATCTCCATCCATGGAAATGCCGGGCCAAAATTCCGATCAAGGAAAAACCGATAAAAAGGCGCGACAAATTATCAACGACCGGTCCAAAGAAATCGAAAAACAGCTCTGCCCTACGCATAACGGCCATGACCACTCGCGCGGCGAGGAACATCAGGATAATTCCGGCCCCATCCCCATGGATCCCGATGAATGGGACACCGATAATAATACGGACCAAGCCAAGAGTGGCTCCGGCCAGCCGGCGCCGCCAAGCGTGCCGGGCGGCTCGACGCAAACCCAGCCATCGAGGCAACCCAACCCTCTTCCATCCGGCGCTAGCGCGCACGGCCGTTCCGGCCCTGTCAAACGCCTGGACGCTAAGAGACTTCTTGATCAGAACCGCAACGTAATCGAGATGAGTCAAGCGGCGAATGCCTATCAATCGCATCTGTCCCAAATTTACCACTTGATCGAAAGTTTGGCCGGCCGCTTGGAAAACATTTTCACCAAAAACCATCGGGTCACATGGGATGAGCGTTTGCATGCCTCCGGTCCCAGGGTGTCCATTAAAAAATGGATACGTTCTGCGGCCCGAGGCTGGAAGAACCGGGACGACTTCAAAGTTTTCCAAAGAAAGCGCCTGCCCACCAAACGCGACTATAAATTTACGCTCTTAATAGACGTCTCCGCCTCCATGAATGGCGAACGCATAAACAACGCTCTGGATGTCATTGTGCTCTTCATCGAAACCTTGGAACGCCTGGGGATTGACTGTAGTATCCTTGGATTCGACAATAAGGTTTATCCGCTCAAAAACTTCAGCGATACCCCTGCTGATCCGCAAAAACTCAGCCATGAGGAAAAAGCCGCCATGGTCGAAAGGCTCTCCATGACCGAGGGTGGCGGGACCCACGACACTGAGGCCATTTATACGGCCTTAAAAGGCGATTCCAACAATGGCATTGCCGGACTAGAAAGCCAGCCGGGAGAGCGCCGGGTGCTAATGGTAATTACCGACGGGGAAGGCAATGGGGACGCCTCAAAAAAAATGGACGAAGTCTTAGCCGGGGCCGCTCAACAAGGAATCGAGGTCATCGGCATCGGGGTCGGGGCAGGCATGGCCTATGTGAAAAAACGCTACCCGCGCCATGTCCTCGAGTCAAACATGGAAACTGTGCCGGACAAGGTGGGAGATATCCTCGAGGAAGAAATCGAAGGGGGCTTTGCCGGTGGCGTAAGCGACGAGGAAAACCCTGATTTAAACTCCAATCAAAGTCTCCAACTTTTAAGCGTCGGCCTTCCCGCCCTGCTTTTTGCTTTAGACCGGCCACTGTGGGCGCTTTTTACTTTCGGAGCCATTCTTGGCATGTCCCTTTTTAATACGGGCTTTGAGGCGGTGACAAAGGCTATGCGCGCCTTGTCTCAACTAGATAGAAACGTGCGCCCCAATTTCGTGGTCACCCATTTTGCGCCGCAACCGCCACAGCCCGCGATAACGCCGGCGCCAAGCGCCAAAAATTTCCTAAACCCGCCCTCCTCCTGGACCACGGTGATTGGGGACAAAAAAACGAAAATTTATTTTACGGCATTTAGCCCGAACGGAAAAAAAATCGCCACGTTCAACTATTTCAGAAGCGTCGTTATTTGGGACATTGCAAGCCGCGCGAAAATCATGAAACTCACCCTGAAACGGGGCAACGGAGTTCCCCGGGCCATCGCTTTTAGCCCGGACGGACGGCGACTGGCCATTGCTTACCAGAACAGAATGGTCATCGTCTGCGACGCTGAAACCGGAGAACTCCTCCAAAATTACATTGACCTGGACTACTCTCCAACGGCCATTGCTTATAGCCCTGACGGCCGACGATTGGCCGTAAGCCATACCAACGGCATGATCGTCATTTACGACACGCTGGACAAAAACCGATGGACTGCCACCCTGGCCGGCGCAACTATCAGATTCCAAACGCACAAAGAGGTTTATTCCGTGGCTTTCAGCCCGGACAACAAAACCTTGATTACGACCAGAGACAGAGGAATTATCAATCTTTGGAATGTTTCCAATCAAAAGCGCATACATCAAATTTCCGAAGATACATTCAGCGTATTTAATTCAGCGTTTTTCAGCTCCGACGGCACAACAATTTTGGCGGCCGGCGACAACGGTCAAACCATACTCTACGACGCCTCTTCTTACCAAAAAAAAGCCATCATTAATGACCCTGATTTTTTCGTCCGGTTCGCGAGCTTCAGCCCGGACGGCGGTAAA
>CAYHKQ010000088.1:0-8586 GCA_964357255.1 uncultured Elusimicrobia bacterium
AAACAAGCGGCGCTGATACCTGGGGAAAGCCGCTTGGAACAAAGCTCTTGAGATGTCCTAAGAAGCCGTGCTCGCGGATGCTTGCGAAGTTGATCAAAATCAATGTGCACAGCGCGAGTCCTCCGGTTACGGCTATATTGCTGGTCGCCGTGGCGCTGGTGGGAATCAATCCCAGAAGATTCGACAACAGAATAAAAAGGAAAAGGGTTAAGAAGTAGCCCAGGTAGCGATCCGTGTGATGGCCCAGGCTGGGGGCCACGATTTTGTCCCGCACAAAGAGCACATACATTTCAACGAGATTATAGAGACCCTTGGGGACACGGCTGGCTTGTTTGGCGGCCCAGGGAATCAGGCTCATTAAAATGATCGAAACGATAGAGATCATCATCATATGCTTGGTGAAAACCCAATGAAAACCAAACAGTTCCCCTGATGCCAGGGGATGGTCCATAATGTGATGTCCGATTAATTCTAAAAGATCCATGCTAGGTCCTTCGTCCCATAGATATGAATTCTAGGCTTGTTGCCAGTAAAAAAGCAAATCCAAAGGAGATAATGCCGGCCAAGCCCAGGGTCAGCGAAGAATGAAAACCCCACCAAGCCATGGTTACAAGGCAGGCCAGGCGCAGGAGACTGGCCCAGAGGGACAGGTTGGCCAGCGACGCGACGCGGGCCGTGGGTTCTCGATGGAATTGGCGCGCCTGTTTTTTCCAGGGCCACAGAATCACCGCCGTTAATCCGGCCAGCCCTGTTCCCAGCCACGCGCCTGCCAGGATTGACGAATAGCCCATCAAGAGTCGCGCTAGAGCCGCGATCGCCAGAACCGAAACGGCAAAAATGCCTGCCGTCAAAGGGAAATTGCCTGCCAGCTTGCTAATCACGTTTACTCAGTTTTATATAGAGATTGTAAAAACCGGCGCTCATTCCGCCTAGCGATCCCACGAGCGTTCCCCATGGAAAGCAGGAAAAAAATTTATCCAATTGATATCCCAAAAACATTCCGAGCAAAAAACTACCCGCCAGCTCTATCCCGACGCTCAGATACTTTCCCGATCCCGAAGGCAACCAAGTTTTCACTTGTTGGTCATAATAAATTTCCTGATATCTATAAATTAAATTGTGCTTTATTCCAGGCCCGGACGCATGAGACTTAAGGGTAAAAATCTATAGGACTTTAGTCCTATATCCAACCGGGACTTTGGACTCACGACAACAACATGGGTTTGGTCTTAGAATATTGGGGTCTTGAAACTGAAACACTCGTTACTCGCCTTTTCGATATGGATTTTATCCGTCGGTCTGCACGCCGGGGAAGACCGCAGCCCGAAGTCCTTAATGACTTTTATTGACCCGGGCATTCTTCAGTTTTTTCGTAGCGGGGGCTGGGGCGTCACAACCGTGGACAGCGCGGGTGAAACCGGATATAACCCTTCGATCGCTCTGGATTCCAATGGATACCCTCGCATCGCCTACAACGATTGGAACCTGGGAGATTTGCGTTATGCCTCCTGGGACGGCAATCAATGGACGCTCGAAACCGTGGTTGCGGACGGCGTCGTGGGCGGGACCCCTTCCTTATTTATAGACAGCGCCGGCACGCCGCATATCAGCTATTACGATTATGATAAGGGGGACCTTTGGTACGCGAAAAAAGCGGACAGTGGATGGGCGTTTGAGCTGGTGGATAGCTCAGGCAATGTCGGGCTTTGGAGTTCGCTTAAGGTGGATTCAAGCGGCAAGGTTCACATTGCCTATGAGGACATCACCCTGCCAAATTCCCAAGGCGGAATGAATCTCAAATATGCGGCGCGGGGCCCTAATGGCGGATGGTGGAGTGAAAACGTGGATACTCAAGGAGACGTAGGCCAGTTTGCCTCGTTGGCGTTGGATAGCCAGGGTAAGGTTCATATTGCGTATATGAGCTATGCCGGATCAGCCAGATTTTTTAAAAGCAATTACAGTCCGGCGGATATGAGAGGGTTGCTAGGCGGCCGCATTAACCGGATTCCTTTTCCCGGCCTTTTTTTTCCTTCCTATGGCTTGAAATATGCCCGGCAGGTCTGCACGGGCGGGTGCACTTCCTGGACCTGGGCCGTTGAGACGGTGGATACGACGGGCTGGTCAGGTTTTTACGCTTCCTTGGCGATTGACTCGGCCGGGACTGTTCACATTTCCCACCAAGACGCGCTCGGACAAGATTTGCGTTACGCCACTAAGCCTTCGGGCGGCTCCTGGTCGAAATTCGCGGTGGACAGCGCGGGCGACGTGGGCGAGTATGTTTCTATGGCTCTTGACCCGCAGGGCAATCCGAGAATCGTTTATTATGACGTGACGGGCGACACGCATACCGCAACCTGTTCTGAGCCGCTACCGCCTCCTGAGGCAGATTGCCATTACCATCGCAAAATGAAATACGCCAAGCGTTCCGGCTCATCCTGGTCTTTTAGCGTTATCTGGAGTTCGATCACCTACGGCGACACGTATTGGCATACCTCCATGATTGTGGACAAGGACGGGATTCCCCATAGCGCTTTTACAGACGGCGAAAAAGGCGATTTAAGATATACGCGTTGGTCCATTGCTCCCCGACTTTCCTGGACCGGCGAGCCCAATCTTATTTCTGATGGCGTGGACCCTGATCAGGGCAATCCATTTGTTCAATTTCGTTTTCGGGTCAAGTATTCGGATTCCGACGGTGATCCCGCCCTAGCCGGCTACCCCAGGCTTCATGTGCGTCGTGGCACGGCAACCGCGGTGAGCGAGATTTCCGGCAGTCCTTTTGCGATGTCGGCTTATGCCGTCAGCGGCGCTACCGCTTCCTATGAAACCGGCCTGTGGCTTGCCGCAGGAGAGGACTATTCTTATTATTTTGAGGCTTATGACCGATGGGGCGTGCGCGCGACCGGCGCCCCTACGGTCTCGCGTTTAGGACCCACCGTGGCCGACGTGGCCATGCCGTCCGAGGAGAACGAGATTTTCGCCTATCCCAATCCGGCTCGTGGCGACAAGATTACGTTTCGTTTGACCTTGGCCCAACTCGCGCCGCAAATTGATCTTAAAATTTTTGATGTGAGCGGCGCCTTGGTCCGCTCCATTACCAGCGATCATATCGCCAAGTTTTCCGCGCCGGTTTATGAATATGCCTGGGACTTAAGGGATGAACAGGGCTCGCCGGTGGCGAGCGGAATGTATGTCTATTTTATTCATGCCCGGGACCAGGCCACGGGCAAAGATCTTAAAAAAGTCAAGAAGTTCGCGATACTCAAATGAGAAAGCAGTTAAGCGGTTCACGGGCAAGTGTTTTAAGAAAATTCCTTTATGCGCTTATCTGCTTGAGCGCTTATCCGCTGGACCGTTGTTTTTGCCAGCCCACTGGCGCCGCGTTTCTTAAGGTTCCGGTAACGGCGCGCTCAGCGGCCATGGGGTCGGCGTTCACGGCCTTAGTGGATGATGCTTCGGCCTTGTACGCTAATCCGGCCGGCTTGGGCCGGGTCCCCGGCACGGACCTTTTGGCTTCCCATAACGAGTGGATTGCCAATACGCGAGAAAGTTCCGTGGGCTTGGCCCAGCGGATTTTCGGCCATCAAGTCATCGGCGTGAGCTATCTGGCTCTCTATACCGATCCCCTTGACCGCAGGGGCGATCAGGGTGAGCAACTTGGCAGTTTTGTGGCGCAGGATCGGGCTATCGGCGTGACTTGGGCCGGAAATTTTTATTCCAAGGTCTCCCTGGGAGCGACCGTCAAGACGGTAGAACAACGAATTGATAATGTGACGGCGCGGGGTCTGGCCGTGGACTTCGGCGTCCAGGCGCGCCTTCATCCGCGTCTTAGCGTTGGCGCGGCCGTTCAAAACGCCGGTCAACCCATGACTTTTGTGAGCGAATCTTACGCTTTGCCTACCACGCTGTCGGCCGGACTTGGATTGCGTCTCGGCCAGGCGCTTAGTCTTGGCCTAGAAGCCAGGAAGGAAAAAAATTCATCCGGAAAAACCAATTTTGCCGCGGGCTTGGAATACCGCTTGACCGGACTAGACCGGTCTTATTTTTGGTCACCCGTTGTTTGGCGCGCCGGGTATCTGGCCCCTAGCGCCCCGGGCGTGGGTTTTGGGCTTAAAATTTTTGGCTCCCAGTTGGATTACGCCCTTTCCTCGATGGGCCAATTGGGTTTAACCCACAGGGTGTCTTTCGAGGTCAAATTCGGCGGCCGCAAGATTCAGGCGCCGGATCCCATTTCTTTCCCTCATGTTTCAGTTGCGCCGGCGCGCGAGGCCCAGCGCTCTGCGCCGGAGCCTCAAAAGCCGGAACCCTTGGTTGTTCAGATTCCGGTCAAGGAAACCTTGACTCTTGAGGACGAAGACAGCGCAATGGAGTCGTTGATTTTTTCCGAGACAGGAGATGATATTGCCGTTATAGCCCAGCCCGCTCAGCCCCCGTCCGCGTCGGCGCTCGTTCCCACGAGCCAGAATACCCAAAATTCCAAATCATCCGGCACCGGCACAGTTTTCGATTTCCTGCTCCGCCGGAATAAATAAGCCCCGTAAGCGATTAGTCTGGGAGCCTGTCCAACACAAGACATTTTTGGGTTGAAAACAAAAGCGGTGATTTATTGGCGGAGCATCTTTCGTCAAAAAACTTTTATGTTGGACAGGCTTTTAGAAGCGTCAGCAGGCTGCTTAAATTGGTGAGGATTAGGTTTTGCGTCATGATGGGAGTGGCCGCACGACTAACGAGAATGCGTTTTTCGGCTTTCACCAAATCCGCGGCAAGGCTCAGTTTTTTAAAGTCTTCGGCTCCAGGGGAAGAAGAAAGCTTAATTTCAAAGGCCCAGCGTTTGCCGGAAAATTCCAAAATTAAATCGAGTTCCATTCCGTCGCTGGTGCGGAAGAAATAGGGCTCAAAGTGTTTCCCCCAAGCGCTTAAGTGCGAAAGGATCTGCTCAATGACAAAACCTTCCCAGCTTCTTCCAACCCCAAGATGCGCCCAAAGCTGATCCATAGAATAAACTCCGGCCATGGCATGCGCGAGCCCGCTGTCACGCCAAAACATTTTGGGGCTTTTAACCAGGCGTTTGCGCATATTGGCATGAAAAGGGGCAAGCCGACGAATTAAAAAAGCGCCTTCCAAATAGTCCATATATGCATTGATCGTAGGGTAGCTCAAACCCATATCGCGGCTTAATTGAGACGCATTCCAGAGGGTTCCATGATAAGCTGTTAAAAGCTTTAAAAACTTCCAGGTAACCTGGGGCCGGGCGGATAGGCCCCAATTAGGCAGATCGCGCTGAGTCAAAATTTCCATGTAATGTTTTTGCCAATCGGGAAAGCGACGCGGGCTTAAAATTCCACCATCCGGATATCCGCCGGCAAGCCAAAGTCTATCCATGCTGGATTTCGGCAGTTCTTTGGCTAGGAAAGGGGTTAGTTCGCATAAGGCTAAGCGACCGGCCAGAGACTCGGACGCATTCCGGATCAAGCGGGGCGATACGGAACCCAAAAGAAGGAATCGGCCATTGAGCTTACGGTTTTGGTCAATTGTTCCCCTCAGGCGCGAGGACAACTCGGGATAAGCCTGAGCCTCATCTAAAATCGTAATACCGGAGGAGGCCGTCACTTCGTCCCATTGCGCGTCTAAGCGCAAACGATCCGCTTCTTGCTCTAAATCAAAATAGCGCTCCCCTAACATTTTAGCCAGAGTGGTTTTGCCGGACTGGCGCGGCCCTACCAGGGCTACGGCCGGAAATTGTCTGAGCAAGGTTTGAACTCGCCGGCGAAGGAGGCGTTGGCGCATTTATACATTATAGAAGTATATTTCTAATTTGCAATATCGGTCGAATGACCGAGATGTGCCTGGTCTTGAATGTGCGCTCTGTGGCCTTGATCCTTGAGAAATTTATGGGAAATTCTACCGGTAAAGCACAAAGTCAAGACCAGCAACGGTTCGAACGCGAGTGCGCCGGAGCCTCAAAAGCCGGAACCCTTCGTTGCTCAGATTCCGGTCAAGGAAACCTTGACTCTTGAGGACGAAGACAGCCAGGAAAAGCGATCGTGGAACATGTCTACTCACCGGTCATCTAGAACGGCGGCTTGTTCTGCGGCTGGAGGGTTTGTTGCCGGGGGGTGGCAGGGTAAGTTCTAATTCAAAATCCAATTGCCTTTTTAGGACGTTGGCCGCCGCCAGTTTGACGCGCGCAGGCTGGCCCATGCGTAGGACGCGGCCTGCGCGCCGCCCGATGAGCGTGGACCTTGTCTCATCGTAAACGTAGTAATCGTCCTTTAGGTTTGAGACATGCACTAGGCCTTCGACGAAAATGTCGTTGAGTTGAACGAAAAGACCGAAAGCCGTGACGCTCGAAACAACGCCGTCAAAGGATTCTCCCACATGTTTTTGCATGACTTGAACTTTTTTCAAGTCCAGGAATTCCCGTTCCGCTTCCACGGCCGCTCGTTCGCGCGCCGAGGCCCAAAGGCCGATGTCCGGCAGGGCCATTTTCCAATGCCCCTGCCTCTGGGCGTTCAAATTTTCATGCAGATGCTCTTTGACGATCCGGTGAACGATTAGATCGGGATAGCGTCGTATCGGCGAGGTGAAATGCGTATAGCAGGCCGACGCCAGGCCAAAATGCCCTGCGTTGGCGGGGGAATAAACCGCCTGCTTTAAACTTCGCAGGACCATCATGTGAATCACCGGCTCGACCGGCGTTCCCTTAACGGATTCCAGAATGTTTTGAAGCGCCGAGGGCCGCCCTTGATGAAACCCTTGCGGCACGGCGACCCCGGCGGCTTTTAACATTTCTTCGAGTTTGTTCATTTTAAATTCGTCCGGCCGTTCGTGAACGCGGTAAAGAAAAGGGAATCGTCGCATTTGCGTCGCCACGGTTTCGTTGGCCAGGAGCATGAACTCCTCGATGAGTCGGTGACTTTCCAGGCGTTCGCGCCGCCGCACATCCGTGGGCCGTCCTTCTTCGTCGGCAACGATATAGGCTTCAGGAAAATCGAAATCCAGCGATCCGCGCTTAAACCGAATATCACGCAAGAGACGGGCGACCCCCCCCATTTTTTTGACCGTGTCCACCACGTCGCCGGGAGCGCCGGCGTTGCCTTCGCCTTTGAGAATTAATTCCACGTCTTCGTAGGTGAACCGTTTCGCGCTACGGATGGCGCTTTCCACGATTCGGTGGGACACGACGCGGCCTTGCGGGTTGATATCCATGATGCAGGACAGGGTTAAACGCGCGAGGTCCGGACGCAGACTGCACAGCCCGTCGGAAAGCGGGAATGGCAACATCGGGACCACCGTGCCAACAAGGTAAACGCTGGTGCCGCGCCGGCGCGATTCCAGGTCGAGCGGACTGCCTTCCTTTACATACTGGGCCACATCCGCGATGTGAACCCCTAAGCGCCAGCCGCCCTCGGGCCGGTCTTCCAGGGAAACGGCATCGTCAAAATCCTTGGCATCCGCTCCGTCAATCGTGAATACCGGAATGTGAAAAAATGTTTTTCGTTCCTGCCAGGCCGTTTCCGGGACTTCCTCTTGGAACGATTCGGCTTCCGTTTCAACGGCCGCCGGGAATTTGTCCGAGAGTTCAAATTTTCGAAGGAGAGCCTTTAAATCCACGTCAGGACTTTCGCGAGATCCAAGCACCTCGATCAACGTTCCCCCGGCCCACAGATCGCTCGTCGGCCACTCGGTAATTTTTACCACCGCCAAATCGCCTTCTTGAGGGGACATTCCTTTTAAATCCAGAATGCGGATGTTTTCTGCGCCATCCTCCGGCGCAAGGAAAGCCAATCCGCGGATTTTTCGGAAAATTCCAACGACGTTTTCGCGCGCCCTCTTGACGACGCGGATGATGACTCCTTCCGGCCGCGACGGCTGCGAGGAAGGAGCGAGCTTCGCCTCCACCCGGTCGCCGTTCATGGCCAAGCGCAGGCTATCGCCTTGGACGTAAAGGTCCGCAACGCCGGGCGTTTGCGAAAGCACGAATCCGAACTTTCCTTTAAGGACAAGCTGTCCTTCAATCGTTTTGGCGGAGGAATGAACGAGCGCGCCTTTTTGTGAATGCGGCGATGCCTTCGGGCGATGATCCGAAGGATCGGGCGCCCCATGTTTTTGACGAGGCGGTTGAGATGAGGAATGTTGCGAGGGGAGGGGCGGTTTATTTTTATGGCGCGAAGACATCCATTTTAAAGTCTTGTTCGAGAGCCGCCGTCGAGTCATAGGGGCAAAATATTATTTTTTAATAAATCTGAAAATTTCAAAGATACCATACCAAAAATTTCCCTTGGGGAATTTGTGTGGGCGCTTGTTTTATGCCGGGAACGGGCATAATTTGTCGCAGACCCTCAGGGGGGATTGCAGGAGGCCTCTAAAAAGCCATACTTAATTTTTGATATGGCAAACTCACGGATTTTTTTTCGCAGGTCCAGGGCCGCAGGGCTGATCGGCTTGTGGATGGTTTTGACCTGCTGTCATTTTGAGCCCCTGGCGAGCCGTTTGGTTTCCCGGGACCCCAAGGCGCAGGCCGTTGCCCGGGAAGAACTTCGTCGTCTTAAGGACAAGCCTCGAAAAAAACTTGTGCCGCTCTTG
>CAYHKQ010000089.1:0-8545 GCA_964357255.1 uncultured Elusimicrobia bacterium
CCCCACCACCCGGCAAGCCATTGGCCACGCTCGCCGCCGCCCCCTTGCTACCCCTCCCCTTCAAAACGCACGCTCTCATAGGCAAGGCCAAACAAGTCCGGAGTATTAAGACTCGGTAAAACCGGCGGCAAAATAATCATCTCGGTGCATTTGAACAACCCCCAAGCGCCGGCGACCAACGCCAAACCCAATGCCGCCCACAACATAAAACTCACCGAAGATACTCGCCTTTCTTCACCTCGCGGGCGAATAAACGCGCGGCCCCCATGACCGCGCGTCCCAGCGCGGCATAAACCTTAATCTCGCGCATGCCTCGGCCAGACGGCGCTAAGCCCAACATCTCTTCGGTGGATAACATTTGTCCGTCGCAAAGCGGGCCGGAGCCAAAACCGATCACGGGAATCTTCAACGCCCGGCTGATCCGGCCCGCGAGAGAACGCGGCGTGTGTTCCAAAAAAATAGCAAAACAGCCGGCCTCTTCCAGCCGCCGGGCGTCCTCTAAAGCTTGGCCGTCATGGACTCTGCGATGGGAACCCTTCTCCAAAAACGGATGGGCCGCGGAAAAAAATCCCAAATGGCCCACGACTGGAACATTGGCCTCAAGAATCGCGGCGATCGAGCCGGCAACGGCCCTGCCCCCCCGAAGCATCACGGCGTCGGCTAAGCCCTCTTTATAAAGACGTCCGGCGTTCCTCGCCGCCTCTGACGTTGATATTTCATAAGTCAAATATGGCATCTGGGCCACAACCATCGCCCGTGTCTTAGCGCGACTGACGGCCTTGGCGTGATGGAGCATCTCCTCTAAAGTCACAGGCAAAGGGCTATCGTAACCAAGGCTCAAAGGCCCTAGCCGGTCGCTCACCAACAACATTTCAACCACGCCCGGAGCGTCAATGAGTTTAGCCATGGAATACGAGCAGGCCGTCATCATGACGATTTTTAAATTTCGATTCTTTTTCCGCTGAAGGCTCTCAACGGTAACTTTACTGACCATTAAGCGCTCCCCAAAGTTCCGCGATAGACCGGCGTTGGACGGGATGAATCGCGTTCGGGGCGATCTCGGCCAGGGGCCCCAATGCAAAAGGACGAGCGCTCAATCCGGGATGAGGAATGGCTAAAAAAGGATGGCGAAAAATTTCCCGGCCGTAGAGAAGAATATCCATGTCAATTTTCCTGGGGCCCCAGCGCCGAGCAAGGCGCCGCCCCAGTTCAATTTCGGTTTTTTTGGCCCAGATCAACAACGCCAAGGGGGCCAGGCGCGTTTCAATCTCCACGGCTTGATTAATAAATTCACGCTGATCGCGCAAACCCCATGGCTCGCTAGACCAAAGGCGCGAAACATGCCGAAGTTGGGTGCCTGGCCAGCGCCTAAGCCCCGAACGCGCCTGCGCCAAGTAACGCTCGCGAAAGCCGACATTGGAGCCCAACAAAAGATAGGCGCTTACGGAATTGACTCTCATTGCAATCGTTTTTGTCTCATTTAGCCTTCAAGGATTTCATTAAACCAACAATGCGTTTTTTGGCTTCAACCAATTGAGCGCGGCCGGCGCAAACCGCAAAACGCGCCCAGCAAGATCCGCCCGAACCAAATCCGCGACCGCTAATTCCCATGACCCCGCGCTCTTGGAGTTCACGCACAAAACCGGCTCTCGGCTCGCGGCACCAAACATAAAATGTCGAGGCCGAGGCAAAAAATGACAGCCCGGCCTCTCGCAAGGCGCCTTCAAACAAATCTCGCCGCTCGCCATAAAGTCGTCTCAAACGCGAAAGTTCGCGGTCCCGTTGCGGCATAGCGAGCAGATACTCGCCCACGGATTGCAAATAATTGCCGACGCCGGAGTCATAAGTGTCCTTTAAAATCAATAAAGCGTCGAGCGCGCGCGGCTCCCCGCAAACCCATCCGAGGCGCAATCCCGGCAGGCCAAAAGACTTGGAAAACGAATGAAACTCCACGGCCCGGCCGCGAGCGCCGGGAATCTCAAAAACACTGGGAGCCGGGCATCCGTCAAAATAAAGCTCCGAATAGGCCGCGTCGGAAATCACAAAAATATTCTTCTCTTTGGCCCAACTCAACAAATCCTTCATTTGAGCGCATGTCGCTGCGGCTCCCGTGGGATTATTAGGATAGTTAATGACGATTCCCTTGGCTCTCCCGGCGCGGGAGTAATCAATCCAAAAATCAGACGCCTCTGTCATGGGCAAAAACCGGACACGGCCGCCGGCCAAGCCCGCTGCCCGGGCATAAACAGGATACGCCAGAGAGCCCACATGTATCGTGTCGCCCGGATTAACCAAGGCCATCATCAGATGAGCGATTCCTTCTTTTGAACCGCCCAAAACAACGATCTCTCGCTCGGGGTCAAAACGCACGCCATAGCGATACTCCATCCATCGGGCGATCTCGCGTCGCAAGGAAAGTTTTCCACGACCGATGGGATAGCGGGCGTTGCCCGTCTCGCAAGCGGCCGCTTCAAAGGCTTGACGCAATAATTCAGGCCGCACTCCCTCATCCGGATCGCCCACGCCGAGATTAATCAACGGCCGGCCTCTGAAACGATCCTGGCGCGCAAAAAGATACGTCCCGAGGCGGCCGACTCGCTCGCTGACTAACGCCATGGGGGCAAGGCAAAAAAGGCGTTGATCACTTTTTTCGCCTTCTCCATTGAGCGTCCGACACGTCGCTGAAGCGATAGAGCCCCGCCTTTTGAGTTCTCACCCACTTCGCCGCGCGCAGAGCGCCGGACGCAAAAGCCTCCCGTGAATAAACACGGTGGCTGATCTTGAGCGATTCATAAGGGCCGGCCAGATAAATTTCATGCTCGCCCCGAACCTCGGCCAGACGCAACGACACGACATCGGGGTTACGTCCGATGGAAGCGGCGATTACGCCGGCCAAATCCTTGGCCGTGCCGCTGGGACGGTCTTTCTTGCCTTTTCGGTGAATCTCAGCCACGCCCACGTCCACCCCTGGCGGCAAACTTTCCAATTGGGCCAGCCAGCGCCGGGCCAAAGCGATGCCCCAGGAAAAATTGGAATCCCAAACAATGGCCAGGGACCTGGCATAAGAAGAAATCATCTCCGCTTGACTTGGATTAAAACCGGTCGTTCCTATGACCACCGGCTTTTTAAGATGAGCGATCTCTTGGAGATGCGCTAAGGTCGCCTCGGGATTGGTAAATTCGATCAGCACATCGGCCCGTTTCATGGCCTCTTGGACTTTATTGGTAAAAAAAATTTTATCTTCGGTCTTTGAGTTCCGCCTAAGCACGCCCGCCGCCAGAAGGCAATCGGGATCGGCCTGGACCAAAGCCGTCACAGCCCGGCCCATCCGCCCTTTAATTCCGCTGATGGCAAGCCGAATCTGACCCACGAGTCTCAAGCGGCGGCCGGCTCGAGAAGTCCAGCCCCGGCAAGGGCGCGTTCGAGCTTCACGGCGTTATCCGGCGTCAAGGTCACGAGCGGGAGGCGAAGCTCGGGGCTGGCAAATTTGCCCAAGCGATGAAGGGCCCATTTAACGGGAATGGGATTGGTCTCGACGAACAAGGCGCGTGAGAGCGGCCACAATTTCAAATGAAGCCGCCGGGCCTTGTCCGCGTTGCCCTCATTCCAAGCGGAGATCATATCCGCCACGCCTCGCGGCGCCACATTGGCCAGCACGGAAACCACGCCCACCGCGCCCACGGCCAACAAGGGCAGGTTCAAGGAATCCTCTCCCGATAGCACGGAGAATCCGGATGGCGCCTCGCGAACGATAAAACTCGCCTGATCTAAACTCCCGGACGCCTCCTTAATCGCCACGATGCTGGGACAGGACTTGGCCAAGGCCAACACCGTGTCCGGCTCGATATTGCAACCCGTGCGCGAGGGCACGTTATAAATACAAATCGGGGTCTTGACGCTCTTAGCCACTGCCTGATAATGCTCCAGGAGTCCGTGCTGACTGGGCCGGTTGTAATAAGGCGTCACCACTAAAAGAGCGTCCGGCCCGAGAGCCGCTATCTCTTGGGCGAGTTTAATGGTTTTAGCCGTGCCGTTAGCGCCGCAACCCGCCATTACAAGGGCCCGGCCCGCCGCAATCTCAATAGTTTTTTTAACCAAACTTATTTGCTCCTCGTGAGTCAAGGCCGGCGTTTCTCCCGTAGTGCCGCAAGGAACCAGGCCTCGCGTGCCTGATTCGATCTGCCAGCGCGCCAGATTTTCAAACGAAGCCCAGTCAATCTGCCCATTGCGAAAAGGAGTAGGGAGCGCGACGAAACTTCCTTGAAGAGCGGTTGTCATGACAAATAAAAAAACCCGTCAAAAATCAACTCGACCCGGCCTTCCAAGCCAAAGCGGCCGTTATCATGAACAATAAGATCGCCGCCTTGCGTTTTAACGCGCAGTTTGCCCGCGCCAACTAAACCGCGCGCGCGCGCCGCAAAAACGCCGGCCATGACGCCTGAGCCGCAAGAGCGTGTTTCGCGCTCCACGCCACGCTCGTATGTCCGGACCGTGAGCGAATGTGGACCCGTGATCTCGACAAAATCCACATTAGTTCCCTCGGGCATAAAACAATCGTCATAGCGCACCTGTCGCCCCAAGCTTTCCACGTTAAGGCCGCCCACGCCCTTAACAAAGGCCACGGCATGAGGACACCCCGACCAAACATGCTGGTATGAAGAAGGCATGCCCTGGGGAACGGATAACAGAACGGGTTGGGCTTTGATCATCCTGGGCGGCTCCAGGCCCGTTAAGGCCGCCCTGGTCCCATCCACCTTAACCATGACGGCCCCCGCGTCCGTATGAACCTCGACTTGAGCCTTGACCCTGCGGCGCACCGCGCGCGCCTCATAAAAACCAGCCGCGCGCGTTCCGTTGCCGCAAAAAGCGCGCGAGCCGTCCGGATTAAAAAACGCCAAACGAATCGAGTCTCGCCGGCGGCTCTGACGCGACCCTGGCGCGGACTCCACCACAAGCAACCCGTCCGTGGCCAATTCCGAAGAAAGCCGCTGGGCCAACACGGAAAGCTCCAATCGGGCCGGCAGGCGCGCGAGCCGCCTATCCACAAGAGCGAACGTATTACCCGTCGCGGAAAACTTTTGAACCGAAAATTTCCTATTCATGGCGACTATCCCGGGAACTATTCATGCGCCAATCGCTCGATCAATTCAAGGGCGATGTGTTCACTTTTAGAAACTTGAGGGTCCGCCGGGCCGAGTAGCGCGAAGCGGCTCATTTCTTCCGAAGAAACGCCCGGACCCGCCTGATGTCGGGCGACCATCCGGCCTAAAACCGCCCAAGAGTCGCGGCCACGGCCAAAAAAATTCTCCTCAAAAATGGAACGCGCGGCATCAAATCCCGACGCCAAAAGCAAAGGCCGGGCGCGGCCATAATCTTTCGTCTGCCAAAAGCACCAACCCTTCCAGAACGATACCAACGCCACGGGGGTTTGGATGTGTTCTAACGCCCCCAAAGCGCCGGGCCATTCGCCCCTGTCCATACGAATCCTTGCCTCAAGCGCCCAATCCGCGCTCGTTCGCGCGCGAATTTGACCCAACGCGTCAAGCGCCTCTTCGTGCAAATAGAGCTTGCGATTAGCCCAGGCAAGCTCTCTGAAAGCCAAATCCCTCGACTCGCCGGCCAAATGCCGGCTCGCCCACCCGGAATGCTCGCGAGCCTCGGCATTTAAGCCGACCTGACGGTAGAGATACGCCAATGCCAAACGGATTTTCCCGTTTTGCGGATGACGCCTTCGCCCCTGCTCCAAAAACATCAGCGCCTCGTGCCATTGTCTGTTTTCCATGGCTGTACGGACCCGGCGCGACATCTCCTGAAAATTTTTGGATTTTTCAGGACTGAACCAGGGAAAAACAAAAGATGCGCAGTTGGGCAAATAAGCGATTAAGCAGATAAATAATAAAAAGAACTTCCTCAAAACACTTAACCGCTTAACCGCTAAACAGCTAAACCGCTTTTTCATCTTTTCAACGCCGTCTGCCGATGGTCAAAAAACCTGGATCCCTTATCGCGAATAGTCTTGGCCACAAAAGCGAGCTTTATCTCCTGGCTCCCGGAACGCGCGGCGCGGCGGCCCTCTTCCCAGGCTTCACGCCAGCGCCAAAACTCAAAAATCTCGATTCCGGCCGGATAAAACTTCAAAATGTAATCAGCCGGCGTGGCCGTTGTTTCCTCTAAGCGATTGCCCTGAATCTCTATAGAACGATAAAGCGCCCGCAATGCGCTCGGCGGACGCGCCATAATTTCACCGTGCCCGCGAGCCGAAACATCAACCACTAAAACATTTTGCGCCCCCAACAAACGGACCGCCTCAGTGGGAACATTGTAGGCGACCCCTCCGTCCACCAAAAAATGTTGCCGGATAGCCACGGGCTCAAAAAGGCCTGGGACCGTCGCGGCCGCCATAATCGCCGGCGCGATGGGGCCCTGGCGCAATAACACGAGATCCCCGCTCGCCAAATCCGTAGCCCCTGCGATCATAGGAATACGGGCCTGGGCAAAAGTTTTGCCGCCGGTGGCATGGTGCAACCATTTTTGAAACTGCTTGGTAGGCGCCATGCCGTCGCTGAGCGCCAAAGTCAAAAAAGTGGCCTTGGTCAGCTGGGAAAAACGGCCAAGCCCCACCTCCTGAGCCATGGCCTCAAGTTTGGTTATGGAAACGCCGCTCGCATAAACGCCGCCGACTAGCGCGCCCATGCTGACTCCGGCCACGGCATCAATGGGAAAACCGATTTCTTCTAAATGGCGCAGGACACCGATATGGGCCATGCCGCGCGCGCCGCCCCCGGAAAGAACCAGCCCTGTTTTGCCGCGCTCCGCAACATCAAGCCCCTTCCACGCTTGCCACAAAAGATCCACCGCCATCTCGCGCGAGGACGGCAAAGCCAACGCCTCCTCGACGGAGTACGAGGGAATAAAAATGGGATCGGCCTGCAAGGGCAACGTCACAAAGGCCAAAGAGGCTAAACAAAAAATTTTAATTCCTTCGCCCCTTTGGCCTCTGTGGCGTCTTTGGCCTTTTTGGCCTTCTTTCTCATTCACATTCACATTTGTCACTCCAGGTCTCTTCCCACGGCGTGCTCAAACTCATAGCGCGCGCGAAGCGCGTCATGCAAAGCGTCAACACGGCCCAGGCGCGCCTGGACATAACGCTCGAACAGACGAATCTTTCCCTCAAGGGAGCGCTCCGTGGCCACGGCCTTTGGATAAAGCTCCTTCCAAAGTTCCGAACGTTTTTCCTGGCGCTCCCAGGCCGCCAAGGCCGAAACCAAATCAGCGTGGGCTTGACGCACCTCAAGGCTGATGGCGTCGTCAATCTCCACCCGGCGCACCTGCCCCTTTCTTTGCTGGGCCCTGCGCTCACGGATGGTATTCCAGCTGTCCCAGGAAAACGGCAGATGCACCCGGATCATGCCGGCCCAATTCGCGGTTCTCAATGGAAATCGCGGGTCCAAAAGCTCATACATGCCGGCCAGACTGATGACCGGATTGCGAGAGGCCAAGGCGATGGCCACCTGGGTCGCGTCCATTTCGCTTTCCAAAGCCTCGGCCTTATACTCCGGCCGGTATTCCCTGGCCCAAGATAGAGTCTGCTCCGGACTGGGCACGATTTTGACAAGGTTCCCATCCTGCAAATCGCCCACAATGTCTACTTCGCTCGATAAATCCATGCCAATGGCCCGCAAGAGAGCCAGATTGCTTTGCCCAATGGCCCTGGCTTGAGAACGGCTCGAAAGCGCGTCAAGGCTAGCGCTCAATTCCTCCCAAGCCAGCCTGGCTTGAGCCGATTCGCTCTCGGAAGGACGGAACGCGTTCGCTAATGAAGCCATCTCGCCGCTCAAATTCGCCAAACCGCGCATATAAAGCACTCTCTCAAAGCTGGTCCTCACGTCTCTGATAACGCGCCTGGCTGTTTTATCGCGCATGGTCTGCGCTTTTTCAAGGCCGGCTTTAGCCAAAATAATGGCATTGCTGGTGCGTCCACCGGTGTAAAGGTTCTGCTCAATGGTGCCGCGCCCCATATAAAGATAGCGAGGATCGCCGGGGGCAAGCAACAGACCGCCAAAACCCTCGGTAAGAATAAAATTTCGCTCGCCGCGAAAATCAGCCGCCAGCGCGTCAAAACCAAACTGGGGATAATTCAGATGCCGCGCCATCCGCAAATGCTGTTCCACAATGGAAATTTCCTCCAGTGACGCGAGCAAAGCGGGGTTGTTAAGCTGGGACAGCCGCACCGCCTCGCTCATATCCAAACGCTTGACGACGGGGGAGAAAGGCTGGGCTCCAAGGGGAGAGGTGAATAAAGTGAATAGGGTGAATAGGGTGAATAGGGTGAACCCTGATTCCCCTGTTGATTTCGTCATTCCCGCGAAAGCGGGAATCCAGTTCCCTCGATTTTCTCTTGCCTTATTGACCTTATTCACCTTGTCCCCGTTTCAGTTCGCCGCGCGGTACACGCCGAAGACGTCGCGGAAGGCCGCGGTGATTTCGCCTACGCTGGCGTAGTCCACCACCGCCTCCAACACCAGGGGCACGACGTTGGTTTTTA
>CAYHKQ010000090.1:0-6705 GCA_964357255.1 uncultured Elusimicrobia bacterium
GTTAGCGCCAAAAAATTCACCAGGCATTTTAACATCTTGCGGGTGTCGGTATAATGAAAGAGTGTCGCGCACATCGTTGGTCCGTTTTGGATTGACCGCTTCATCCCATGCCCGTGGGCCGGCGCTTTTGCGTGGGGCTTGGACCCAGGAGAATTACGCCCAGCTTCTTAAATTTTTTGAGCGCGCGGACGCGATTCGCGGCCGCAAGGCCGCGGTTTTTGATTTCGACAACACCTCAATTTTTAATGATATCGGGGACGCCTCGTTTTATTATCTGGTGGATGAGGCGCTTCTGGATTTCCCCAAGATTTTATCGTCCCCCGGGCTTTGGGAGGCTTTTTCCTCGATCGGCGTCAACCCCGCGCGCTCATCGGTTGAAGAATTTTGGCGCCAAAGACGGCAAGAGCCGAAAAAGCCGCCGCAAGGCCTTCGCGCCTGGGGTTTTTACCGCAAAGCCTTATATCAGGCTTACGATGAGCTTTGCCGCTTAAAAGGAAAAGAGGTCTCTTACCGATGGGTCATTGAGATCATGGCGGGCAAATCGCCCAAAGAAGTCCGCCACATATCCCGCCGCGCCTTGGATCGGGAATTGGCCCGTCCCTTGGGGCAGGGGGCCGTGGGCGCCGGAGCCGAGGATTCATCGCCGGCGATGATTGCCGTGGGCATACGGCCTTACGCGGAGATAAAAAATTTAATGGAGGTTTTAAAGAAGAAGGATTTTGAGGTTTGGATTGTCTCGGCCTCGAGCCGCTATCTCGTCGAGCCCGCGGCCAAGCGCCTTTTTAATCTGCCGCCCTCGCGAGTCATCGGGGCGCGTTCTAAAATCGAAGCCGGACGCTTGGCCGCGGAGGTGGAGTTTTTTACCTATGGCCAAGGCAAGGTTCAAGCCATCAAAGAGATCGTCGGTGCGCAGCCTTTATTGGCGGCCGGCGACAGCGACGGTGATTTGGAGATGTTGGATTACTCTGAAGATTTGCGCATCGTTATTGACAGGAAAAAGAAAATTTCCCTTCACGCTATCGAGGAGAAGGCCAGGGGCAATTCTTGGCTAATCCAACCGAAATTTATCCAGCCTTAAACTTTGAAAATCAACGTAAAACTTTAGACCTTCTGACATAGACCCTCAAGAATTTGTCCGCTTTTGCGCTTGTCCGCCCCCTGCGGGCGTGTCACTCTGGTCGAGGTGTCAGCCTACCACCCCGACGACACCGTCAGGCTAAAAGACGATTGCGGCCGTTGAAACCATACAAAGGTTAATCGTTTTCCTCGGGGAACTAATTTAAGGGGTTTGCCCGGGACTTTTTATGATTTCGCCTTTTTTGTTGATAAATACCCACCGGCCGTCAAGCTTCACGCGCGCCTTGGCTTTTTTAAAGTCCCCGGCCTGCTCGTATTTCAAATTGATGACTGTTTTGCCATTTTTATTTATGTATCCCCATGTGCAACCGGCAATGGAGCCGTGTTCCCCGTCGGATTCCTGTTTGTATCCGGCGCATACCGCCGATAATCCTTCGTGAAACGGCATGGCAAAATCAAACGAAGCTTCTATGACCGTTTTCCCGGTTTTGTCAAAAAAACCGAATTTACCGTTTTTAACGAAACGCGCCAATCCCTCTTGAAAATAATCGGGGCCGTTGTCAAATACGAATGGCCTGATGATTACGTTTCCCTTAGCATCAATATAAGCCCATCCGGCGTCATCAAGAACTGCCGCGATCGCCTGGGGTGAAAATTCATTAGCCAGGATAAATCGCGGATCGATCACCGTTTTTCCGCGCTCATCCCTATAGCCCCATCTCTGCTCTTTTTCAAAAGCAATGAGCTTTGCCTGAGCCTGGACGCACGCGGCGGCGACGCATATTAGCAGAAGAATTGAGAGGGGATAAAACCTGTCAAGTTTCATAACCGCACTTTGGATAGTTTCTTATTTGCCGAGGACTTTGGCAAGTCGATTTAAAATAGCGGGCTAAACCCTTGCAAACTTTTCGAGCAGAAACTAGTCTGGACATTAATTTTCAATGTAATAAATAGCACAAGATGGTAAAATCTGGGAGTAGGCGCATTGAGTTTACACTCCTGCGGTCTACTAGATATTGGGGCTTGACAATTTCTAATTAGCCCTTTATACTGATAGCACGACTAGATATAGTGGTTAAATAAAGATGAAGTGTCCATATTGTAGCGGCCCTGACAGCAAGGTAATTGATTCTCGCTCTGGGGATGACAACAAAGTCATACGCAGGCGCAGGGAATGTTTTGTTTGCAAGCGGCGTTTTTCAACCTACGAGCGCTTGGAGCCCTTGCCCTTGATGGTCGTTAAGTCTAATAGCACCCGCGAGCCTTTTGATTCAGCCAAGCTCCGGGCCGGACTTCTCAAGGCTTGCGAAAAGCGGCCGATCCCGATTGATACTATTGAAAAAATTGTGGCGGAAGTGGAATATGCGGTTTCTAATTATGTCATGGAGGTCCCGACTAAAATTATCGGGGAGATGGCTTTGGAGAAGCTTGAAAAGTTGGACCCTGTGAGCTATTTGCGGTTTGCCTCCGTCTATAAAGGATTTAATTCCGTGGACGATTTTATGGCTATGGCATCCATCTTGAAGACCAGGACCGATGATAAGACCTCGGAAAATGAAGATAAGGTCGTCCCCGGTAGAACGCTTCGGACGTTCGCGGGGGTTGGAAAAGATAATCCGACAGGGGACCAACCCGATTAAGTGGAATATGAAGGGAGGACGGAAGAATGGGTCAAATAGGAGTGGAAGCCGTCAATGGCGGTCCCGCAGGGCAGTCCTGCGCGAAGCCGCAGGGCAGTCTCGATGTTTCCGGGGCGATGAACAGGGGCGCGTCGGCCATGGCTGAGAAGATGCGCGCGAAACGCCGCGCGAGCGATGCTGGCGGCTTGGGTCTGACAGAAAATCAGGTCAAGGTTATCAAGGATAAGTATCTGCGAGACGCTCCTAGCGTCGAGGCGTGGTTAAGAGGCGTCGCGCGCAATATCGCGCTCGGCGAGCTTTTGCATCATCCAAAACTCGAAGAGTGGGGGTGCCTGGAAGGCGTTTCCTGCCGCTTGGTTGAGACCGAGGCGCGCGGCAGAACTACAAGAAGCTATTTTTTTCATCACGGGATTCACGCGATGGGAGACAGGGACAAGAATTTTGCCCGGTTAATCGCCAATCTTTACCGCGTGGCGCTTGAAGTTCCACAGGCCAAGGAGTTGGTCGAAACTTGGCAGGAGCGTTTTTACGGGCTGATGTCCTCGTTCCGTTACCTGCCCAATTCGCCTACTTTAATGAACGCGGGCCGTGAGTTGCAGCAACTTTGCGCCTGTTATGTTTTGCCCGTGGGCGATTCCATGGAACAGATTACCTATGCCCTTGGCGCTCAGGCTTTGATTCAAAAATCAGGCGGCGGCACAGGGTTTTCTTTTGGCCGGTTGCGCCCCGGCGGAGACATGGTCCGGTCCACCAAAGGAATCGCGAGCGGAGCTATTTCTTTTATGCAGATGTTTGACAAGATGACGGACGTGGTCAAGCAGGGCGGAACCCGGCGTGGGGCCAATATGGGAATTTTGCCGTATTGGCATCCTGAGATTCGAGAATTCATTACCATGAAAATCAAGCCCGGGGTCATGGAAAATTTTAATGTCTCCGTGGCCATTGACGCGAAATTTATCCAAGCCGTGCGCGAGGGCAAGGATTATGATCTCATCAATCCGCGCTCCAAGGAGCCGGTGGGCAAGGCTAATGCCAGGGAAATTTTTGATCTACTCGTGGAGTGCGCCTGGAAAACCGGGGATCCCGGTCTCTTCGTGATTGATCGCACCAATGAATCAGCCTCTAATCCAGTGCCGAATAAGTATTACATCGAAAGCACCAACCCCTGTGGCGAAAAACCGCTTTTTCCTTGGGAGCCGTGCAATTTGGGGTCAATCAATCTGGCCAAATTCGTGCGTGGTCCCTTGGGCCGGGCTGAGGTGGATTGGGAGGCCCTGGCTGAAACCGTGACGCTGGCCGTGCGGTTCATGGACAATGTGATTGACATTAACAACTATCCCTTGCCGGAAATCGAGGAAATGGCCAGGAATTTACGGCGTATCGGCCTAGGGGTTATGGGGTGGGCGGAAATGCTCGTGTGGCTTGGACTTCCTTATGATTCGGACGAGGCCGTAGACGAGGCAAAGGAACTCATGGGTTTTATTAATGAAAAGGCGCTTGAAGCCAGCGAGACATTGGCCGAGTCACGGGGGCTTTATCCGTTATGGAAAGAGTCCGTGCATAATCCAGAATCCTCCTGTTATCGAGGAAAGCCCAGTTATCCCCGCCATTGCGCGCGCACTACGATTGCGCCCACCGGCACCATTGCCATCGCCGCAGGGCTTCAGGGCAGCGGAATCGAGCCATTTTTTGCCATCGCCTACACGCGTTACAACGCCAAGGCCTTGGACGCGATTCGCAAGAAGGAGACCCCAGACCCCGGTGATGTTTTTGTCGAGATCAATCCGTTATTCGCCCAGGTGGCCCGCGAGCACGACTACTTCGGCCTTTCCAAGGAAGATCTGGTCAAAAGAATTGACGCTAATCATAAGTCCGCGCGAGGCGTCCCGGAGATTCCTAAAGAAATTCAGGAGCTTTTTGCTTCTTCGCATGACGTGAACGTGGACTATCACGTGCGCATGCAGGCGGCCTTTCAAGAGTTCACGGACGACGGTGTCTCCAAAACGATCAACATGTCCAATTCCGCCACGCTCGAGGATATCCGAAAGGCCTATCTCTTGGCTTATGACTCCGGTTGCAAAGGCGTTACTATTTATCGTGACGGTTGCAAGGCGGATCAGGTCTTAAACCTTAATCCTCTGGATTCCAAAAAGAAGGAGCCGCGCCAGTCGCCTTTCGGAACCGTCAGCGAGTACTATGAGGTTAAAACCGGCTACGGGACGCTTCACATTCATATTGACTACGACGAGGCCGGCCCTTACAGGGTTTTTACCAATCTTCCGCCCATGGGAACCGAGATCAGCGGGCTGACCTCTATTTTGGGAATTTTGCTGTCCAAGTATTTTGAGACCGGAGCCGATCCGGTGAGAATCTTGAAGCATTTGAATTCCGTCCGCGGCGACCGGCCTTTTGGATTTGGGGCGAGCCGTATTGACTCTATTCCGCACGCCGTGGCCGTGGCCTTAAAGGCGCATTTGAAAAAAACCGGAAAATTGCCGGGGGGCAACGGCGGTTGCGCTGTGGTTGAAAAATCTAAAGCCATCCCTGCGTCCGGCGGGGACTCCGGAGAGGGACTGGAGCTTTGGGAAGTTTCCAAAGTCGCTTATTGCCAGAAGTGTTTTTCGCCGAATGTTTCCTATGAATCCGGTTGCAAGGGTCCGGTTTGCCACGAGTGTGGACATTCGGAGTGCGGGTAAAATTTTTCAGGGTAAAATTTAGAGAGGTGAAGCATGGTCAAATCTGATAAATGGATCCGTAAAATGGCGCTCGAATTTAAAATGATCGAGCCCTTTGAGGAAAACTCGGTCCATCACGGAAAAATTTCTTATGGGACATCGAGCTACGGCTATGACCTCAGAGTGGCCGGCGAGTTTTTGGTGTTTACTAATCTTAACTCCGTGATCGTAGACCCTAAACAATTTAATGAGAAATCTTTTGTTTCACAAAAGAACGATCATTGCATAATTCCGCCTAATTCTTTTGCCTTGGCGCGCTCCGTGGAGTATTTTCGGATTCCCAGGAGCGTCCTTGGAATTTGCATCGGCAAAAGCACTTATGCCAGATGCGGCATCGTGGTCAATATTACGCCCTTGGAGCCCGAGTGGGAGGGGCATTTGACCATCGAGATTTCCAACACAACGCCGCTACCGGCCAAAATTTATGCCAACGAAGGCATTGCCCAACTCGTGTTCCTGGAGTCCGACGAGGTCTGTTCCGTTTCTTATGCGGACAGAAAGGGCAAATACCAGGCCCAGAAGGGCGTGGTGTTGCCCAGGATTTCCTAGCTATGGCATTTTTTATCGGCCGGGACCGCGAGGCGCGGCGCTCTTACAGTTTCGATGAGGTGTCTATCGTGCCGGGGAGCGTGACGATCAATCCCGAGGTGGTGGATACCTTGAGCAAACTCGGGCCGCTCACCCTTAAAATTCCGTTTTTGGCGAGCGCGATGGATGCCGTCTCTGACGTGTCTTTTGCCGCAAGAATGAGTCGATTCGGCGCTCTGGCCATTGTGAACCTTGACGGCATCTATACCCGCTACGCTAATCCCCGGGAGCCTCTACGGCGTATCATTGGGGCATCGAGCGCCCAAGTGACGCGGGTCATGCAAGAGGTTTACTCTAAGCCGGTTCGCGAGGAATTGATCGCTCAAAGAATCCGGGAGATCAAGAAAGCCGGCGGCACGGCCGCGGTCTCCACCATTCCTCAAAACGCCCAGCGTTGGGCCAAAATTGCCGAGGAGGCAGGGGCTTCCTTATTTGTAATCCAGGCTACGGTGGTAACTAGCCGCCATGAGGGCGTGGATGGGATTTTTTTGAATCTTAAGGATTTTTGCAAGAAAATTAAAATTCCCGTGGTGCTTGGCAATTGCGTGACTTACGGGGCCGCTTTGGAGTTGATGGAAACGGGTTGCGTGGGGATTTTGGTCGGGGTGGGGCCGGGGAGCGCTTGCACCTCGCGCCAAGTTTTAGGGGTCGGCGTGCCGCAGATC
>CAYHKQ010000091.1:0-6389 GCA_964357255.1 uncultured Elusimicrobia bacterium
CAAGCTCACCACGAGCGGCCTTCCTTGGCCACTTCGATTGGCTAAAGAAATTCCTTTCCATGACTTATGGCCTTCAATTATGTTCCTAACGCCAAAAGACGCTATTGTCAAGGAAGGTCAACAAAAAAAGTGGGGCGAGAAAGAAAAAATAACGGTTGGGGCGATACCCTACGAAGGGGTTGCCGGCGTTTCCGGCTCCGCGGGGGTATATCCTTGCGCTTGGGAGGCAAGGCTGAATCCGTCGCGGCCGCGGAATTTAATGTGATAGAGGGCGCGGTCCGCGTTAATCATCAAGTTCTCCAAATCCTGCCCGTCATTAGGATAGAAGGCGATGCCCATGCTGGCCGTCACCCTCACTTCCTTGGGTGGGTCGGCGGGATGGATGAGCTTGAGTTCCCGTATAGCGACCATAATACGCTCAACAACGATCATGGCGTCCTGTTCTTGCGTGTCGCCGAGCAAAACCGCAATTTCATCGCCGCCCCAACGCGCCGCGAAGTCGCTTTGGCGGATCACGGAATTAACCGCCGCGCCCACCCCCGCAATGACGCGGTCGCCCATCTGATGGCCGTAGGTATCGTTAATTTCCTTAAAAAAGTCCAAATCCATCAAGCACACGGCAAAACTGCTCTTGTGACGAAAGGCCCGGTAAAGCTCCTCATGAAAACGGGCCGTAAAATAACGGCGGTTGGGCAAACGCGAGAGGGTGTCGTACAACGAGAGCCGCTCCACCTCCGAAAACAGCCGGGCGTTGTCCACGGCCATGGCGATCTGCCCGGCGAAGGATTGCAACATGGAACGCGCTTCCCTGTCAATCGGTTCCTGGCTCAAAAGCTTGTCAACCACCAGAACGCCGATTTCTTTATCCTGAATTTTAAGCGGCAAGTACAGAACCTTTTCGTGAGAAGCCAGGGAGCGCTCCAAAATCCTCGACCAGGGGTCCTGGCGCAGGCTTCGCCAGAGGGCTTCGCAAAGCGTATGTAAATCCCCCGCCGTCAAAGGGTAGCGCTCATGATCCAACGAGCGGACCTGGCGCGTGATATCCGCTTCAAGCTCTCCTTTGAGCAACGTCCCTGACGGGTCAACAAGATAAAGCCTGATGCGGTCAAACCCAAAGAGTTTTTGAATTCCCTCAAGAATCAAACGTAGCCTGTCTTCTAATCTCAAGCTGGTGACAAAAAGCCAGGATAGCTCGCCGAATGACTCGATTTGGGCGGATTGTTTTCTAAGGCGCTCCTGAAGCGCCGAAAGTTCCAACCACTCGCCCATTTCTTCAGCGCAACCACAGAGCATTTCCAGGTCCACCTCAAGGCCGGCCGTAATTTCCAACGCGCCCCAGGGAGCGATTTTTTTCGGCGCAACCGCGGCGGAGCCCCGCGCGGAGATCCGCAGACCAAGTTGCGCCCCGTCCGCGGCGGAGCCGGCCGAATCAAAAATCATCTCAGCCCCGATTCTTAATAAAATAGTCTGAGATGGTTGGCCGGTTTGCGGGCCGGGTAAAATCTGAATCCCGCCGTGTTTAAACAACAAATCATGCGCCGGGCTCTCCTTCCACAAAGGCTCCACTCGTTCGCCGGCCTGAATCCGGCCTTGAACATCAATGCGGGCAAGTTCGCGCAGGGACTCATCGCTCTCACTAAGGGCATAAACGCCGACGCTGGAAAGATTAAACTCCCTCTGTAAAAATTTTAGAGCGGCCCCAATCAACAGTTCCAAATCCAGGCCGCAAGAACGAAGTTCTCCGCGCAAACGGTACATACAGGCAAATCGCGACTCAGTATCAAGAAGATGCATCTTAAGACCCGCTCCCGGACAACGGCGTTGCCGCGGCTTTTCGCCCGACATTGCGATTGCCGTCCGGCCCCGAGCGGTCCGAATCATAAAGCGCGGCAATAAGCCGGTATTCGGACGCGGCCGTGGCCATGCCGGCCGATATAAGGCGCCGGTCTACGCTGCCTTGACGCAACGCCTCAAAATAAAGACGCGACAAGGTCTCTTCGAAAATACGCATCGCCGGAGCGAGAAAACGGGAGCTAGGAAGCCATCGCAGTGAATGAGCGCCGGCATAATAAACCTCGCGGGCGAATGGGTCGTCCACATCATCCAACGCCAGATCCCACATCGAGGTCTTGGCCGGCAAATGCCCCAGGTGCGACGCGGCGCCAAGCCATGCCTGCGCATCGCCCAGCATCGCCTCCATCGCGGCTAAAACGGTCTCGCCGCCGCGTTCCATCCCCCGCTTAGTCACACCCAAGGACAATTCCTCGGCGACTACGGCCCGCCCGGCAAGCTTAGGCGGCAGAAGGCAACCCACGCGCGAGTCTTTAAGACGCAGAGCCGCGGGCATTTGAGAAGAAAAAAGGCAAAAACTGCCGTCGGGAAATTCCGCGTCCCGGCTCGACTCGTAGCCCAAGGAGCGCCGGGCTAAAGGCCCTGCGCTTGAATCCTGGCTTTGCGCCAACCGGGGGTAAAGCAAAACATTAAGATAAGCTTCAAGCGCCTGAAGGGACTCCGCTTGATGAAACGCCGGCATCAAATTCAAAGGGTCGAGAAATTCTCCGCCAAAATTCAATATCCATTGAAGCGCCGTGATAAATCCCAGCGGCATGTCCAATCCCTGCCAGGAATATGCCCCCGAGTCGCCGGCGCCTACCTGCGGCGCGGCCATGACGCAGGAAATCCACTCCTCATAATTTTCCAGATCCTCCGGCGTCTTGCCGATCCGTCTTAAAATGTCCTTTCGGTAATACAGAATCGTCATCCCCGTCATCCAGGAAAACGTCAAAAGTCCGCCTTGATTGGGAAAGCGAGAGGCGCAAGGGTTTGCCTCGTCAACATTGGCCTTAAGTTCCTGCCAACGCCCGGCCGCGCCCCCAGCGTCGCCCACCGCGGCCAACAGGCCCAGATACGACAAGGAATCATGCCAAAGCCAGGGATATTCGATGACATCGGGATATTCTATTGAGGAAGACTCGTCGCGCTTAAAAAGCCTCACGCACTCGGCCCACAACCTGGAAGCCGGCAATATCCTCCATTCAACATCCTGGCCCGGCGCAAGCTTGGCGCTCAGGTGAGCCCTCAAAAACTCAACACCGGCCGCTTGGGCCGCCTTATTTTCCCGTTCAAGAAGCCAGATCAGCATAAAAACAAAAGCGGCTCAGTCTCCTTTCTTCCATGCTCTCACATACGCCCAATAGGCTTTACGAGGCCGGCGCCAGAGATGTCCTTCGGGGCTGGCGCCCAAAGCCATAATCCCGTGCCATTCCGGATAATCCCGCCGATCCAAGGCGATTGCGGCGCGCCCGGCGCGGGTATCATGGACGCCGGCTTGGGGACCATTATCCCCGGGAGCGGACCGCCACCATACGTCAGCCCATTCCCAGACGCAACCGCCCAGCGACAGACCCTTGCCCGGGCCGCCTGCCCCTTGAAAATTAATATCCCACCACGCCTCCTCATGATACGCCGCCTGAAATTTTTCCGCCGCGTTAGCATCGGCTCCGGCGGCATACGCAGGACGGCCATAATCAAAAATTATCACCGGCTTTGACCATCCCTCTTTAAGAGCGCTCCAAAAGCTTTCCCCAAAGCCATGAGGCCCTCGGGAGGAACTGACCCCTAAGATGTCGGCCTTGTTCATCGCCAAGGCCACCGCGGGCAAATCATGCAAGTCCCGCGTGACAAAAATAACGGGATGGTTCGCGTCCAATTCTTTAATTTTGTCCACCACCAGGGCCGCTGTCTGGTAATAGGCTTTGACGTTCGAGCGGCCCGGCAACAAATCCGGATGATGAAAATCCTGGCCGCCCACAGCCCAAGCCAACAGATAATCTTTCTCCCGCAAACGCCCAACCACGGCCTCCACCCGGGCCAATTCCCGATCACGATCGCCGGGCTTGTCATAACTCACGCGCCGCATCCAAGGCTCAAAAGGCTGTTCCCGGTCCGTATTCAAACCATCCCAAACTATAAAAGACAACCCCCATCGCCGGTGAGCGTCCCGTAAAATCCGGTCATCTTCCGGCAATCGGGCCAAAACCACCGTATTGGCCCCAGCCAAGGCCATCATCCCAAAATCTCCCAGCCTAGGCTCGCCCGGGTCGCGCCGGCCATTGGCATTGGCATCCATCCAGGCCTCTTCAATATCCGCAATGCCATTGTCGTCCCTGTCCGCAGTCCAGCCGGAATCCCAAAAACCCTGTCGTCCCTGTGGATTCGATAAAACCTCCGGCGCCTGGGCCTCGTCTTCATCTTCGAGCAAAGGCTCCTGCCAGGATGATTTAATCCGGTTCCAAAGCCCTCCGGAACCTTTTGCTGGAATTAAAGGGGGAGGAAGATAATGCACGGCGCGCACAAAAAAAGGCTTCCCCTTGACTTGCAAAGCCCAACGGCCGTTGTCATGGCGAAGCAGGCTCACCGCGCCGGAGCGCGGCTGATGAACGCTAAAATTCTTGAGATCCTGAGGAGCCTTAAACGCGGGACGAGGATTGACTCCCATCAAGCGGCCCGGCCAGATTCTCAAAATGTCGTTGGATTCGTCGCCGTCATAGCCGTTCTCAACAAAAATTTCCCCGCCCATGTAACGCCACCCAAGATCAGGATGACGCCGGGTAAGATAATAAATCGCATCCATGGCCTGGATTCCCAGATAATCCGGCAAAAAAACGGGAAAATTCCGGCGGGGATCATGCTCGCTTGGAAAATGAAGAGCCGTCGCGTAATAAGCTTCAAGCGCCTCGTCAAACCGGCCGGCCTGCTCAAGGCATTGGCCATAATAAAATTGGCGAACCCCCTCGCTAAATCGCGGATCGCGCAATTGGCCGACATCGAGAGTTCCCCAAAACTCAAGGCACTCCCGGGGGTCCGCCAGCGCCACCTTGCTCAAACGCTCGAGATCGCCGGCGGAGACATTCTGGGGAACGGGCGAAGCGGGAACATTGGGATAAATGCCGGGCTTAAGACGACGCTTGAGGCTTTCCTCGTCAATGACGCGGTAAGAATATTTCGGCGTGCCCACGTCCTCAAAGCGGCCGTACGCATCATAAGGCACGGCCCGCGCTCCGGCCCCAAACGCGACGCCGGGCAGGCAAAAGCACGCCACGGCCAAAAGCCCCGGCCCATTTCGAACAAACGCATTTCTCATCTTTATCATTATAATTTAACACTCCTTCTCCATTGTTAGCACGGGACTTAAGGGCAATTTATAATAGGACTTTTGACCCAGGGCAACTTGGGACTTTAGCCTATAGCCTATAGGGGAAGGCATAAATCACCACGAAGGAAACGGAAGCAATGAGTCTGCGTTGCGCGATGAAAGTTTGGCGCCGGACATCAGCCTTAAAGCGCCGGCGACGGCGATCATGGCGCCGTTGTCCGTGCACAAAGCCGGCGACGGAAAATACGCCAGCCAGCCCTGTTGCCGGGCAGACTCTTGAAAAAGCTCTCGCAATCGGGAATTAGCCCCCACGCCGCCCGCGACCACCACGGTATTAAGGCGCAAGGCGGACAAAGCGTTGCGGGTCTTGGTCAACAGCGTCTCAACTATGGCTTCCTGAAAGCCGGCGGCTAAATCGCAAAGCCCTTGGCGGCTCCTGGGCCGGCCATGATCGCGAATCCAATATAAAGCCGATGTTTTAAGCCCGCTGAAGGAAAAATTCCACGTGCCTTTAAGGACTGGCCGCGGAAAAATAATAGCCCGAGGATTCCCCTTTTTGGCCAAACGGTCCACAGCAGGCCCGCCCGGATAGCCCAAACGCAACATTTTGGCAAACTTGTCAAAGGCCTCGCCGCATGCGTCGTCCAGGGTCCGGCCTAAAACCCGATAAGAACCCCATCGCTTGACATGAACCAAATCCGTATGCCCGCCGGAAACCACCAATCCTAAAAAAGGCGGCGTCACTTGCGGCTTCTCCAAAAGAATGGCCGCTAAATGCGCCTCCAAATGATGAACGCCGATGGCAGGCCGGCCCAAGGCCAGGGCCAATGCCTTGGCCGCATTTTCCCCCACCATCAAAGCCCCTTTGAGTCCGGGTCCCTGCGTATAAGCCACGGCCTCCAATCGGCCGAGTGAAACTAAATCGCCCAACAGCGCCTTCTTAAAAGCCAAACTCAAAACACCCGTGATATTTTCCAAATGCGCCCGGCTGGCCAACTCCGGCACAACGCCAAAAAAAGGGGCATGGAGTGGAATCTGGGTGTTGAGAACATTCGCCACCGCGGTCAATTTTGGATAACGAACAACGCCGACGGCCGTCTCGTCGCAGGAGGTTTCGATGCCGAGAACTAAAGAATAGCGGTTGGACGGATAAGTGGTTGGACGGATAAGTGTTTTAAGAATACGACTCATGCAAATTCATTGCATTCCGCTCATCCTGAGCTTGTCGAAGGAT
>CAYHKQ010000092.1:0-5890 GCA_964357255.1 uncultured Elusimicrobia bacterium
CGTCGGCCCGGCGCGAGGCGCGGGTTTTTTCGGCCGGCGGCGTCGCGCCGGGCCGTCCAAAAAGCCTGGAGGGATCGCAGGAGCTTTTTGATTTTTTAGAGCGGGGGGATCTCGACGCGGTTATCGTCGCATTTTCGGATTTCGAGATTTCCGTATTAGCCCTTGACGCCATGTTGAGGCGCAAGGATCGGCCTATCAACGCCCTGATTGCCTCCAAGGAGCCGATGGTGGTTTTCGGCGATTATTACAGGAAGATGGCCTTAAATAACGGCCATCGGATTATCCCTTTGGACTCGGAGCCGTCCGCTCTTTTTCAATGTCTTGGCGGGACGCTGGACGCGGATGATCGCGTGGACGTGATGTATTTGACCGCGAGCGGAGGCCCTTTTTATAAGAAAATTCAAAATCATCACGAGATCACTCCGCAAATGGCTTTGAAGCATCCTGTCTGGAAAATGGGTCAAAAAATTACGGTGGATTCGGCGACTCTCTTGAACAAGACGCTTGAACTCATGGAGATCAATAACCTATTTGACTTCCCTTGTGAGCGAATTAAAATTATCGTTCATCCGCAATGCGTGGTTCATTCCATGCTGGCCATGAAAAACGGTTCGATTTTGGCCCAGATGGGTCCCGCGGATATGAAAATTCCGATCCATTACGGTCTTTATTGGCCCGATGGGTTTGCGACGCGGAACGCGGTGCGTCCGTTGGATTTTACCCAGGGGACCACGGAATTGACGTTTGATCCGCCGCCCTTGGACAAATTGCCGTGTCTTAAGTTTGGCCTGGAGGTGGCTCATGTCGCGGAGGATCCCCGGCGCATGGCGGCGCGAGCCGCTTTGCTTGGCGCTGATGACGCGGCAGTGGAGAAATTTTTGGCGGGAGAAATTGCGTTCGTTGAAATCGCTGAAATTTTGGAGAGAACCGTAGCCCGCGCCTGGGCTTATTTTTCAAAAGATCGGCAAAAATCCGGCGGTTTATTAGAGAGGGGGATTGAAATCTACCGATGGGCGCGCCATGCGGCGCGCGAGTCGGCGCGCGAGGCTGTTTTACCCCAATGATCGCTCTTAGCATCATCGTCGCCCTGGGCCTGGTGGTATTTATTCACGAAGGCGGTCATTTTCTTTGCTGTAAATGGCTCAAAATTCGCGTTCTTACATTCGCTTTCGGCTTCGGTCCGGAGCTACTTGGATTTACCAGAGGCCAGACCCGCTATTCGATATGCGCCTTTCCCTTGGGCGGTTTTATTAAACCGGCCGGAGATGACCCGGAGGATCTAAGCGGCGCGGGAGATGAGTTTTTTGCCAAGAGCTGGAAGGAAAGAATTTTGGTGGCGTTGGCCGGTCCGGCCATGAATTATGTTCTCTCTTTTGTCCTATTTTGGTTCGCTTTTTGGTGGTTCGGCCTGCCTGATTACGCCAAGGTTCCCGTGGTGGGCGCGGTGTTTTCCGGCTCGCCGGCCCAGGCCGCTGGCATTAGGGTGGGCGACCGCGTGGAGCGCGTTCGTTTGACGTCGAGCCAATCCGCGATCGCTGTGCGCGGCTGGGACGAGCTGGCTAATTTTATTCACGATCATCCCGATTCGGTTTTAATCCTGGATCTGTTCCGAGATAATTCGCCCCTTTCGATCGAGGTGACTTCCAAGAAGGACCCCAGCCGAGGTATCGGCTTAATCGGCATTACACCGCAAACCGTGTATCAGCGCGTGGGTCCGTTTCGCGCGGCGAGTCTGAGCGTGCGCCAGATGATTCATTACAGCGTCATCAGCGTCACCTATCTTGCCGATCGCCTCATACGCTGGCAAAAACCGGATTTGGCCGGTCCCATCGGGATTATCAGCATGATGAATCAGGCGGCGAAATCAAGCGTGGCCGATTTTCTTGGACTTTTAGCCATTATCTCGGTTGCCATAGGTTTTTTTAACCTATTCCCAGTGCCGATGCTCGACGGCGGCCATGTGCTTCTCTATATATGGGAAGGCATCAGCCGGCGTAAAATAACGAGAAATTTTTTGATGAAAGCCAATTCGGTGGGCTTGGCGATGTTGATTCCCGTATTTTTGTTCGCTTTTTATAATGATTTGGAGCGCCTGTGGAATAAGCGCGCGGGCAAGTCCAAGACGGAATTTCAGGAGATCATGAAAAAGTAAAGATGTTATTCTCCAAATTTTTCATCCCCACTCTTCGCGAAGATCCGGCTGACGCTGACGCGGTGTCTCACCGCCTGCTTGTGCGGGGGGGATATATTCGCAAGGTGACAGGCGGCATTTATGAGTGGTTGCCCCTGGGGCTCAAGGTTTTAAAGAAGGTCGAGCGGATCGTTCGTGAAGAGATGGACGCGGCGGGCGGGCTTGAGGTGTGGCTACCCCTGGTGCAACCCAAGGAACTTTGGGTTGAGAGCGGGCGCTGGGCCAAATACGGCAGGGAGCTTCTGCGAATTAAGGACAGGAAGGACGCTGAGTTTTGTTTAGCGCCGACCGCTGAGGAGGCAATGACGGCGCTGGTCGCCAAAAACGTGCGTTCTTGGCGGTCCTTGCCCATGATGCTTTATCAATTCGGAACCAAGTTTCGCGATGAGATTCGGCCGCGTTTCGGCCTTTTGAGAGGACGCGAATTTTACATGAAAGACGCTTATTCCTTTCATGCGGACGAGGCCGACGCGGACCGTTATTATCAAGTGATGTCGCAGGCCTATTCGAAGGTTTTTGACCGGATGGGGCTTCGTTACCGCGCGGTTGAGGCGGATACCGGGCCCATCGGAGGAAGTTTTTCCCATGAATTTATGGTTTTGGCCCAGACCGGAGAGGACGAGATTACCTATTGTCCGGCCTGTTCCTACGCGGCCAATCTCGAACGCTCGGAGTGCGCGGCCAATGGCACGCTCGCCGCTAGCCTGTCGCCGCTAGCGAGTCCGGAAGATGTGGCCACCCCTGGGCTTTGCACCGTTGACGATGTGTCTGAATTTCTTAAGGTGCCTAAAAACCGTTTTATCAAGACTCTTTTTTTCTGGACCCAGGACAAAAAGCCCGTGATTTGCCTTTTACGCGGCGATCATGATCTCAATGAGGTCAAGCTAAGGCATGCGCTCTCATGCGAGGGCTTGCTTAAGATGGATCCCAAGGATTATGAGGCGTTAGTGGGCGCTCCCGTGGGATTCGCCGGGCCCGTGAATTTGGTCGAGAGGGCCAAGGCGTTTCATCCATTGGCCGCGGTAGTGGCTGATTTCGCGGTCGAGGGCATTCGCGACGGAGTGTCCGGAGCGAACCGCGCGGATCACCATAGCGCGCATTTGGCCTGGGGACGCGATTTTGGGGCTGATCTTGTCAAGGATATTCGCAGGGCCGCGCCCGGTGATTCGTGCCCGCGCTGCCAAAAAGGCGCGATGGTTTTTCAAAAAGGGATCGAAGTGGGCCATGTCTTTAAGCTTGGGCTTAAATACTCTGAAGCGCTTAACGCCGTATACCTCGATGCCCAGGGTAAGTCTCATCCCATGGTGATGGGCACTTATGGCATCGGCGTTTCGCGCATTGTAGCGGCCGCGGTTGAGCAAAATTATGATGCGAGCGGAATTTTGTGGTCCAGGGCCATCGCGCCTTACGAGGTTTTGTTGACCTGCCTGGACATGGATGACCCTAATGTCAAGGCTCAGGCCCGGCGGCTATACGAGGATTTGAAAAAGGCGGGTCTTGAAATTCTTTTTGACGACCGGACGGAAAGTCCGGGCGTGAAATTTAAGGATGCGGATTTGATCGGAATTCCACTCAGGATCACGGTGGGCGCGCGCAGTCTCGCCAAAGGCGAGGTTGAATTGAAATTACGAAATTCCAAAACGCCGTCCGTTGTGCCATTGGATCAGACCGTAGCCGCCGCCCATCGTCTTCTGGCGCAATACTCTTTGCAGTGAATATTCAGGGCAAAATTGCCCTTGTCACCGGGGCCTCCGGCGGCATCGGCAAAGCCATTGCAGGGGAGCTCGTTGCCCGTGGCGCCCGCGTGGCATTGGCCAGCCGAAGGCTTCCTGAACTCCAAGCCATCGTCCAAGAGTGGAGTAAGGCTCATCCCTCTTGGGCCCAACGGCTTTTTCCCGTTACGCTTGACGTTCAAAGCGAGCAAAGTTGTCGTGAGGCGGTGGACGCGGTGGGCGGCCATTGGGGCGGCCTGGATATCTTGGTCAACAATGCGGGTTTTGGCCTATATGGGCCCACGGCCGCCGCCTCTATAGAGGAGGCAAAGGGTCTTTTCGATACCAATTATTTTGGCGCTTGCCGCATGGTTTTGGCTGCTTTGCCCGCTTTGAAGCGCTCCGGCCAGGCTTCGATCGCTATGATTTCCTCAATTGCGGGAACGATGGGGGTTCCCTGGATGAGCCATTACGGCGCAACCAAGGCGGCCATGAACAATTGGTCCGAGTCCTTGCGTATCGAGTTTGCTCCTTATAGTATCCATGTGCTGGCAGTCTTGCCCGGCATGACCAAGACTTCGTTTGGCGTTAATTCCGTTTATGTCGGCGGCGGCAGGATTCCTACCGGCGGCATGGTGGGCCACAGCGCGGATTTTGTGGCTCGCGTGACTTGCGATGGCATTGAAAAAGGGAGACGTTATGTGATTGTCGGGTGGAACAATCGTTTGCTTGTGATGGCTTGGCGGCTTTTTGCTCCCGTGGCCGAACGCGTGATGGCCCGGCTGTTTGGGCCGTGGGATGGGGAGGGAGAATGGGCGAGAGGGAGAGGGGGAGAGGGGAAATGAGCGGGCCGATAATTGCTTCCGCTCAGATCAAATCGTTGGTGCGTCTGGCCCTGGCCGAGGATCGGGCGAAGATGGATGTGACGAGCAGGGCGTTATTTGAGCGAGGGGACAGGGCTTGCGGTTATGTGATTTTTAAGGGGGAGCGGGCGGTGGTTTGCGGGATGGATTTTGCCAGGGAGGCGTTTTGCGGGTTTGACCCTTGCGTTCGAGCGCGGTATCTCTGCCGCGAAGGCCGGACAATCCGCAGGGGAGCCAAAATTTTGTCCGTCAAAGGGCCGGCGCGGGCGATTTTGGCCGCGGAACGCACGGCGCTTAATTTTATTTGCCATTTGAGCGGCATTGCCACGGAAACGGCCCGATTTGTGCAAGCCGCCGCGAGCCGCAAAGCGCGTTTTGTTGTTTCGGATACGAGAAAAACCCATCCGGGCCTGCGCCTGGCGGAGAAATACGCGGTCAAGACCGGCGGCGGCGAGCCGCATCGAAGGGACCTGGCTTCGTTCGCCATGATTAAGGACAATCACTTGAGGGTTTTTCAACGGCTTCACGGCCCCGGCTGGGGCCGGGCGCTGGCCGTAAAAATTCGCGGCCTTCGGCGCCGGGGCCTTGAGGTTGAGGTTGAAGTGCAGTCTCTCAAAGAATTGAGCGAGGTTCTGGCCATCGCGCCTGGGGCGCAACCGGGTCCCCGAAGCTCTGCGCAGGGGGCCGCCGCGCCTGGGGCGCTCATTGGTCCCCGAAGCTCTGCGCAGGGGGCCGCCAGGCCGGACTGGATTATGCTCGACAATTTTAACGGGCCCGTCCTTCGCCGCGCCGTGGACAGGATTCGGTCTGCCGCGCCTGAAATTAAGATAGAGGTCTCAGGGGGCGTGCGCCTGGACGGATTGCTCGCCCTAGCTTCACTCCCAATTGACCGCGTCTCCTCCGGCGCAATCGTTCACTCCGCCCCTTTCGCTGATTTTAGCCTCGAGTTTTTTTAACGCCGCTTCCGTTATTCTTCGAAGAAATTATTTGATTTCTTTTTTTCGTTGGCCGGCTCTTGATCGGACGCGGGGGGCGGCTGGGAGGGCGATTCTTCCATCCCCGGTAATTTTTCAATAGTTGTGAAGGTAGGCGTTTTTTTCTCGGCTTCGGCGTTAACCGGGGCC
>CAYHKQ010000093.1:0-5359 GCA_964357255.1 uncultured Elusimicrobia bacterium
TTTTGCGGTCTGTAAATGCGGATCGCCCTGGGGGGGGGGGGGGGGGGCCGCTCCGCGGCCCACTTCTTCCAGCGGTAACGGCGCTTCGGCCAAGGCGATGGGCAGGGCGCGGGATTGGCGGGCCGCTTCGACGTCTTCCAAACGGGTAGCCCTGGGGGCGGAATGACCCAGGTTAAGATCGGGTTGCGTTGAGGATAGGCCTTTTTTGAGTTCAAGGGGCGCGGACGGCGCCGGCTCGATCATTTTTGCTGTTTTAGGAAACGGGGCAGGCTCCTCGAGATTTTTTGTTTTTTCGATCTTAGGCAAGGCAAGTTTTAAAAAATCCACAATGCTTTTGGGCGGGACCGGAATTTGCATATTCCGCTCCGCAGGTTCGAGGGGCCTGATGGGTTCGGGCTCTAAAAAGTCCACGTCGCCAATAACCGTGATGGTTTTGGCGGCCTGGTGACGCCAATGAAGAAAAGCGACGCCCGCGGCTATGTGAAGCGCCAGGGAAAGGGTCCAGCAAGTTGGAAGGCGTGACGCGTCCGTCATGGGCGTTGTTCCGTGGCGATGGTGATGGCTCTAGCGCCGGCTTCCTTGGCGATTTTCATGGCCAAGAGAAGGTCTCCGTGGCGGGCTTCGCGGTCAGCGCGAATGATGACCAATCCATCCGTGGTTTTTTTGATTTTAGAGGGCAAGACCGAGGGCAAATTTTCGAGCGCCCATTCTTTTTCATTAATGGCCCATCGCTTGTCCTTAGTGACGGTAATCGTGACGTTGGATTTTTCCTCCCCCTCCTTGGTTTTGGCTTTGGCAAGGGCAACGGAGAGGGTCGGCTGATTTAGAAGCGGGGCCGTCACCATAAAAATAATGACCAGCACGAGGCAGACGTCCACCAGGGGCGTGACATTGATGCCCACGACGGGGCTGTCGTCGTTATTTGACGTTTGCATGGGTTTGGATTTCTTTATTTTTGTTGATCATGACGATTTTTCCGGCGCCGTTTTGTTTGGAAATATCCAAAAATTCGACCACCGTTCCGACGGATAAGTCCGGATCGGCTCTCACGCACAGGAGGCGGTCCTTGCTTTTGGCAAGGGCTTTTTGAAGCGCCTGGGGCAATTGCTCCCGGCTGAGCGCTTGCCCATTGAGCGAGATATTCGCGTCGGCGTCAATGTCAAGACTGACGCTTTGGGCCAAGGACGATTTGCCTTTGGCCGCGCCTGCCTTGGATTCCAGGGCCTTAATCCCGGCCTGAAGAACAAGCGGCGAGATGGCCATAAAAATGATCACCAGCACCAGCGACACGTCCACGAGCGGTGTGACGTTAATGTCCGTGATCGCGTCGCCGTCGTCGTCGGTATTTTGCATTTATTGCAATTCCCCCGATCCTTACTCCAGGTACACCGAAATTCTTTTTTGCGTGGCTTCCATGGCTATGGAGAGATTTTTGACTTGCCTAAGAAAGTAGTTGTAACACATGACCGAGGGTATGGCCACGGCCAGGCCGCCGGCCGTGGCCACCAATGCTTCGGAAATGCCGGCCGCCACGACGGAGGGGCCGCCGGAGCCCGAGAGGGCAAGGTCATGAAAAGCCTTGATAATTCCGACAACGGTTCCGAAAAGCCCGATAAAGGGCGCCGTATTGCCCAGGGTTCCCAGGATGCCGAGGTAATTTTCTATTTTCAATCGCTCTTCGATGCGGACGGCGCTGACGAGATCTTCTATTTGATTTTTGGGACGCGCGCGATTTAAGATGGCGGCCCTGGCTATCGCGCTTACGGGGCCGGGGGTTTTGTCGCAAACCTTGACGGCTTCATCGAAATTCTTTATTTCCAGAAGCCCGCGCAGTGCCTCGGCAAAGGCGACAATGTCAATTTTAATTTTTCTAAAGTAAAGCCAGCGTTCGATGGCGAAGGTGACAAAGATGATCGAGGCTATCGCCAAAATCGCCAGCGTGAAGCTGGACTTGAAAATCTCCATAATATTAATATCGAAGTTCATGACATGCCTCCTGTATTTGCGTCACTTATGCGCGGATTTTAAGTATTCGATTCTCGCCGTAGCCGCCTTGACCCAATCGGACTTGGCGGCGTCCCTAATAATTTCTTCGTAAACCTTGACTGCGGCCTGCCATTGGTCGCTTTTTTCATAAAGGTCGCCGAGCTTGATCGCCGCATTGGTGCGCCAGGAATTTTTCGCCGGCAGGCCACTAAGAAGCTTTTCGTATTCTTTGACGGCCGCGGGATCGTTGCCGTCTAAAAGATTCAGGGAAGCCATTTGAAAAGTAATCTCAGCGAATCGTTGGTCGTTGGCCGGGACGTCATTTCTGAGCGCCTCGAGTTGGGCCAAAGCGTCGCGATATTTTTTTTCCTCCTGAAATAGATCGGCCAATTCCTGACGCGCGTTTGTTTCTTTGGCTTTGGCCGGGTAGCGGTTAATGTAAGAGGCGAATAAATTTTCCGCCGTAGCGCCTTGTTTAGCCTTTTTATAGCAAAGAGCCGCGTTGAAATGGGAACTGACGGCATAGTCGGATTTCGGAAAATCGCGCATCAGGCGCTCGAAAACGACGCCGCACTCCAGGAAACGCTCGAGCTTAAAATACGAGTTGCCGATGCGGAATAAGGCGAACGCGGCGCGAGGATCATCCGGAAAATTTTTTATTAGGCGTTCAAAAACACCGGCCGCTTCCTTAAGTTTTGAAATTTGATAGTAGGATTCCGCCAAGTAGTATTCCTTGTCAGGGAGGCGGCTCTCGCTAAGGTAAGCGCCGGCCATGTTTTCTAAATCGCCGGCGGCGTTGGCATAATCGCCGCCGTCAAAGTAGCTCTGAGCGATACGGAATTTAATCTCGGCCCCAAGCGGACTTTTTTCGCCGAGAATGGCCGCGACGCTATGAAGGCGGTCGTAAGCCGGATGTTTCATTTCCGGTTTGTCCATTAACGCGGTCAAAAACTCCAAGGCCTCCCGGGCCTCCTTGGAATCAGGATAGTTGACGATCAGGGTTTGAAACGCTTCTAGGGACTCGCCGTAGCGTTGAGAGTTGTAATAGCTTTGGGCAATTCTTATTCGCGCGCCGGCCGCGTCGTTTCCCTTCGGCGCTTGATTTACGATTTCTTGGTAGAGCGCAATCGCGTTATCGTACTTGGCCGCGCGGAAATAAGTGTCCGCCGCTTTTAATCCGGCGTTCCCGGCCGCCTTTGAGTTGGAAAAATTCCGGCGGAGTTTTTGCCAGGTGTCAATGGATTGGCCATGATAACCAAGCTGGGCGTAACAAAGCCCCGCGCGGTAGAGAGCCTCTGCGGCCATGGGATGCGTGCTGTAATCCTGGGAGAAACGCTCGAACTGTTCAAGGGCCTGATTATATTTTTTCATGTTAAAAAGAGCGTTGCCGATTTCGTAGTCATTGGCGCTGAGCAGTTCAGCCGCAATCGTCGGGTTGCCGCGCAGATGGGCTAAGCGTTCGCGCTCTTTTAAGGCCTCGGCAAAGCGCCCCATCTTGAACAAGGACCAGGCGATTCCGTCTTGAGCGTAAATAGCTGCGTCCGAAGCCGGGTAGAGGCGCAGAACGGATTGGTAGGTCTCTTTAGCTTCGCCGTAGTGGCCGCTTTGAAAATAACCTTCCGCGATATATAAATATGTCCACGCGCGCCAAAGATTCGCCGTGGGCGCGAAATTATTAATAACCAAATGATAGCCTGAGATAAGGGCGCCGTAATTATGGCTTTGATAATTAGCGCGTTGAGTCAGGGCCGCCGCCGCCTCGCCGATTTCCTTAGGGAAGGAAATATCCACGCTACGCTGATAGGCGCGCGCCGCTTCGTCGAATTTTCCCTGTCGGTTAAGGATGTTTCCCAAAAGCAAATGAGCGTAAGGAAGAATGGGGGAGGCGGGATAGAGAGCTAGGAGCTGGCGCAGGTTTGTTTGGGACGCGGCATAGTCCTCGTCTTGGGCGAGGCACCAGGAAAGTTTGTACATGGCGTTAGCGGCAAAAGGGTGGCGCACGAAGGCGTTGGCCATTTTCCCATAGACAAAACTCGCTTCACGGTAGCGCTTTTCTTTAAGATAGCTTTCGCCGATTAAATAAAGCGCCCAAGGGGCGAAATCATTGGCATTGGAGAGGTTTAGGGCGGGATCGGAGGATTGATCGGGATGAAGAATCATCCCCCCCGGGTTATCCTTGGCGGACGTTCCCCCTAGGACCGTTTGGAGGGATTCGCGGGCGGCGATAAAATTATCTTGGGCAAATTGTGAATAGCCAATTTTGTAATGGGCGGCCCATCGCAAGGCGCTGGTAGGATACGTTTGCACGAAATGGCTGAACGATTTGATGGCCGCGGGGTAATCCTGGGCGGCAAAATTGGATTCGGCCGTTAAAAATTCAGCCTCCGTCGCGAAAGAGGCGCCGGGAAATTGCCGAATCAACTCATGAAATTTTTGCGCGCCGAAAATTCCGCGGCCAAGGGCCAGGTAGCTTTTTCCAAGATAATAAAGACCGGCCGCCGTCGTAGAGCTCATTTTTTGTAAATAGCTTACGGCGGGCTCGTAATCTTTGCGATAAAACGACATAACTCCGTGGAGATACCGGACGTCATCCATTTCGTCGTAGGCGGGATTGTATCTTGAGAGTTCTTCAAGAACGCGCCCGGCTTCTTCCCATCGGCCCTGGGCGGCCAGGGTTTGCGATTGGGCTTTCAAGGCCTCGCCTTTTAAATAGCTTGCGTCGCGATGATCTAAAAATTTATCCCAGGCTTTTGAAGATTCAATCCAAGCGCCCATGCCGTAGAAAATTTCATTAATCCTGAATTGAGCGCCATCGGCCAAATAGGTGTCGGGATTGATTTGAAGGACCCGGCTGTAGAGCAATGCCAGGCGGTTGTCAAGGTAAACGGTTCTGTCCTCTCCCGGAGCCGCAGAGCCAAGCAGGCGCGCTGACTCCAGGGCGCATTCGGCGATCATCATTTCGACGGCTTGGACTCTGGCGTCCTTCGGGTTGTCTTTGAGGTAGCGCTCGTAATAGGTCCGCGCCCCGGAAAATTCGCCGCGCTCGAAGAGTTCGTTGGCCGTTTTAAGAAGATCGGTTTTTTGACTCTGGGCCGGCTCCTCGGCGGCCAGGCCCGAGCCTGAGATCGCCAGCGTGAAAATAAACAGCAATCCCTTAAGAATGATTGATGTTCCCCCCATACTTTATTTTACAGAACTTGCGCCGGGAAGAAGAGCGCGATTTAAGAGCGGGGGTCTGAAATTACGAAGTTGGGTCGGCGCTTCTGGAAATTGGGAATAGTGGGACAGTGCGCATAATCCGGGATTCCGCAGTTGGTTCGTCACCCCCGCGAAGGCCTCATCGTTACCCATATCTTTTCAGTTAACATGGGAA
>CAYHKQ010000094.1:0-5332 GCA_964357255.1 uncultured Elusimicrobia bacterium
AGTGGCCAAGGAAGGCCGCTCGTGGTGAGTGGCCAAGGAAGGCCGCTCGTGGTGAGCTTGTCGAACCATGAGCAAAACGCGAACTTCGCCTTGGCTCATCCTTCGACAAGCTCAGGATGAGCGGTGTAACTTCAAATGGCTAAAGAAATTCGAAATTCCTCTAAGTCTTGAGGATTTCAAAACTGACGAATAGGAACAGAGTGGATTCCACCTTCAAATCTTTTTTGAAAGTGAACAGCGCCCCAATAAGCGGCAAATGCCCTAAAATCGGCACGCGGCGGTAACTGGTCTGCTTTTCCGAACGCTTGAGCCCGCCGATAACGATGGTGTCGCCGGTCTTGATGTCCACTTCGGTTTGAATTTGACGGGTAACGATCGAGGGGACGCCGTTGACGGTTTTCGTGAAGTCGGGGTTTGAAACTTCAAGTTGAACCTGCGCGTCAATCCTGTCTTTGTCCGCCACGGGCAAAACATTAAGCAGGACGCCGAATTTTTTAAACTCCACCCCCACGCTACCCGTGGCCCCGACGATCTGTATAGGCATTTCACCGCCCACGAGAAAAGAGGCCGACGTCCCGTTCTTTGTGACGATTTTAGGGTTGGAGAGCATCTGGGCCTTGCCCTCGCTTTCCAAGGCCCGTATGGTGCTCTGGAGCTGGTTCAAGCGGGAAAAATTCCCAACCCGGAAAATGCCGGGAATGCTCTGCTCGGCGATTTCCACAAAATCGTTCCAGTTGACGCCCAGGTCCCGCTCTACGGAGCCGCCGATTTCAACGATATCCGCGCTGATGGCGATAAGATCTTCGGCATAAAGGGAGGCGGTTGAGCAGATAAACAGTTGAGCGGTCAAGCAAAAAATAAAAAACGTTCCTCCGCCTGAGCGTTTAACCGCCAAACCGCCAAACCGCTTCTTCACCAGGGTTATTTGACAAGATTTGAAGACAAAAAAATAGAGGAAGAACGCGGCGCTCGTTTACCGAAACAGTTTGCGGAACGAAGCCATCTCAATAAAATGTTTTTCGATGTCGCCGAGCGGACGCAAAACCACGTGGAGTTCCCCCTGCTTGCGGCCAAGGGTCAAAAATTGGGCCTCCAGAGCGCTCACCGCTACGGCGACAAACCCCCCCTCCGACACGGTCATCTTCTCCTTGGAAGCCTTTTCTTTCTTTTTCATTTCATCCGGAGGCAACACGCCGCCCATGTCGGAGCCGACGGATAAAACAAGAATATTCTGAAGAATCGTCGCCGTCACCCATTCCGTGCCTCCCCCCTCGGGACTGGCAATGGGGAAGGTGCACAGCACGTCCACCCTGTCGCCCGGTTTGATCAGGCTCATGAACTCGTTTTCCACCGGAACCACCGCGGCGCGCAGGCCGGGCGGCACCTTAACGGCCAAGCCCGTGTCCGGGCTCACGCGCGCCAATTGCGAATAGGTGATTTGATTGCCCTTGGGCACGCGCACCAGGGTCACAAGGTCGCGAATTTTACTGAAATCCGTGACGGACTTAATTTCAATAGCGTCCTGAAGAACGAATTTCCTCGGCACCGGCGTCGGCTGGCTCATCAAATCGGGCTTAAACATGGTCCGCTCCGGAATATCATACTTGGCCACCAGAACGCTCACCGGCTCTCCGTAAGATTTCGTGAACTGCTGTTCACGCGTGCTCAAGGTGAAAAAAAACAGCGCGGCCAAGATGAAGGCGATAAGGCCGGGCGCAAAAGCCTTCTTCATGCCCGCGTCTCGTTTCGCTCGAAATTCAATACCATATCGGCACCTCGAGCGGCATCCTGGCTTCGCCTGTAATCAGGCGGAACATGCCGACTTCCGGATCGTGGCCGCCGTTGGGCGGCTGAGCCATCATCACATTGACAAAAGGAAAAACAAGGGGCATTTGATACTGCAATTTGACCACAAGATCGCAATTGGGGCGTTGCGCCTCGGGGTCCATGAGCGTCTTGACCTTCTGGTAATAAATGGGCTCCACCAATTTGCCCGGCCATTTTTCCATAATTTGGCGCGCCACGGAAACCATTTTCACGACATTGATGGCGGCATTGGCGCAGCTGGCCTCTTTGCCGGCGGCGAAACCCTCCGAGGCAATGGCCCCAATGCGGGCCACTTCAAAGGTCGCGTGATTAACGATAATCGTCACCGTCGCAATGTGCCCCAACTGCATCACTCCAAACACCACGATAAGAAAAAGCGGAAAGATGATAGCCACCTCGACAAGAGCCTGCCCTGCGCCCCTGCCTGAGATTCGCCCGCTGTTTTTGCGCGACACTAAGCACCCCCTCTTTTCCTCCCGGGATATTTTTAAACGGCCGATGCCGTCGAGATCAATTGGAAACGCTACCGATGGCTCCCTGAATTTTTCCGCCCAATTGTTCAAAAGCCGCCTTAATCTGCGGTTTAAACACGGTTCCCGCCATCAACACCACGCCCACGATCACGCCCACCATAATGGCGTACTCCGTCGCGCTTTGTCCCTTTTTAGATTTCAGTAGCTTCATGCTTCCTCCTATATATTCCCGTCACTTGTACGACGTCAAAATCACCAACGCGGCGCTTTTGAACATATTTTTTAACGAATCCTGAATCACTTGATAAAACCATACAAAAATTACCATGAACAAAGCCGTGGCAAGGGCATATTCCACCGTCACCTGACCTCTCTGAGATAACATCGTTCGCCTCCTATTGTCTATTTAGAAGACTTGGCAAGAAAAATCAAGGGGCAAATTAAAAAAAGCGTAATGACGCAAAGGGCCTGAGTAGTTCTACAAAAACTCTAAAATTGAAACCTCATATTGACATGATGCGAAGTTCCCAGGACGCCCAGGGGGACTAAGGCATAATCCAGCGACATGTGATAGAGCGTGTCGCTTCGCGTGTCAACGCCCAAGCCGTAGGAAAGGCCGGAGTTGCGATGAAGCTGAAATTTTTTAAGGAGCCCAAGGCTCGATTCCCCCTGATCATCCGCCGAGTAATACCCCACGCGCAGGCTGAGCATTCCAATTTCCTCAACCTCGGGCAATTTAATAATCAGGCCCGAACCCACGCGGGTTTTGGAATCCGCGTCCTGAATTATGTCGGCGCTCACGCCCAAAAATGCCGGAAATTGATACGCCAAGCCCGCGCGCAAAGACCAGGGGACCTTGACGGTGTCGAGACTTAAATTCAAAAGACTGGCCCCAAATTGCAAGCGACTACCCGCCAACCAAAGGATCCCGCCGTCCACCGCGAAATTATTGGACGAATGAGTATAAAAACTCTCCATCACCGACTTGGCGCCAAAGCCCAAAAAAACCCGTTCCGCGGGAAGGCTCCAGCCAAAACCGGCGTTGACGAAACCCGCGCGGACAAATACATCGGCTCCGGCAAGGGGGATGCCATTCTCGTCGCGTACGTCAAAATCCGAAATTGTAAAGTAAGCGGCGTTAAAAGCCACATTCGCGTGCATGAGGGGATGATTAAACCCAATGTAATTGCCGCTGATATCCCCGGCCCATTTGGTCATCCCCAGGGCCAATTCATTGCTGTTGGAACGGGCGATGCCGGCCGGATTGTACCCCAAACTCTTGATGCCGTCGGCAATAGCCACGTAACTGCGGCCGAGCGCCATAGCCTCCGCGTTGCCAATGCCCAGCTTCAAAAACTGCCCGCTCGCCGTGCCGGCATAGGATTCACGAGCGCGATAAAAGCTTGCCCCGTGGGCAAGGGTAGCGGTTAAAAGGGCAACGGTTAAGCAGATAAATGTTCCGGAAATAAGCCGCTTATGCGGAGCCCCGCTTAAGAGCCAAACCGCTAAACCGCCAAACCGATGTTCAATCATGGCACCAAAATCTTCTTCCTAACTTGGATGAATTGACGAGCGCTCCCGTAGGAATCGGCGCGAAGGGTATAAAAATACACGCCGGGCGCCACCGCGCGGCCCCAGGCATTGTCCACGTTCCACTCCACGGCAGGCAGGCCGTTGCACGGACCCTTGCCGCCGAGAATGCGCCCCAAGCCGCGCTCCCAAACCAATTCGCCGCTTAAAGTGTAAATACGAAGGGTCACGTCCGAGTCCATGGGCAAGAGCGAGCAAAACCTCACGGGAGCCTTAGTTGCCGGATTCGGATAAGCAAAAGTCTGATCGTCGAGCGCGGACTGCGGGTCAACGATTCCCAGGCGCAAAACCGGCAAATCCCCGGCCTCGACGTTTGTGACCGCGTTGCCCTGGTCATCAGCGGCGATCAGGCGGAATTTATAATTGCCGTCCGCAACTTGTTTCGCAAACAAATTATTTCCGACCCAAACCTCGGACAAGGCCACTCGGCTGGGACGCGGACCGTAAATCTTAAAAACCAAGGATTCCGATTCCGGCGGAATCGCGGTTCCGGCAAGATTAAAGATCGTGCCCGGCTTGTAAATTCTCAAATCAATATCCATAGGCTCGGAAAGCTGATAGCTGATTTCAGCCGCCTCGCCATCGGGCGTCAGGGGCGTGATGGCCACGTCGTACACCCGCAACAAATCAACGGAGAGCGGTATGCGGGCCACCGAGGTCGAGGCGTTCACGCTGGAAAGATCCTCGGCGGTAATGTCAATGGTGAAAGCGCCCGTGGTCAGGCGAATTTCCGCGAAATTCGTGCCGTCCCAAAAATCCTTGTTAAGAATCAAGCCTGTGCGCGATTCCTTGTCAACCAGGCGCTTGACCAATTGGCGCTCTATGGTATTGATCTCCACCGTGACCACCGCGTCGCGGCTTAAGGTATAGGCAATTTCAAAGGGTTCCAGGGGAATATTGAGAGTGGCCGAGGAATTTTCCAGGGTCGGGTAGGTCGGCGTCACCGAGGGATTTAGAATGCTGATCTGCCCCCTGGCCACGGCGATTTCGCGCAGAATCGCGTCCGAGGAATAATTGGCATAGGTATCAGTGGCCTTCAAAACAGAAATGTAATTGCCGTCCGGCACGAAAAAGCCAAGGTCATTCCTGCCGTCCCAAAATTCCGTTATTCTAATGCGGGACGGGCGCGAACCGAAAATGGAGCGCACAAGCAAGCCGCCGTTGGCCTTAAGATTTGGCCAGGAGCCGCTAAACGTGGTGGAGGGCGAATAAATGTCCCATCGCACGTCCATGGGCTCGGAAATGACATAAGAAATCATGGCGCTGTCCGTGGAGCCGGTCAGTAGCGGCGTTGCTGTGACCTGGGAAGTGCGTAGCATGTCCACTGTGAATTGCGAGGTCATGGTTGAGATGCGGGTGGGAAACAATGTGTCCTGCGCGGTCAGTTCGACTAAATAAGAGCCGCTGGAGATGCGAATGCCGTTAAAACTGGAAAGCCCTAT
>CAYHKQ010000095.1:0-5207 GCA_964357255.1 uncultured Elusimicrobia bacterium
TCACCACGAGCGGCCTTCCTCACCACGAGCGGCCTTCCTCACCACGAGCGGCCTTCCTTGGCCACTTCGATTGGCTAAAGAAATTCCTTCCTATTTACCCTCCCCTGGTAAAATCGAAGTCCTTCTGTTAGTCTTATAATGAACCCGGGTTCCTTTGCATTTGTCATACCGGCGATCCTTCGACTCTGCTCAGGATGGTGAGCGTAAGTCGAACCAAAGCCGGTATCCAGCGATGGCAAGCCCAAGGGATGCCTGGATTCCCGCTTTCGCGGGAATGACGGGGAAAGAGGACTTGGGTAGTCTTATAACAGAAAGTAACACTGGCGCTGAATCAATATGTCTGGGCTTGAAATTCAAAAATTCAAAGAGCGATTTTTGCCTTTGATTGAAAGGCATAAGAAGGTTCTCCTGTTATTAATGTTGACCGGCGTTGGGGGGAGCGCTAGCGTGCTGGTGGCGCGTCGCGTTGCCGGGCCGAGGGTGTCGCAATTTCAGCGCGGGGACAGCACTCAGGACGTGAGCGGCGTTTTTAGCCGTGGCGGCGCTCCGTCGCGTGACGAGGACAGGGATTTGCCGCCGGAATTGGCCGCTAGAAGCGGTTTTAAGCGCCGAGGCGGCTCCTACGCCGCGGCCGTGTCCCCTGAAAAATTAGGCTCTTCCCCTAGCCGATCCCCCTCCTCAGCTTTTCCTTTTGAGTCAGGGGAAAGGGCGGCGGGCCCGTCTTCTTCCGAACAAAGCTCTCTTGACATGGTGGGTTGGGGCTCCGGCAATAGCGCGTCCGACGCGAATAATTCAGCCCTCTCCGGCCCTAGGGGAGGGCCGGCGTCATCGCCTGCGGCGCCGCAGACGTTGCGCGCTTTGCAAACGGCCTCCAAGAAGCAGGGGCCGGGTAGCGACAATGGTGAGGGCGCCGCGTCCGATTCTTCTCCCATTCCTGATCAAGAATCTTCCGGCCCACAGATGAACGCCGGAACGCAGGAGGATGCCGGCGAGAGCGCTAAAAGCGGCCCGCAAACCGGGTTCGGCTCTCGTTTTAAGAGCGTCGGCAAGTCGTATGATGGAAAAAGCGCGAGAAGCCGGAAGGTTTCCGGTAGCGGCAAAAAAGCCGCTGTGAAAAAATACAAGGGAATCACCGGCTGGATGGTGGATGAGATCAAAAAACGCGCGGGCATTTCTTACGGCGACAGCGGAAGTTATGACAACGCTGAAATCGCCAAAGGGGTTCAAAACGCGGCTTGGTCCGAATCCCAAGGCTCCGGCCAGGCCGTGGGCGGCTTTGGCCCCGGCGGCTCTGGCGGAGGCGGCGTGAGCTTCCAAGGCATGGACGGCCTCTCCGGAACGCCCAAGGACCTCGCAACGCAGGCGCCTTCGGTTCCAGCCGCGTCCGCCGCAGATCCTAAAAAAATTTACGGCTGGTGGTTTAAATGGGAGCCCATGCTGATCATAGGGGATTACAACAAGGCTGAAGAGGATATCGCTTCCCTATGGAATATAGCGGGCCAGAAGGATTTGAGCCGGCTTGGGCAGGCCGGAGTCATGGATGTGGCTGTGGGTCGTTTGATCAATGATTGGGCCCAAAATTTGCCCTTATGGGAGCAGGCATTGGGTTATGTCACGGCAAAAATAGGATTTAGTCCAGGCTTATCCTGCGTTTCCGTCAGGCCTGATATCGCGTATACGCTTTCTTACGAAGGCCAGGAAATCGGTTATCGCGTTGAAAATTGCGCGGAGAAGTCCGGCCTTCCATTGCCCTATGTTTTGCGCTCTTGTGTAATTGGGACGCCCGACTCGTCAAATCATCTTCAAGGTTACGAAACTACGGTGCCGTTGAATTATAAGTCCATGTTTCCGAAGGAATTGCCGGACGTTCTCAAACCCACCACCCCGCCTCAGGACCAACAAGCCATAGACGCCGGCGCTCATGTCGTGAGCGTCCCCTCGAATCTTTACCGGCGCAATATTCAAGATCAGGAAAAAGATCCTTGGAAGTCTTCGGATCCCGCCAACGCGCAGGGAAAGCAGGAGTTGCAAGAATTATTGGACATTGGCATGGAGCACGTGGGGTTCGGCGTTTTCCGATTGCGCTTTGGATTTTGCGTGGGTTGCGATCAGCCCTATCATCCGAGTTATTGGCCCGCTGTTTATTTCAACCCTTATCGTGATTTTGACGGAGCGGGTCGCTGTTTGCCCGCAGGGGTGCCCGGCGTTGAGGAGAGGGTCAAATGCGCCATTATGGGTAATCGCGAGTTTGCGAATAAATGTAATCTCAAGTGTCTGGCTAAATTCAAGGACAATCCGAAATTTAGGAAGTTTATGAAAGACGTTGGCCCGGGCGTGAGCACGGATCAGGCTTGCGACAAACGTTTTAGGATTCATGAGAGGACGCAAGATTGCGTCGAGACCGGCCAGTGGCCCGGCGCCGAACCGCCCCCGCCACAGGCGAACCCGGATTGCGAGGGTATTGAGTGGCCGGAAAATTAATATATGGAAAATAGGAGATTGTCATGAATGAAATCATCGAGCAAATTAAAATGTTTTTGGCTAAGAAAAATAACGCGATGTACGCGGCGGCCGGAGGACTGATTTTTTTTGGTTGCGCCGCGGCGTTGATTGTGGCCATGAGAGCGGGCAAGGATGATGATTATTTAAGAAAAGCCCGGCAGGAGGATATGTCTTTTAGCGGGTCCCAGGACGCGCCGCTTCATGAGGAAGGCCAAAAACCGTACGAGGATTCCATCGGATTTTTGCGCGGCGCTGGCGGCGGGGGGGGTGGCGGCCAGGAGGCTACTGCGCCTCAGGGTGAAGCCCAGGAGCCGGAAGAAGACGCGGTGGCGCAATCCGATGAAAGCCAGGAGAGCAAAAGCGAGATGATCGAGGTGGGGGCACTCAAGCCCATTGCCGCGCCCCAGACAGGACAGTCCTCGTCTCAGTCGAACGTTCAGATGACCCGCAAGTTGTCAAAATTGGAGGGGGTTACGGCGTTGGGTAGCCGTGGTTTATCTTCCGGCATTAAGCCTTTGAGCCGCATGGGCAAGATTTCTTCCAGAAGAGGGGCCGTAGGGAAAGACAGCGGCAAGGGCAAAACCAGCTTGGCCAAGAGAGGCTCAGCATTTGGCACGGGCGGCGCTGATACCGGCGCTGGCAAGCCGGGATCCGCCGGCCCTTCGTCGGCCGGAATTGGTCCGGGCACAGGCGGCGGAAGCGGCGTGAGCGACGGTGGCGCTAGCCCCACGAACTCACCTGAGAACAGCGGCAACGTGGGCGGCGGCGGAAATGGCGGCGATGATGTGGCCGGCCCTGATGGTTTTAGCGGTGGGGATGTTTGTTATGAAGGATTTTTAGGCTCGATCGGTATCAATGCTTGGGACTACAAGGCTTTGGATTTTGATGGCATAGGCGTTAGCATGAATGGAAAAAGCGTGTGGGAGGGCAGAATTTGGTGTCCGGCCACGACTATTGAAATTCCCAAGGCCGGTTTATCCGTTGGCGACGTGGGCAACCAGATGGTATTTACGGCTTTAAATACGGGCTGTTCTGGCCCCAATACAGGAAAGGTCTCATTCGGGGATGTCTGGGTTTGCAAAGCTGATGACGCCACTCAGGAATGGAAGGAATCCAGCGCCGGCGGGACGATTTCCAAAAAAATTTACCTTTCTAACAATTGCTCTGAGACGCTTAGCAAGCATTATCTTCAGGATTGTTCGGCGCCTCTGTACGTCCCCACGGCAGAACAACCCACAAGTTGCAAAGACGTAGTAGATACTTGCTTCCCCTGTCCAGTTGGCGCGCCGGTCTGCAAAAAGTGAAAGCTCAATCCTATTGACAGGCCGGGGTTTTGGAGTTATATTATTGGCATATATTAAAGGAGGAACTATGAGAAACTATAGTTTAATCGGCGCCGCGGTTTTGATGAGTTTGGCGGTGAACGCAAAGGCTTTTAACCAAATTCAGCTTACGCCGGAGCAGAAGCAAAAGTTACAGCAACAACAGCAGGGGCAGGGGCAACAGGAATTGGTGGCCAGAGAGATGCCCCCAGACCCAGGGCAACAGCAGGGTTGCAAGTGCCCGGGCGGGTTTGCGCCGAACCCAAAGGTTTGCGCTCCGCCGCCTGCGAATGCGCCTACGCTGTCTGGCCCGGTGGGCATGCCTACGCTTGCGCCTACGCTGTCTGGCAACCAAGTAAACCCTAATCAACAGATAACTCAAGTAAACCCTAATCAACAGATAACTCAAGTAAACCCTAATCCACAGATAACTCAAGTAAACCCTAATCAACAGACAATAGATAACGCGCAGATTCCTCCAAGTATTATTCCGTCTGAAAATAAACTTAACGAGGGACTTACGATAAAGGGCCTCGGAGGTAAAAATCAGAAACAGGCGGTTTCCTCCCGTCGGGGAGCCAAGGGGCCTACGATTCGAGGCCGGTCCACCTCCTCTTACGGCGTCAGCCGCGCGGCTGTCGGAGTGCCCAATGAGCCGATGTGCGTGCCGATTCCAAGTGGTGGCCCCAGGCAGGACTCTTTTGGCCCCGGTTCAATGGGGGCTTTTGGCGCCGACATTAAGCCTGCCGACGAGAAGGATTCAGGCGAGGCCTTGGGCGGTTGCCTTGCGTGTTACAACGCATGCTGTGGCGCGAACGGCGCCCGAGGGGCGTGTCTTAACCAGTGCTCCACATGTTCGTCCATAGCGAATCAAGTCCCCCAGGGCGCGTGTAAATAGGGCAACCGTAAATACCCGGTGAACGGTTACAAAAATTACGGCAGGCTTGAAGCGGTTTCGAGTTTCTTGATGCGCTGTTCGTGATCTTTGAGAATTGGGGCGTGCTCTTTAAAAACAATATGAGAAACACCTTTGCCCAAATGCTCAAGTTTTTGTTCGATTCGTTCCATTTTCACTTCAACGTTGCTTAAACGAAATTCAACGGCACTAGCGCGTTCGCTAATGCCGCCCAACTGTCTTTCCATGCCGTCCGTACGTCCATTGATCCTAAGCTCCATCTCTTTAGCATCGTCTTTGGTGAAAAGAACCTTCTTTAAGTCCTCGATGCTTGGAGGTCTCGATGATTGATTTGATTTATTTCTTGAACCAGGCATAGGCCGCTATTATACTACCGCTCTGACCGGATAATTACAAAAAATTTGAATTTCTTTAGCCATTTGAAGTTACACCGCTCATCCTGAAACTAAAGGCCGCTCATCCTGAAA
>CAYHKQ010000096.1:0-4095 GCA_964357255.1 uncultured Elusimicrobia bacterium
GATCGCAAACCCGAAGCTCGGCCCATAAAACAAATGCTCACAAAACAGGCTGTTTATTATGGCCGCCAAGTTGCTCATGGGGGCGTACGAAACGAAAAACCAAAAAATTCCCAAACTCACAAGAAGATATCGCCGCCGCGCGCGCCAAGCCGCCCAGACTAAAAGCGAAAGAACCAAAAATGAAACGAGCACATGCCAATCCAACGGATTCGCCCAAACCATCCACGAACGCTCTGGGTGAAGCCCGCGCGGAAAAATCCAAAGGCTCAAACCGTAAGCCAAGACCGTAGCCAGGGTATAAAGCCGGTAGGCAAAATGCTCGGTAAAGGCATTGGGGGCGGTATAAAAATTTAGCGTCCCGCCAAAATTTAGAACGCTCAGGCGCAAGAGAACGTAAAAACCGGCCAACAGCCAAAAAGGAAGGTGGTCCCGTAAAAAAGGACCCGGCGTCGGCCAAGCCGAGGATTCTTGCCGAACCTTGGCGGCGTGAACCGCCATCAACAGAATCGGCAAAACAATGGCGCTTTCCTTAGATAGAAGGGCCGCTACAAAACAAACCAGGCTTAGGGCGCGCCAAAGTAAAGTCCGGGATTTTAAGGACTCAAGAAAGGCCAACACGCTCAAGAGCATCGCCAACGCGTGAAGAGGCGTGGCCGTGCCATTAGCGCCGGCAATGTCCTCGACTTGCATGGGATGAAGCGCCCACAAAAGAGCCGCTGTCGCAAGAATCCAGGGCGGACCCGTGGGGAAAAGAGCCACTAACAGCCCAAAAAGCGCCAACGCGCACAACGCATGCAAGGCGACATTGAGCAAATGAAACGACCAGGGGGCCCAACCGCCAAGCCGGCCCGTTACGGCATAAGCCAGCAATTGAAGGGGGCGATAAAAATTGGTCGCCTGGCCGAAACCAGCCTTGAGATTCTGCGTAAAAAACTTGGGCCACAGACGCGCATCGCGCAGATACTGATTTTTTACGATCAGGTGCTCGTCGTCGCCGGAAAGAAGCTGATTATTGATCGCGTTGGAGTAGCACAAAAAAACAGCCAAGCCGACGACTGGGGCGTAGGGCCAAAAAAATACTTTTTTCTTTTCTCCCATTCTCCCAGTCCCCCGAGTCTCCCCCCTCTCAATCTGGCGGCGGAAGGAATCGAACCTTCGGCATAGCGCTTATGAGACCCCTGCATGGGCCCTCAACGTCCGATGAATCCCCGAAGGAGAACCCCGAAACTCAAGGCTCTCCGAGGGAAAGCCGGACGAACCGGCAGTCCCATTCAGTCCCGCCAAATCCAACCCAATCTCCCTCCGTACCCGCCCCTTGGTCACAAAACGGTCAAACCTGGCGGCGGAAGGAATCGAACCTTCGGCATAGCGCTTATGAGACGCTCACTCTACCACTGAGTTACGCCGCCGTTTCCCGACGGAAAACTGCCAAATCAGACGCGCCTCAAAAACCCAAATTTGGCCCATTTTTTGACCAACTGTTCAGAGATTCTAACAGTTCTATCTTTCGCTTTCCCTTGCAAGGCCTTCTCCAATGCGGACACTGCCAAGCCACGTTCTCGACCAGGTTTTCCTATTCAAGGGGCTTGGTATACCGGCACTACCAGTGCCGGGGCTCCATGAGCAATGGCTCCCTGTCTTGCCCTGTCAAAAATGTTCCGGCGGGCCAACTGGAACGTATTATTTTTGCCCGCATTGAATTCCTGGGAACCAACAAAGGGCACGCTAAATTAATTTTAGAACGGGCCGCACAGCAAATCCCTGATCTCAAATGGCCGTCTTTGTCCGATATTCAATTTTGCTTCCGCCGCTTCGCCAATCTCATGGACAACTTGGCCAGCCAAGACCCGCGTTATTTAGTCAAAGAACTGATTGACAAAATAGTTTACCATGAACCAGCCGGGTTCATTGAAACAACGCTCAAAATTCCAGACGGCTACCGGGGACCCGTCTCTGACGGGTCGAGCGTCCCCCGAAGCTCTGCGCAGGGGGGCCAATACCCGCCCGGCGCTGACCCGCGCCGCTTGACGGACCGCTTCGAGTGCCAAGCCGGCCAAGGTCCCTCCGGCAAACTGTTCCTTCAGGCAGCTTACCCAACAGAATTTCAAAACAATGATAAAGAGGAGGGCGTCCAATGAGTGGCATTCCCTCCCTCAATGTCCGAAACAAACCGAGCCTTGATTGCCGGGAATATATCGAACAATGGAAACAAGACCCTAAAACCGGCCGCCAGAAAAATTACGCAAGCGCCGTGAGCAGAATACTAAAGACAATAAAAACGCCGCTTGAGGAATTGACCCCGGAAATCCTGGACGCCGGCGGTAAAAAAATAACCGATAGCTGGAAATTCCGGGAAAAGGTCCTGATCGCCTTGCGGCATTTCGTGGACTGGTGCTACGATCAAAAGTTGATCGCCACCAAACCCATTCTCCGGCGCAATGCGCTGGGCACGTTCCGAGAAATCCCAATGCCGGAACCTCTCAAGAACGAGCTAATCAGCGCCTTGCGCGCCCATCGCACCAAAAGGATTGGCGAGCCGTTAAAGCCCGAAGTGTTTGACAATGTGATGGAGGCTGTTGATTCCTTCCATAGCATTGTTTCCAAGGCTCATCCCGGCCGGACGTTCAAATCTCTTGCGGATTTTAACCCGCAAGACATGGTTTTGTTCCAAAAAACTCTTGAACGCGAAGGAAGCCGCTACAAGGGAAAACCCCTGAGTCCCAGAACCATCCGGGGGCATTTAGGAAATATCCTCATCGCCTACAGGGCCGCCAAGCGGCATCTCGGATGGACAGAAAATCCCATGGATGCCTTTGAATTGCCCAGGTATGATTTCGGCCAGAGGGACACCTACCTCACGAAAGGCCAGGTGGATTCCATCTGCTCCGTCCCGCAAATTGAAGGCAAGCCTTTAAGAGATCAATTCATTGCGGTTCGCAACGCAGCTATGGCGCGGGTCCAATACGACATGGCTTTGCGGGCCGAAGAAGTGGTCAAGCTGGCAAGCTCTGATCTTCGCTGGGACCGCCTGAGCAAGGGAGGGGTTATCCCTGTTGCCATTAGGGGGTCCAAGGCCCGGCCCGCCGGCAACGAAGAGCTCCAGCACCTGACGCCTTTGGGCATCGAGGCCGTGAAACTCTATTTGGATTTCCGAGACAAATATTGCTCCATGAACGGCATTACAATCCAACCGGCCGATGGTCCTCACCCAGGAAAAGATGCCGGGGTTCCGCTCTTTATCAGCTCGGCAGGCCATCCGGTTGCCGTCGCCACTTACGAAAGCAAAATATTCCCCGATCTGGTCAGGAAAGCCGGCTTGGAACAAACAGGAGCCACCTCCCACACCTTGCGCCACTCAAGGATCAGCCATTGGCTGGAAGACGGCATCCCCATTGACCGCGTGTCGCAACTGGCGCGCCATAGAAACGTCAACTTTACGATGAAAAGCTACAGCCACTACTTGCCCGGCTCAATCAAAGACATCATCGAAAGGCTTTACGGAAAAAAGCCGGAAACCGCGCCAATTCTAACTAAAGAACTTCTGCCGGAAGCCTCTGTTTTGCGCCAAATCATCAAGGCCGTGCAAGAATGCCAAGGGGCCAAGCCGGATGAGCAGGCAATTAAACAACTGGAGTCAGCCCTGCGGGAAAAAATTCAAGGAAAAGACGGCAGAGCCGAACTTTGTTACACGGTTCCCCAAACTATGGAAAAGCTCAATCTGGGCCGGACCCAGATTTACGAATGGATGCACAAGGGTATCCTTCATGCGATCAAACTGGCTAACGACAGAAAAGGGCTTCCCAAGGATGAGGTGGATGCGCTGGCCGAGCTGCGAAGCACCAAGGAGGCGTCCGCCATCTGCGGCATTAAAGAAAAAGCGCCCACCACCATCCCCTACCACGTCCGCCAAGGCAACCTTGAGGCCATGACCATCAGCGGCCACCTATTCTTCACCAATAAGGCGCTGTCGAATTTCCTTCTCTGGCGCAACAGCCACAAGCAACATTTCGGCACCCGGCCCCATGCGCCACAATGTCCTTAACCTGAATAACGGTTAATTTTCATATCTCCCAGAGGGAAAAACAGAAAAAAGTG
>CAYHKQ010000097.1:0-4023 GCA_964357255.1 uncultured Elusimicrobia bacterium
CTGGGGAGAATTAAATCGCTGGAATCTGGGGAGAATTAAAGTGCTGTCCTCAGCGTTTTCCGGCCACGATAAAAAACAGGCTAAGGCCGCGGCTTGGTTGTTAAGCCATGTCGCTCAAAAAAGGCCTCTCGTAGGTATCAAAATTATCAAGTCATTCATGGCTCATTTGCCACGCGCTTATGAGCAACAACTTGCCGCAATTGGCCAGGGCCTGGCCAACTTGGTCCCGCAAAATCAAAAACATGCTCAAGAATGGAAACGGCCCTGGGTGAGTCCGGAGCATCAGAGCTTTTGGAAGCGGCTTATCAGGGGATGGGATAGCGGGCTCATCAGCCCTATCGCCTCCTTAAGACGGCTCGCTTCTTCAAGCCGATGGTTCCCCGCTCAGCAGGACAAAATCCGGCGCCGGATGCCCACCTTGACCCGCATCCTGAGCCATCCCAACAAATTGGGAAAATTCATTTTCGCCTTAAGCCAATTACGCGCCATGTATCCTTATTATCACGAAATGACATCGGAACTGCCTCCCATTGAATGGGCTCGGAAAAATGGCGTCATTTTCAAGCTAGGCGAGCTCTCTATTGTGCCGGTAAGCGGGAGTTTCAGGCGGCATATTATTTATGTTGAGGACGAGGAGGGGATGTTTGCGGTTGAAATTAAAATTCCCGGCGAGCATTTCAACCGCAAAGACATTGGCCGCGCGCATTTTGAGGCGGCGCGCCAGCTTTGGGAGCGATACCCCGACAATCCCGGAGTAGTCAAACCCATTTATTTCACGGAACTGATTGGCTCGCTATCGCTCTACGGGGAACGCTATGACTATAAAGCAAACTTTCCGCTCGGCGTGATGCTCTTTGAGTATGAAGAAGGCAAACGCATCGGCCCCTCTTTTGAACCCTATCTAAATTGGCTGATCAAAGAAGGTCCGGGCCGCTCCCCTGATCTCGTGGGCACGGAAATTGAGATCAATCGTCTCAAACATCAAATCACCACGGATATGGCGCTGAACGCCTTTGGGCTACACCGTTTAGGCTGGTGGAACACATCGAATCATGACGGTATTACGGACATGCACTCCGATAATTTTCGTGTCTTAGCCCGCGATGGCCATGCCCAGTCTGTGGCGGATTTCGGCATTTCGGAAAAAACCAGGATCACGATGAAGGAGCGCCGGCAAGAAATGCTACACCTGCTAGACAACCCGTCGCTGATTCAGCGCAATGAAATATTCTCCAACGTCGTAAACCAATTAGAACTTGACATCAAGGACCCGCAAGAACGCGAAGAAGCCATTGAGGAGCTCCGCCAGGAACTGGGTTTGGATTTTTCCAAAAAACGCTCAAAGCCGCTTGAAGCCGCAAAGGCAAATGGGTCAAGTTCTGGCTCTCGAAATCCAGGCCCGGTAATTCTGCCGTTCTTGATTGGACTTGGGGTTTTGGGTTATTCCTCTATCGCAGAGGCGTCTGCGGGGTTGATGGCCGCGACGAGCGCGTGTCCATCGCTATTGGTGGCGGCGCTTGGACTCATTTCCTTGGCTACTGTAGCGGCCGGGAGGCGGTGGCGAGAGTGGTTAATTGATAAAGGGTCAAACTTAAAATTACCGGTCAAGGCCTTATTTGACGTATTTCAAAAATTCTTCAACCGTGATCTCGGCGTCCTTGAGAATGCCCTTAACCCAAAATCCTCAGTTGACACAGCTTTCCCCTCGAGAATTTCGCACTTTTTTGTCCCGTCATTCCCGCGCAGGCGGGAATCTAGGTCTCGTCGGGAACTGGACCCCCGCTTTGGTTCGACTTACGCTCACCATCCTGAGCAGAGTCGAAGGATCGCGGGGGGTGACGAACCAACTGCGGAATCCCGATTAAGCATTGTGTCCCCGGAAAAAACTAATGAAAATGAGGCAATTGAGTATGGTGTCCCCGGAATTCTACTGGAACGAAAAACAAAAAAGCCTGAAATCTGGCAACAGTGGGTCGTTGTTAAAACTCTGGGCGCTGGGGCTCCCGGAGATGAGGCGCATGGCTTTAATTCTCCTCAAGGCTATGGCCTTGACAAAGCAGGCAACCGGCTTTACGTCGCCGATGCCGGCAACGGCCGTGTGCAGATATTTGATATCCACAATTGGAAACTCATCAAAAGCCTGGGGGCGGAGATGGGCCTTAAAAGGCCAAGGGCCGCTGGTTTTGACCCGCAAGGCTTTCTATTCATCATTGATGACGCCGCGAACAGCGCTTACATTCTCGATGGCGATGCCGGAAAGCTTCAAGAGACCCTACAACTCTCCGAAATACCCGATGGGTCCAGCCGTTTTGTCATAACCGGCGTGGCGCGAGACGCGCTAGGCAGGAACTACGTCATTAATTCGGATCAACACATCATAGACGCCGGCGGGATCCTGGCTGATCTTGTTTCACACAAACTCAAAACACTGGCCCGGCCAGAGGAATGGGCGGGCGCCCTGGATGATATTGAAGCCCTTGTCGCCTTTAATCCCGCTTTTGCGCCATGGATATTCGAGAGCCGGTCTGCGGAGCAACTGCATGATCTCAAAAAAATTTCCTCGTTATTGAAAAATTTGAGCGCTTTGAGGGTGAAACAATTGTTAAGCCAGACTCCTCGAAGTCAAGATTTTCATAATTTTTTAAAACAAATACGCCCTGAAGAATTAGCAGTCCGAGCGCGCCTGGAAAACATTTTTAATCCCGACCGCGTCACGGCGGCAAGCCTCGATCTTCTTGATAACCGGCTGGCAGTTCGCGCCATCGCAAGAAAAAGGGATCATCTTCGAGCGCTTTGGGGCTCGATCCAACTGGCCAAAGACCGCCATGTGTCCCCTGAAAATCTCGAAAAAATCTTCGCCTCTCTAGCCAAAAGAAACATCCGCCAGGCGCGATATTCGCTTCAATCAATGGCCTACGCCGCGCCTTATTTCAGAGAAGGTTTTAACCTAAACAGCCTCATTGCAAAATCAGCCGAACTACACGGCCGCATTTCTTGGCCCTATCTATGGGATGCCTGGCGCAAACATCTCCTGGCAAAACTTTCCATAAAATTAGGCTTCGTCAAAGATAAAAATGCGGCGCTTCAAGACCACATCAGTCGTTACCCAGACTTTTGGATCGAGAATGATTTTTTGAACGATATCCTTTTATATGCCGTTTCCTTGAATGAGAACGGACTAAAAACCTTAGAGACCCTCCTCGTTGAATTAAGTCAAAGCATGATCGGCTCAGACGGCAAAACAATCATCTACAATCAACGCTACTCTTATCTCAGAGATCACTTTCATGCCCACCCGGAAGTGTTGAAAGCCTGGCAAAAAAATCTTAAGCATGAGCAGGGAGGGACGACGATAGAAATTACCGATGATCCAAAAGCCCTGCTGACTTTAGGAGACATCCCGATCACAACCTGCCTGAGTTACCGGTCCCATAGGCCCGAGACCGCCTCCGGCCAACTTGTTAACTTCATGCGTTTTGGACAATTTAAACTCGCTAATGTTTATTCTAAAGGCGAATTGGCGGCAAATGTGATTCTGGAATTGGGTTTTAACGATACAGGGGAACCCGCCTTGTTCGTGGAGAGACTTTATGCCGGAGAAACCATAAACCTTCTCGAAGTTGAAGAAGCCTTAATTCAATATGGCCGGACCTTGGGGGTCAAGACCCTCTACTGGGGAACAAAACAGGACACATTCTTATGGAATTTGACGGACAGGCCTATCAAAGAGAGAGAATACCGCCTTATTGCCGCGCCAGGCGGAATTATTTATCGGGAAAGTTTCGGCAAAACTCCAAAGATTAAAGCCTTGGATCTTAATTCGGGGGACACAATGCTTAATTCATCTGAATTAAGCATTGTGTCCCCCGAAAAAACGCCAAACAAGACAACCACGATTCTTTTGGCATTGGCATTAGGCGCCACGACATTGCTTTGGCCAGGCGCCGCCTTGGCCGCAGTTTCTTTACTAGACTTGTTGCCCTTTAATAACACCCAAACAAAATAATTCCTGCCGCCCTCTTT
>CAYHKQ010000098.1:0-3550 GCA_964357255.1 uncultured Elusimicrobia bacterium
TTGGATCATGGCGGCATAGATGGGGCCCAGGGTCGTGGCCGCGGCTTGGCGAACAATCCAATCCGGGTCCTTCAGCCAGGCTTCAAGCTGTGCCAGAGGAACATCCCTGCCTTGTTGGATCATGGCGGCATAGATGGGGCCCAGGGTCGTGGCCGCGGCTTGGCGAACACCCCGATTCGGGTCCTTCAGCCAGGCTTCAAGCTGTGTCAAAGGAACATCCCTGCCTTGCTGAATCATGGCGGCATAGATGGGGCCCAGGGCCGTGGCCGCGGCTTGGCGAACAATCCGATTCGGGTCCTTCAGCCGAGTTTCAAGATGCGCCAAGGAAACATCCTCACCCATTTTAATCAGCTGTGGATAAAGCGTGCCCAAAACAATAGGCTCGACATCCGTATCAAGGCGCAAAAGCTTTTTCGCGTTTTCAATAGAGGAGGATAATGCCTTATAGAAAAAAGACTGGATTCCCGCTTTCGCGGGAATGACGGGGGAGGCGGTGGGAGTGGCGGGGGAGGCAGAAGGAGAGCGATACTTGTTGAGGAGCCAGGTCAGAAGGGTGGCGAGAATGCTTACGCCGGCGATGGGAACGCCTAAGGCGTAATTGCCGGTTGAAAGAAGGGCCAGGGACGCCAATCCTGTAATCACGGGCAGAATCCCCAACGGAGAAGAGCCTCTTTGTCCCCTGTTTTTGCCGGGAACCTTGCTGACGGTGATTTTGCCTGGAGATGAGAGCAGGGCCACGCGTTCCTTTGCTACCGGCAAAGTATCCGGTTTGACCCAGGGCTTGACTTCTACCACCTTTAAAAAGTGAGGATTGTCACTGGCAACGCGCTTGTCGTACTCATGGTGCGGGCCGACAAAATTAATTAGAACTTCTTTGGTTTCGTCGTCAATAAACAAGGTGATCCGCCAATCTCTATTGATCCTGGCGCTACGGAGCGGCAGTTCGATCGCGGCAACGCCCCTTTCCACCACAATGCGGCCCTTGCGCGCGCCCCGTCGCAGGCCGGCAAGCAACTTGCTGTTGGCGGGATCATTGGGGTCGCGTTGCAATTTATCAAGAGCTTTTTTGAACTGAAAGCGAAGAGGAGAATTGGAGTCAAGGATTTTTTGGGTCTCCTTTAGGGCTTCTGGCTCGACATATTTGATTTGGTAAGCAGGGGCTTGGGACTGATCCTGCGGCTGGCCGGCGTCCAATTCCTCCTGAGCCGCTACAAACTGCCTTATCGTGAAGGCGTTGTAGCGCTGTTGAACCTGTCCGGCCGCGGCCTGCGCTTCTTCCCATTTTTTGATTTCCTGCTCAATGTTCTCGATCCTGCCCACCATCTCTTCAATTTTTTTGTTCAGATGCTCTTTTTCTAAATCCGGGGCGATTGTCACCTGCTCCTCAAGTTGCGCCCATTTATTGGTATCTTCCTCGTGGCGCGCCTGAAGAACGCGGAGGCTCTCTTTGGCTGTTTCGGCAAATTTTGAAGCGGAAACCTTGCCGGCCGCGTATTGTTTTTTTAAATGAGCATCCAGTAATTCCATGCTGATAACGCCTTCATCAAGGACGCTTTGCAACAGGTCCTCATTTATTTGGACCAGCAATTTTTCCTGAGGAGTAATAGGCGAAGGCAACATTCCCTGATTTTTGAGCCTTAAATAGACGGCCAACTGGGTCAAATGCGACTCGATGTGTGGTTCGATGAAAGGCTCGCGTCCGTAGGGCTCGATCGTTTCGGTCATCCCCCTGTCCTTCCACGTCAGGGAGTTCATTTGTTTGGCCAGATAGGGCTGTAAAAACGGCGCTCGGACGTCTTTAAACCGCGCATTGACTGTAATCTCGTTATCTTCAAGATCGTTTTGGGCCACCACGATTGTTTCCTTATCTTTGTTTAAGCGATCAGGAAAGTCTGCCCATTTAATCTGCGGCGCCTGCCCCTGGGCCGTATAAGCTATATCTTTATCCAGGACGGATCCCTGCCTAAGCATGGAAAATAATTTTTTGGCCTGATCTGCATTCATAACTGCGCCAAAGGCGATAGCGCCCAAGGTCAACAGGGCAGGCAAGAGATGTCCTCCCAGCAAGGATGTCAGCGCGACAGTCGCCAATAATGTCTCCACGACGGCAAAGCCGCGGGGAGGTATTTGCTGATTTTCTAGGAGGAACTGAAAAAACTCCTGCGCGCGTTGTCGCCAATTGGCGTTTTGGCGCGCCATGCCATCGTCAAGAAGTTTTTTGAGAGGCCTAGTTTTATCAATGGCTCCGATTTCGGGATGAAATTGCGTGCTTAATGTTATAGGTTGATTGATCAGCGATGCCCTGAAGGATTCCTTGGTCTCTTGGGGATCAACGGGCAAAAGCGTCTGGCCATCAATGAGGTACGCCCTCCTCGTTGGATTCCTCAGAGTTCGGCCGATCATGATATTGGCCGGCTTAGCGTCCCAAACGCGCACGCGCGCTTCGGCCATGCGGTCTAACATTTCATCAATTAGCGCGTATTCCTTGGCGCCAAAGCGCCGCTCATAAATTAAGTGATCGAGAGTCTCTCCGTAAACGCGCTCTTTGACGGTGGCCCAAACTCCACGCTTTCCATCCTTGGTGTGGATGAATTTACGGTCGAAAAATCGCGGACCAACTCCGGCTTCCTCGAGTCTGCGCGAGACGATTTCGTCATCCTCGACGATCTCTTTGGGTTTAGAGCGACTGCCGGCGAGCCAATTTTCAAAAGATGGCGATGCGACTTTGATAACAGCGTCGGGCCGTAGGTGGGCAAAAACAGTTCCCCAGGCTCCCCTGCCGAGCAAGGAGAGCTTTTTTCCATCGAGCCAAAGCCGTTTTTTTTCAATGATAACTTCATTCAATCGAAGATCGCCGGGCGCTTTAGCGCCGCCGGCTTGCGCCCAAAGATTTTTGGGCGCGTCTTTGCCATAACGAGAGGGGTCGGCTATCGTTTCATCGTAAATGTAACTATCGCCCATTGCAACATGGGTCATGACGGCCCAAGCGTAGGAGAGGCGGCCGGATGATGGGACCCATTTTGCCGTATTAACAACGGGGGGGGCATTGATTTGCGGCAAAAGCGCGAGCATCTTGTTTTTAGCCAAAAGCAGATCGAGTTCGTAGAGCAAAATTTTTGCTTCCTCAGGTGAGCGGGTATAAATAGAGATAATTTTTACCTCCCGGTCTGAATCATCCGCAGCTTGGCGTTCAAAGTCATTCCCACGCACACACTGGTGATCAATGCCTTTTTTTCTTAAGTATTGGGTCGCCGCTTTAGCCACGGCCATAGCCTGCGCTTCATTGGCGCTGACATGGATTACCCAGCCTTCTTTGGGCCGCTTAAAATCAAAATCAAAGTATTCGATAAAGCCCGTATTGGTGCCCCAATTCCCGATTTTTAAGTAGGACTTATTGCCATCCTTGCTTTGACGCAGACTCAAGCGCCCGCGGACCAGGCGATCAGTGAATTTGCGGTAGCTTTTACGGCCAAAGAGCCGTTTGACGGAAGGGGTGGGGGTGATTTTGCCGGGGGGGGCCCCCCGGCGAACAATCGCGCCCCCCCGCCCC
>CAYHKQ010000099.1:0-3275 GCA_964357255.1 uncultured Elusimicrobia bacterium
TCTTTTGTCTCATCGGATTTCCCATGTTAACTGAAAAGATATGGGTAACGATGAGACTTTCGTCGGGGTGACGGAAAAATGGAGAAATGGGGCTTAAGTGAGCGGCATTGGGGTTTACCGTAGAGTTGGCTAAACGCTGAAGTAGCGGGCTTGGGGGTGGTGCAGGACGAGGGCGGAGACGCTGGCCTCGGGTTCCATCATCAGGCCCTCAGTCAGGGTGACGCGGATATGCTTGGCCGGGTCTAGGAGTGCGAAGAGTTTTTTCTGATCCTCTAAATTGGGGCAGGCGGGGTAGCCGAAGCTGACCCGTAGGCCTCGGTATTTGGCCTGAAATTTTTCGCGGGCGGTCATTTCCTTTGGATCGGGGATGCCCCACATGGCGCGGATTTTTTCGTGGAGAAGTTCGGCGAAGCCTTCGGCGCTTTCAATGGCCAGGGCTTGAATAGCGAAAGATTTAAGGTACTCGCCTTTTTCCCTAAGTTGGCTCGCTAGCTCCATAATGCCCGCGCCGCAGGTGACGACGAAGAAACAAATGTAATCGGGGGTGGAGGCGAAAGAATCGGGGACGGGGCGGACGAAATCCGTTAGGCATAGGCCCTCTGCGGATTTTTGCCGTGGAAAATCGAATCGAGTTAGGGCATTGCGGCTGGATGGGGAATCGTAAATCATTAAAGAATCGCCATCGCTTCGGGCCGCGAAAAAGCGATAGACGGCTTTAGCCTGGATGTATTTTTTGGCCAGGATTTCGTTTTGAATATCCTCGACCCGTTTTTTTATTTCGAGGGCCTTGGGATCGTTTTCGCTAAAGAGGCGTTCTAGATTTCCTTTTAATCCCAGGTGTTTTCCATAGAGCATGATTGGGTTGACGTAGCGGAAGATTTCGGCCACGTTAAAATCCTGCTCGACGTGGAGCCTTAAGTCAGGGGGCGTGGGAATGTCGTCCAGCGCGGTGATTTTAGCTTTAGGCGTAGCGGTAGTCGCCACGGTTGCGACGATTGCCGTTACGCCTTCTCCTCTTAAAGAAGCCTGAGCCTCGCGATTCTTGGCTAAAACCTTGGGCCGCTGTTGCGGGTCCTGCAGTTGATTGGCCAGATCGAGCCCCTGCATCGCGTCCTTGGCCCAGAGTACGGGCTGTTGGTAGGCCGGGGCAATGCGGGTCGCGGTGAATTTGCCGGAAAGAGCGGCCCCGCCCACCAATAGGGGCGCTGTAATTCCAGCGTTTTTTAAATCCTCAGCCGTCGCCACCATCTGATGAGCGCTTTTGACAAGGAGTCCGGAAAGTCCGATCAAATCCGGACGGTGCTTTAGAGCCTGCTCGATCAGGGTTTCGGGAGCCACTTTAATCCCCAGGTCAATGATTTCGTAACCGTTGTTTTTGAGAATAATATGGACCAGATTTTTGCCGATGTCATGGACATCGCCCTTGACCGTAGCCAAAAGAATTTTACCCCGGCTGGCAGTCGAGGCGTTGTCCATGTGAGGCTCCAAGTGCGCCACGGCCGCCTTCATTACCTCGGCGGACTGCAAAACCTCGGCCACGATCATTTCATTGGCGGCGAAAAGGCGGCCTATATGATCCATGCCTTTCATCAGAGGGCCATTGATGATTTCCAAGGGCTTCATTCGCTTTAACATTTCGTCTAAATCCGCGTTCAATCCTTCCTTGGAACCTTCGAGAATGTTTTTAGCCAAACGTTCTTCAATGGGCAAATGGCTCCGATGGTCCGGGGTTTTAATGGCGGTCTTTTCTCGGAAATGGGCGCTGAACTCGACAATCGCGTCAAAACCTGCCGGGTGGGCCGCGTCGCCCGGGCCTTTCCAAAAGAGGAGATTCTCGGCGATACGGAGGTCCTCTTGCGGGAGCGAGGCATAGCGGGCGAGTTTTTCCGCGTTGACAATGGCCAGGTCCAGGCCGGCCCCGACGCAATGGCGCAAGTAAACGGCGTTCAAAATTTCGCGTCCCGCGGTTGGAAGGCCGAAGGAAACATTGGAGACCCCTAGAATAGTTTTGACGAGAGGCAACGCCTTTTTCAAAAGCCGGATGCCCTCGATGGTTTCGGCGGCCGAGCCGAAATAATTTTTATCTCCCGTGCCTACCGGAAAAACCAACAGATCAAAGATTAAATCCTCCGGAGCGAGCCCGTATTTTTCCGTGAGGAGCCCAAACGAGCGCAGGGCGATTTGGAGTTTACGCTCGCGCGTTACGGCCATTCCCTGTTGTTTGTCCTCGTCAATGGTTCCCACGATCACCGAGGCTCCGTAGCGCCGAATAAGGGAGACGATTTTTTCGAATCGCTCCTCACCGTCTTCAAGATTGATCGAGTTGACAATGGCCTTGCCGCTCGACCATCGTAGCGCCGCCTCGATCACCTTAGGGTCCGTCGAGTCAATCATCACAGGCGCCTTGATTTTGCGCATTAATATAGGAAGAAAAGTTTGCATGTCGGCCTTTTCATCCCGGTCCGGATTGGCCAGGCACACGTCAATGATCTGGGCTCCGTTTCGGACTTGGCGGCGAGCGATTTGGGCGGCCTCCTCCCATTTGCCCTGAACGATCAACTCTTTAAACGCGCGGCTACCAATGATATTGGTGCGTTCGCCGACGAGAACAGGGCGTTTGTCTTCCTCTATAATAAAGGGCTCCAGGCCGCTTACCGCGGCAATGCGCCGCGGCGTAGCCTTGCGGGGTGGTTTGCCAGCGACCATTTGGCGCAAGAGGCGGATATGCTCGGGCGTTGTTCCGCAACAACCGCCCACGATATTGACCCAGCCCTCGTCCACGAAGCGTTCAATCTTGGCCGTGAACATCTCGGGCGTGATGTTGTAGACGCCGTGCTCGTCGGGAAGCCCGGCATTGGGGATGACGCTCACCCCAAAGCGGGAAATTCCGGCCAAGGTCCGAATATGGTCCGTCATAAAATCCGGCCCTGTGGCGCAATTCATGCCGATACACAGCAGGTTTCGCTGGGCCAGGGACAAATAAAAGGCTTCAATGGTTTGCCCGGCCAGCATCGTGCCCATAACTTCAATAGTGCAAGAGACCATAATAGGCGCTTGGCGCCCGGTCGCTTGGAACGCCCGGTCAATTCCCAAAAGTCCGGCTTTGACATTGAGCGTATCCTGCGCAGTTTCCAACATCAGAATGTCCGCCCCGCCTTCTAAGAGCCCCTGGGCTTGTTCGGCGTAAGAGTTTTCCAGTTGCTCAAACGTGACGCCGCCGGTCACTAAAATCGTTTTGGTGGTGGGTCCCATAGAGCCGGCCACAAAGGGGCGAG
>CAYHKQ010000100.1:0-3171 GCA_964357255.1 uncultured Elusimicrobia bacterium
AAGGAAAGCTAATTTCAGGCACGCCTTCATCATCATGACCTCAAACATCGGTAGCAAGGCTTATACGGCAAAATCCATGGGATTTCTGCCTTCCAAGGCGGCCAATGTCCGTTCCGAGTTGCTCCGGCAGGTTAAAAGGCACATAAAACCGGAGCTGTACAACCGCATTGACGAAGTCGTTGTGTTTCAAACGCTTGATAAATCTCAAATCAGGCAAATTCTCGAACTCGAACTAGCCAAGCTGGCCAAGCGAGTCAAGGACGCCAATGGCATTGACCTTGAAATCAGCCCTGAGGCCAAACAACTGCTGGCCGAAGAAGGATTTGATGAGCAATACGGAGCCAGGCCCCTGCGCCGCGCTATCGGGAAATACCTTGAAGCCCCTTTAGCCGAGGCCATTTTAAAAAGCAAAAGCTTGAAAACCCCAGTGACTAAAATTTTCGTCTCGCGCGATCCCGACGATGAACACGCCCTGTCATTGCAGGCAAGCCCCAAGCCCGCCGATCGCCAGCCTGATTTATCCGCCGCGAATCTTATACCGAAAAAGGAAGGCGGGGCGTTCCGGTTGGCGGGACATGGATTGACGCCCAGGGAACATGAATTGGTAAATGAGGCTATTGCAGCGGCTTTTGCGCATGACCATGGGCCTGTTGATGTTTCGCCGCAGGCCACCCAATTTAACAACGGCGCGGCAGAACTGATCAACCCAGGGGACGAAGATTACGCCTTTTATGACCCTCAAGGCGATTACTTAAAAAATAAAATTCAAATTTTTCGGGTTCTTCTGAAGGCAACTGAAAAGGGAGACGAGCTTTGGAGAGACCCGGACTTCCCCAAGGACCTATTCGTTCATCATGGCCGGAAGAAAAGGCGGGTCTATTATTCCATTACAGAGATTTTAGCCATGCCCTTTCTCATTCTCACCAAGGAGGAACGCGGCCAAATCGCCCGGCATGAAATCGCGCATATCAATAACCCGGAGAAATCAGAAGAAGAAATCGAGGCCTTCTCGCCAGTGATAGGCTTGCAGGGGGTGATCGCTCAATGGGCCATGCCCCAGGCACTCCGAACCGGCCCAATCACAATCCTCAATATTGCCGCGAATGAAATATTAAAAACTATGGCCTCAAAAAATCCCGTCTTGGCGAGAAAATATATTGCCCTGCTGATCTGGCATTTCAAAAAGGTTCGCCCGCTAATGGGCCAGGGCCCGGTTCGACTTTGGGCCGACGCTTTAGCAGCATTGGCTTTGCAAAATCCAGCCTTTCAAAAAAAAGTAACGAAGGCTTTTCTCGGGCGCATGCCGCATCTAACTGAAGGCGGTGAGAAACTGACGGAAATAACGCCCATCGTCAATTTTTTAGATATCATGACGCAACAGGACGAAGGCCTGCGAAAAATAATTGTCCGGTTTCTGATCCGGCGGCTTGCCTTACCCTCGGAAGGGAACAATGCCGGCGTATATGGCCTGCTCGGCTTGATTTCGATTACCTGCCTTGAGATCGCGCCGATAATTATCAAGGCCCTGATAAAAAGACTGCCCCGCGCTCATGGCCACGAACTCCAAACGCTTCTCTTGGTCTTAACCGGAGCCATTTTTGGCTTTGACAATTTGACAATGGGCAACGCGCTGATCAGCCAGAAAGAAATTAACGCTCTCGTTGATTGGGACGACCGGTTTCATTTAGGAATCGCGGCGCATTGGGCGGTCAATTCTATCGGCCAATTCCAGGACAAGGCCACTGACTACCTTATGAAGGCGTTTTCCGGACCAGATAAAAAACAGGCCGTAGCCGCGGCTTGGCTGTTAAGTTTTATCGCTCAAAAAAATCCTATCAATGGTATCAGAATTATCAAGTCCTTCATGGCTTATTTGCCCCGCGCTCATGAGCAACAACTTGCCGCGATTGGCCAGGCCCTGGCCACCTTGGTCCCGCAAAATGAACAAGAGGCTCAAAAATGGAAACAGCCCTGGGTGAGGCCGGAGCATCAAAGCTTTTGGAAGCGGCTCACCAGCGGATGGGATTGCGGTCTCATCAGCCCAGTCGCCTCCTTAAGGCGGCTTGCTTCTTCGGGCCGCTGGTTCCACGGCCGACAGGACAAAATCCAGCGCCGGATGCCAACCTTAGCCCGCATCCTGAGCCATCCCAATAAATTAGGGAAATTCATTTTCGCCTTAAGCCAATTGCGCGCCCTGTATCCTTATTATCTAGAAATGAAATCGGAACTGCCTCCCATTGAATGGGCCAGGAAAAATAACGTCATTTTCAAGCTTGGCGAACTCTCCATTGTGCCGGTGAGCGGGAGCTTTAGACGGCATATCATTTATGTTGAGGACGAGGAGGGGATGTTTGCGGTTGAAATAAAAATTCCCGGCGAGCATTTCAACCGCAAGGACATTGGCCGCGCGCATTTTGAGGCAACGCGTCAACTTTGGGAGCGATACCATGACAATCCCGGCGTGGTCAAACCCATTTATTTCACGAAGTTACTAGGCTCGTTATCGCTCTACGGGGAACGCTTTGACTATAGCGCAAACTTTCCACTCGGCGTGATGCTCTTTGAGTATGAGGAAGGCAAACGCATCGGCCCCTCTTTTGAAGCCTATCTAAATTGGCTGGTCAACCAACGTCCGCTCCGTAGCTCTGATTTCGTGGACCCGAAGATCGAGATCAATCACCTCAAGCGTCAAATCACCGCGGATATGGCGTTGAACGCGTTTAGGCTACACCGTTTGGGTTGGTGGAGCACATCGAATCATGACGGCATTACGGACATGCACCCGGATAATTTCCGTGTCTTAGCCCGCGATGGCCATGCCCAGTCCGTGGGGGATTTTGGCATTTCGGAAAAAACCAAACTGACGATGAAAGAACGACGGCAAGAAATGCGGCATTTATTGGGCAATTTGTCACCGAGTCAGCGCAATAAAATTTTCTCCACCGTCATGAACCAATTGGATATTGACATCAAGGACCCGCAAGAACGCGAAGAAGCCACGGAGGAACTCCGCCAAGAGCTTGACCTGGATTTTGAAAAGAAGGTTATCGGGGTCAAATCTCCATTTTAACTTAGAGAATATAGGACTTTAGTCCCTATTTTGACATAGGACTTTCAATCGTCCTTTTTTGCCCTAAAGACCCATTCATTTTTTCCGCCATCACCGTAAAA
>CAYHKQ010000101.1:0-3080 GCA_964357255.1 uncultured Elusimicrobia bacterium
GACAAGCTCACCACGAGCGGCCTTCCTTGGCCACTTCGATTGGCTAAAGAAATTCAAAAATTTGTAACCATTCAGGTCCAAGGGCATTTTTTGCCATAAAAAAATTCCTTCTTGACGGCGGGGGGTTTTCAGGTTACATTTAGAGAGACCAGAGAAGGGATGCGCTCTAGGGAGAATGTCGCATGAAGGCGGAAAAGAAGAAAGTGGCGATTGTTCTTATTTTTGGCGTGGCCCTGTTTGGGACGCTCCTGTGGTGGCTGTTGAGCCCGATCCTTCAATTTCAAGCTGAAAGCATGGCCAAGGACGAGGGCGTCAATGTCAATCCCTTTACCGATGAATTGGCCCGGTCAGCCGAAGCCACGGATAGAGAGCAACAATATCTCGACGGGGTTAACACGCCGACCGAGATTATTACGGACGCGGACGAAGGCTCCTTGGCTCTTATTAAGAAGGGACAGTTTGGCGGGGCTAAAAAAGAAGATAAGGACGAAGATAAATATAAGGATGACAAGCCGTCCAGGGTTTCCTCCGTGAGTTCGGTGAAAGGCCGGATGATGGGAGCGCTTCAAAAAATGGGTTTGGGAGGTCTAGGTGGCGGGGGCGGTGGCGGCCGCGGCTACGGCTCGGGTGATTTGGGCCGGTGGAAGGGGCGTTTTAAAGATGGCTCAGGTTTTAAGGGAGGCAATGTGGCGACAGGGCCCTCGGCAGGGGCTAAAACCAAGATCGGCGGCAAGGGCACGCGCATGACTCCGGATTCCAAGACCGAGCAAATGGCTAAATCAGCGGCCCAGCGCTTTGGCGAGATGGGGCAGACGGCCAGGGCCGTGGACCCTAAGACCGCGCTATCGAACCTGGCCGGCGCAGTGCCCACGGAGTTAGGCGGCAAGGGCAACAAGGACGATGCCAAGGCTGACGCGCCGAAGGAGTACAAGCTTACGAAGGATAATGAAAAAGACCCGTGCGCCGGCGTTGAGCCAGTCGGCGTCGGGGAGGCGCTGGGGAATTTATTTTTGGGCCTGGCCTCCGGCATCGGCTTTGCGGCGCTAGGGGGCGCGATCGGCGGAGCAGAGGGTAGCATTCCTGGACAGATTAGCTCGAAATTGGTGGATACGGGTATTGACATGGGCATGGAAGGGGTAAAGAGCGGCTTTAAGGATCTTACGAATCCGAACTGGCCGATTGATGAGTGCAAGGGTAAAAAAGCCGGCGCTCCTTCGATCGTGTCGGGAGGCGACTAAATCAAATGAGCGGCGGATTTATAAGGGATTTTTAGGCCCCGGCCCAGAGGTTCGGGACCTACCGAGCCCCTGAGGGGCGATAGGAGGTTGTTGAAATGGCGCAGGAAAAACAAGCGTTTCGTAATAAAAAAGAAGGGGCCTTAGAATCTTTTTTAGCATCGCTGGCCAAGTGCTTGCCTGTAAGTTTGGTGAGCGCGCTGGGCGGGCCTGGGATTGCAGGGCTTTTAGTGGCGCTGACAGGGGCTGTGGCGCTTGGGGTTCCAGCGGCTTATCTTGGCGTGCGGGCCATGGGTTGGAAACCGCCGGCCAGGGCGGCCGGGAGCAACACCTCGGCCTTTGGCAAGGTTTTTGGAAATGTTAAGGGTATTTCAGAGTCTGTGCTGGGCGAAGACGCAATGAGGCAATTGGGCGCGGAGGGGGAGGGGGGGCATCCGGACGATGAGACATCTTTGGGTTACTTGATTCCCGAGGATATCCCTAAGAAGGAGGAAGGCGATAAAGGCGATAAAGAAAAGGTCTATAAGAATGCGGATGGCAAGAACGTGGATTCCAAAACAGCCGATGAATTAAAGAGTCGTTATGCCAAGAAAGAAGCAGGCGCAGGCGGCGGGGGTTTGAGCGGCATTGGAGGCGGCGGCGGGGGTGGTAGCGGGGGTCAGGCCATGTCAGGCGCAGGGGCCCAGCCTTCCATGGGTTCCGGGAGCGGAGCTGGTCAATCAGCCACTGGAACCATGGCCCGGGGCGCTAAAGCCGCGGTCAAGGGTGGAAAGGTAAAAATAGGGACGAGAAAGACCGGAATGATGTCCGGCTTAAAGGGCGCCACGCAGATAGCTAACAGGGGTTATGGCGTGGACCAACATGCGGCCGGATACCAGGGCGCGGCTTTTGGAGACGCGCCAAGGTCCGCGGCGATCGTGGCCGGCGGCCCATCCGCCGGAGTCGGCGGCGCGTCTTTGCGCGACGGCGGCCTGGCTGATAGCCCCATGCCTAGCATGGGCGGGCAAAGCGGGGAAGTGACTAAGAAGGATGATGATCCAGAGGAAGAGGATGACGGGGGGATGTCTCCCGTGGTTGCGTTATTACTTAGTTTTATCGCGGTCGCGGCGCTCGCCGTTCTTTTGAATCAGACCGCGATTTTGTCTTTGGCCCGCGCAGGAGGATGGCAACGGGGTATAGCATACGCTCTTGCGGCTGTTCTTGCCACAGGGTTAACGGTTCTTTCGCTCGCCCTGGTTGCCTTTATGTTTATGAATAATTGCGGCGAGGCTGAAAACGAAGCTTGCGCGAGCGATGCGGTCAGGGGAATTATTACCGCCCTTGTGATCGGCATTACCGCGGCTGTTTCGTCCCTCATGTTTTACACCGCGGCCACCGGCAATAATCTATTCGGGGATTCTCTTAAGGAGTTTAAAAACAAGCCGGCCGAACCAATCGTGCCAGTCGAGCCACCAGCAAATCCGCCAACTGAAAGGGTAATCAGGGTATTAATACAAGCGGCAGCCCCTCCGGCGACGAGTCCACCTGAGCCTCCAGCTGAGCCTCCACCTGAGCCTCCAGCTGATAGCGCTTAGGTTGATAATGCCGGAAAGGACAAAACATGATGCAGGGCAAGATGAATAAATTCGTCAGAGGCCTTGTTGTTTTTTTCCGGTTTATGGCGATTTGTTGTTTTCTTTATCCCAAATTCCGCAGTTGACACGCCACTGCCCTCGGAACCACCGGACTTTTTTGTCCCGTCATTCCGGCGGAAGCCGGAATCCAGTTTCCAGGGGGTCTGGACCCCGGCTTTCGCCTCATCGTTACCCATATCTTTTCAGTTAACATGGGAAATCCGATGAGACA
>CAYHKQ010000102.1:0-1998 GCA_964357255.1 uncultured Elusimicrobia bacterium
GGCTCGTATAAATCTTGTGGCGGTCTTGGCTGATATTTTAAAGGATAAGGTCGTTGAGGTTCAACGGTTGGCCCTTTTGGCTTTTCAAGAGCTTGGCGCTACGGCTCATCCCGTGTTGAGCGATCTGATTTTGATTTTGCAGGGCCCCCAGGCGGTTTTGCGTCGTACGGCCGCTCAAGCTGTGGCCAAAATCGGTCCGGATGCGGGGGTTGCTGCGCCTGCGCTTTTGCAGAGCATTCGCCTGTCCACATCGGCAGCCGCCGCCGGCGCCGTTCCCATTTTTCAAAGCGAGTTGCAGGCCTTGGTCGCGATAGGAACCGCGTCCCTTCCTTCTTTAATAGAGGCGACTCAGGACAAAAATAAAAATGTCCGCGAGGCCGCCATTGAAGCCTTGAAGATTTTTAAGGCCACGGACTCTGCGGTCATGTCCGCGCTGGTCGCGGCCTTGGGCGATCAGGAGCCGGAGATTCGCTGGGTCGCGCAAGAAGCCCTTAAAGTCGTGGGCCCGTTGAATATTCCGGCCCTGGCACAGGGTCTCTCCAGCGAGAACGCCAATATCCGCTATGGCGCGGCTTTGGCGCTGGGGGATTGCGGCGAAGCGGCCCAAGAAGCGTTGGAGGAATTAATAACGGCGCTGGGTGACAACGATCGTTTTGTGCGTCAAAGCGCGGCTCGGTCCCTGGCTCAAATCGGCGTGATTCGGCTGCGGCCGCAGGCCATGCCCGCGCTCAAGCGCGCTTTAAGAGTCAGCAAAGATGAAAAGGTGCGCGATTTTCTAAAGGCCGCCCTTCTTCCGTCTCAAATCGAAGAGGCGCGCTTTGGAATTGGCAAATGAATCCCGACATCCGCCGCTACCGGACGGTTTTTTTTGACGTGGGCAATGTTCTGGTGGATTTTCGGCTTTTGGACATCGCGCGTAATCTGCGCGCCGTGGCCAAAATTCGGCTCGACGGCTGGCTTCGTCTTTTTTGGGCGGGCGAAACCATGGCCCGTTTTGAGGAGGGCAAAATTTCAGCGGACGAATTCCACCGGCGAATCTGCCGCGCGCTCGGCACGCGGGTGCCCGAGGAGCATTTTTGGCGTTCTATCAACGAATGTTTTCATCCTGTCGAGGAAATGGTTAAACTGCTCGAGGCGCTTAAAGCCCGGGGATACCGGATTTTTGTGATTTCCAATTCCAACGTTGTTCATGGTAATTATTTATTGAAGACGTACCCTTTCTTTGGATTGATGGACGGCTTTGTGTGGTCGTATGAAGCCGGAGCGCGCAAGCCCAAGAAGGAAATTTATGAGGCTGCCATGGCCTTCTCACGGATCGGCTTCGGCGAGGGTTTATTTTTTGACGATAAACCGGAAAATATCAAAGGCGCAATAGCGGCCGGTTTGGACGGCGTTCTCTGTGATCGTCCCGACGCAATCGCCAGATATTATCTTGGGGCGTTGCAAAAGGGTTGAAGAGAAATTGGGGTATTGACAAACACGCGTTATTTAGGTTAAGATATATCCGACATCGCGCTTCTTGACCGGAAGCTGGTCAGACAACTTGAAGTATTGGTCCCTTGAAACCCTAAAAAAAATAGGGAAAGGGACTTGTCACTTTGTTCTTTGAAAAACTAATAGAAACCTTTGAGAACCTGGTAGCAATAACGAGCTAGGCCAGGGTTTGCGCGCGAGCGCAAGCCCATCTTAATCAGACAAGTAGACATGTTTGGCGAGTTTGATCCTGGCTCAGAGTTAACGCTGGCGGCGTGCCTAACACATGCAAGTCGAGCGGAATGTTTGGTGTAGCAATACATCGGATGTTTAGCGGCAGACGGGTGAGTAACACGTGAGCAACCTTCCCTGAAGAGGGGGATAACTTGCCGAAAGGCAAGCTAATACCCCATAGTTCCTTGATCGTGAAGGTGTAGGATAAAGCCGTATGGCGCTTTTCGAGGGGCTCGCGGCCTATCAGCTAGTTGGCGGGGTAATAGCCCACCAAGGCGATGACGGGTATCC